>CAUWMY010000034.1:0-16129 GCA_963560155.1 uncultured Collinsella sp.
ACAAGTTCATGTTGAGGGAACTCCGAGAAAGGTCCCTAAACTAGGCAAGCCCCTAAAGATTTTGCACATGGGCCATGCTTTATTTGAGCGCAGTACAATGAAGCTTGCCGTAAAACCAATCGAGCGGCTTTCGCCCAGCTTTGCCGCTGGCATACAAACCCCGCGCGCTCGCGCGGGAGGGTGCGCACAAGTGCCTGCCGCGCCCTCCCGCGAACGCACGGACACGAATGCGAAGGAGCATGTCATGACCGTTGAGAAGAAGGACCTGGACTGGGGAAACCTCGATTTCAGCTATCGCAAGACCGACTATAGCTATGTGTCCAACTACAAGGACGGCGCATGGGATGAGGGCGCCCTGACCACCGATCACAGCATCACGCTGTCGGAGTGCGCGGGCATCTTCCATTATTGCCAGGAGGTCTTCGAGGGGCTCAAGGCCTATACCACCGCCGATGGGTCCATCGTGTGCTTCCGTCCCGACATGAACGCCCAGCGCATGGCCGATTCCGCCGAGCGCCTGGTCATGCCCGCCTTCCCGCAGGACCGCTTCGTCGAGGCGGTCAAACAGGTCGTTGAGGCCAACGCCGCGTGGGTGCCCCCGTTCGGTTCCGGCGCGACGCTCTACGTCCGCCCGCTCATGATCGCCACGGGCGACGTCATCGGCGTGAAGCCCGCCGACGAGTACCAGTTCCGCATCCTCGTGACGCCCGTGGGCCCGTACTTCAAGGGCGGCGACACGGCGGTCAAGCTCTGCGTCTCTCCGTACGACCGCGCCGCGCCGCGTGGCACCGGCAACATCAAGGCGGGCCTCAACTACGCCATGAGCCTCAAGGCGGTTACCGAGGCGCATGCCGCGGGTTATGCCGAGAATCTCTACCTCGACTCCGAGTCCCGCACCTATGTCGAGGAGACCGGCGGCGCCAACGTGCTGTTCGTCGCCAAGGACGGCACGCTCGTGGTGCCCAAGTCCCATACGGACTCGATCCTGCCCTCCATCACGCGCCGTTCGCTCGTGCAGGTGGCCCAGGACCTGGGAATCGCCGTCGACGAGCGTCCGGTTACCTGGGATGAGGTCGCTTCCGGCGCCTTCGTCGAGTGCGGCCTGTGCGGCACCGCCGCGGTCATCTCCCCGGTGGGCGAGATCCACGACGGTGAGACGGTCGTCGTCTTCCCGGACGGTCACGAGTCCTCCGGCCCCGTCATGAAGCGTCTCCGCGAGACCCTCACCGGCATTCAGGGCGGCCAGATCGAGGATGCGCACGGCTGGGTCTTCAAGATCTGCTAGTTCAGCGCTGAATGCGATTCGACCTCGAAGCGCCGGCGGCGTCCAGCGCCCCTTCGCGTTGAATGCGGCGGGTGGCCTCATCGACAGGCGCCGCAATTTCTCTCGTCACCTTGCGCCCCCTGCTCGTTCGCGGCAAGGGGCGCTTTTCTGCTACCCTGGAGTCGGTCAAACAAACGGGTGAGCGCGGTGGACGCGCCCGCATGGAAGGAGGCCTCATGGAGGCTTACAAGCAGGAGTTCATCGAGTTCATGGTCGAGTCCGACGTGCTCAAGTTCGGCGATTTCACCCTCAAGAGCGGCCGCAAGTCCCCGTTCTTCATGAACGCGGGCGCTTACGTCACCGGCGAGCAGCTCATGCGCCTGGGCGAGTACTATGCCCGCGCCATTCACGATAACTTCGGTCTGGATTTCGACGTCGTGTTCGGCCCGGCCTACAAGGGTATCCCGCTGTCCGTGGTCACCGCCATCGCCATGCACAAGCTGTATGGCAAGGAGGTTCGTTACTGCTCCGACCGCAAGGAGGTCAAGGATCACGGCGCCGATAAGGGCGGCATGCTGGGTTACGAGCTCAAGGACGGTGACCGCGTGGTGATGGTCGAGGACGTGACCACGTCCGGCAAGTCCATCGATGAGACGTACCCCAAGCTCATGAACGCCGCCAACGTCGAGGTCAAGGGACTCATCGTGAGCCTCAACCGCATGGAGGTCGGCAAGGGCGGCGTCACCACCGCGCAGAAGGAGATCGAGGCCAAGTACGGGTTCCCCGTGGCGAGCATCGTGTCCATGGCCGAGGTGACCGAGCACCTGTACAACCGCGAGGTTGCCGGCCGTGTGGTGATCGATGACGAGCTCAAGGCCGCCATCGATGCGTACTACGAGCAGTATGGTGCGCGTGAGTAGCGTTTGCATCCGAGCGATCTGGCGAGGCGGGCGTCGGCGGTTTGCCGGCGCCCGCTTTTTGCATCGGCCGTTCACCGAGACGCTGTCGTCTACCTGGAATTCTTCACGTATCATCAGGCCAACGTTCGCCTCGGTGGCGCGTGCCGTACGGGGCTGCATTCCGCTGTTGGGAGGAAAAGACATGAAGAAGAGGTTTTGGACGATCCCGTTGATGGTGCTCGCCGTGGCCTGCACTGTGTTCCTGGGAGGTTGCGGCGGTCCTTCGGTCGAGGAGCTCATCCGCGAGGATCTCGAGACGGCCTTTTCCGAGGTCTCTCCGGATAATGAGGAGCTGCTCACCGCCATGACGGACAGCTCGGATGGCGGGTTCGAGACGCTCGGCATCGATACCCAGGAGTTCGCGAAGGCCTATCTCGACGGGTTCACCCACGAGATCAAGGAGGTCGTGGTCGACGAGGAGGCCGGCACCGCCGATGCCACGGTCGCACTCAAGATGAAGTCCCTTACCGCGATCATGTCCGAGTTCACAGGCAAGTTCCAGGAGTATCTGACCACGATCGATCCTCAGACCGTGGAGAGCGAGGAGGCCCTGTATAAAGAGGCGGGGGCCATGCTCATGGAGGCTGTGAAGAACGCCGAACTCGAGGAGAGCGAGTGCGTGTTCACGTATGAGAAGGACGATGAGAATACTTGGTCTGCCACCGATAGCGCGGAGCAGCAGATTCTCGAGGCCATGATGTAGCTTGTAGCCTGACATATCTGCGGGAATGAGCGCCTGGGGGCGCGTGGGGCTTCGGCTCTGCGCGCCCGTTTGCTGTGGGCCCTTGTTTTTCATCGTTCCGCATTTGATGAAGGGGCCTTTGCGGCGTCCGCCCCGCCTTGAAAGTCAATTCATCGACTTTTGGTAATTAGTTAGCCGATTTGCCGATGAGCGGCCCATCCGGCGCTTAAGCGAGCTGGGATTTTAAGCGCCATCCTGTGCGCTGTTTCCCATGTATGCGGATTCCAATTACCAAAAGTCGATCGAGTGAAATGCGCGGCATTCGCATACTGAATAATACGAGACTTATGGGGCTGGAAGATGCATAATGCCCCATCGGTGGTCCTTGGAACCGCGCACGGGAGGGGCCGAAGGGGTGCGCGGCAGGAGACGCGCTACAAAACGATGTCGAGCAGCTCCTCGGGAGTGTCGATCACGTAATCGGCACCGGCGCCCTCGAGCTCCGCGCGGCCGCGAAAGCCCCACGCCACGCCACACGAGCGCATGCCCGCGTTGTGTCCGCAGGCGATATCGACATTGGAGTCTCCCACGTATAGGGCGGTCTTCGGATCTGCGTCGAGCTGCTCGAGGACGTACGCGGTGATTGCCGGGTCGGGCTTGGGAGGAAAGGCGTCGATGCGTCCCTGCGCCAGGGCCACGAGGTCGCCAAAGTAGCGCTCGACGAGTGGGACCGTTGCCGCGTGGTCCTTGTTGGAGAGCACGGCACAGGTCACGCCTGCGCTGCGCAGGGTGTCGAGAAGGTCGAGAATGCCGGGGTAGGGAGCCGTGTGGTCTTCCTTGTGCTCGGCGTAGAAGGCGCGGAAGTCGGCGAGCGCCTGCTCAAAAATGCGGCCGTTCCCCATGAATTCGGCGGGAATAAGGCGCTCGATGAGCTTGATCTGCCCGTTGCCGACTTTGTAGCGGAATTGGTCCGCCGTGTAGGTGGGCCATCCGCGGGATTCGCATACATGGTTGCCGGCGATGGTGAGGTCCTCAAGGGTGTTGAGCAGTGTGCCGTCAAGGTCGAATATCACGTGGGTGTAGGTCATGGGGCGCCCTTTCGAAAAAGCCCGGCCACATACGTGACCGGGCCTGTCTATCATGGCTGGGGCAGAGGGATTCGAACCCCCGTAACTGGTACCAAAAACCAGGGTCCTGCCGCTGGACGATGCCCCAAATGAGTGTGGGCGCGCAAGCGCGCCGCTCTAGTGTAGCGTACCTAGTCGCTCAGCGCATCACACAGGCCGTCGAGAAGGCGAACGGCCAGAGTTTGTGCATCACTTGAGGTGAACGTTCCGTAGCCGGTGATGCCTGTGAGCTCGATGCGGAGCTTGATCGGGCGGGTGGTCGCCGCGGCGACCGCCGTCTTGATGCGCAGTGAGAGGTTGTTGCACTCGGCCAGCGTGATCGTGGCGCGCGGCTCGGCGTCGTCGGGCAGCGCATCGGAGGCGATCTCGACGATCAGGTCAACATCCTCGGGTGCTTCGTCGTCGTACAGCACGATGCCGCTGCCATCGGTTGTTGCGGTTGCGATATTCCACACGCGCGAGGCAACGTTGCGGGCGATTGCGTCCTCACCGCCGATGGCGATGCTCCAACTTTCGAGCACGCTCGCGGCGCGGGCGAACCCCATGCGGGCCTCAGCCTCGACGTCGATCACGGAGGGCTTGCCTTCCCACACGTGGTGCAGGCGATTCACGTAATTGAAGGTGTCCTGGAATGCCATGCCATCGGCGAACAGCCCCACGTTCTCCTGGAACTGCTGCAGGGCGGCTTCGGTATGCGGTCCAAAATAGCCGTCGTCGACACCGCAGGCAAAGCCGAGCGTGTTGAGGGCGCGCTGCAGGGCGCGGACATCGGCGCCGTGGAAATTGGGAAGGCGCAGGTACAGCGTGCGATCGCCGAGCTTGTAAGACTCGTCCACCAGCGCGCTCCAGCACGTGCCGTCCACATCCTCGCCCGCATCCAATCCCTGCTGGGCGCGAAACGCGCGAACGGCCGCAGCCGTGGCTGCGCCGAACTCCTTCGCCGTCATCTCGGCGGCGTCGATCATATATCCAAGCGAGGAAAGGCGCGTCTGCACGTCCTCGACGGCAGGCCCTTGCATTCCCTGCGAAATGGGTTCCATGAGATCCCCTTACAGCCTGGCGCACGCTGCGGACTTACAGGCCGCACGGCGCGTCTTCATGCGCGCGGGAGGACAGGCCCTTTCGCGCGGCATACATCATACAGTCTACCAAGAGTGCCGACGGCTCCGCATAAAGCACAGCAGAGTCATTCGCTTTGCTGCGGTGAATGGTTCTGCACAAAAAGCGACCGCGCCGGGGGATGGCGCGGTCGTTGAGGGGGTCGCGGTGCAGATGCGCGCCATGTTCGGCGGGCGATCCTTACAGGTTTGCCTCGATGTCGGCCTTGAGCTTGGGCTTGGGAACGGCACCCACGGAGCGCATGGCCTCGGCGCCGCCCTTCAGCAAGACGACGGTGGGGATGGACATGACGCCGAAGCGCATGGCAAGATCCTGGTTCTCGTCGACATTGCACTTGACGACGGTGACCTTGCCCTCGAGCTCGCCGGCCAGCTCATCCACAACGGGGGAGAGCATGCGGCACGGGCCGCACCACGGGGCCCAGAAATCGACGAGGACGGGCAGTTCGCCTGCGAGCATGGAGTCGAAGTTGGCGGCATTCACCTCGGTGACGTTGGACATGGATTCCTCCTATATACGCGCTCCCGCCGGCGCCCGCCGACGAGGGTCTTTCGAATCGAGGACGTTATACCCATGCCTGCGCGCCCGTTACACCGGGAGTAGAATGATTCGGTGTGATTCTTTTCGCCTGGCTTGCGGGCCGGCGTGCGATCGTGGGGGCGGGTGTTCGACGGATGGCCA
Source organism: uncultured Collinsella sp. (assembly GCA_963560155.1). Lineage (GTDB taxonomy): Bacteria > Actinomycetota > Coriobacteriia > Coriobacteriales > Coriobacteriaceae > Collinsella. The sequence continues at coordinate 5,833 of CAUWMY010000034.1, forward strand.
TCACTACACAGGAGCGCAAGGAGGCGCTGGCGGCTGCAGCCGAGCAGGAGCTCAGGGGGCTCGAGGCGCGCGGGGTCCGCATGGCGGGCAACGCGTTTTCGCCGGTCGTGCTTGTCAAGGGCGAGCTCAACGATGCCGAGCGCTCGGGCGAGCCGCTGCTTTCGGGCGCGGACGGCACGGCCCTGCGTGCGGCGCTCGGCGCCATCGGATGGGAACCGCAAGATCTTTGCGTGCTGGCTGCGGTTGCCGGCTCGGGCGACGCGGCGGTGGCGGACGGCCTGACGGCGGGCGATCCGCTGCCTGTCGACCTGTTCCGCGAGGCGCTTGAGGCGCTCGATCCCGAGGCGGTCATCCTGTTGGACGATGCGGCCGCCGATCTTTTGCGCGAGACCTATGCCGACGCCCTCGCGATCATCGAGGACTTCGATACCGCCATGCTCAAACCCGGACTCATTGCGCCGGTTCTCGGCCGCCGCGTACTCGCGCTCGATGGCTTCGAGGCCGCGCTGTCCCAGCCGGCGGAAAAGCAGCGGATGTGGGCGTATCTCAAGCAGATGCCACCGCTGGGGGCGCCGTACTAAATGGGTTTTCCGCGCCGCTGCAATTCGCTGATTCCATAGGTGTCTTGTCAGCTGTCTTGTCAGTGGAAGCCCCCAGTGCCATACTTTCCTCAACGAACCTGCGAATGTCGGGAGGACCGCATGGCACAGACGAGGGGCGGCGCCCTGGAGCGCGCGGCGGCGGTGCCCGCCGAGACGCGCGAGCGCATCGAGGAACTCAAATCCGAGCGCGACGCGGTGATACTCGCGCATTACTATGTCGAGCCCGAGGTGCAGGCCGTCGCCGATTACGTGGGTGATTCGTTCTACCTCGCAAAGCTCGCTAAGACCTTGCCGCAACAGACCATCGTCTTATGCGGTGTGGAGTTCATGGGCGAGAGCGCCAAACTCCTCAATCGCGAAAAGACCGTGCTCTTGCCGGAGCCTGCGGCGGATTGCCCCATGGCCCATATGGTGAGCCGGGCGACGATCGACGGCGCCCGTGCCGAGTACGGCGACGATCTTGCGGTGGTGTGCTACGTCAACTCGACCATGGAGATCAAGAGCTGGAGCGATGTCTGCGTGACTTCCTCCAACGCGGTCAAGATCGTGCGCGAGCTGCCGCAGCACCACATCCTGTTCATCCCCGATCGGAACCTGGGCCGTCATGTCGCGCAGCAGGTGCCCGAGAAGCACGTGATCCTGAACGACGGATGCTGCCCGCGTCATGAGGCGATTTCCCTCGCCGAGCTGCGCGAGCTCAAGGTGGCGCACCCCGAGGCGCTCACGCTGGCGCATCCCGAGTGCACCGAGGCGATTCTGGCGGAGGCCGACTTCATCGGCTCGACCGCCGACATCATCGGTTTTGCGGAGGCGAGCGACGCCCGCGAGTTCATCATCGTCACGGTTGACGGCGTGCTCTACGAGTTGGAACGGCGATGCGCCGGCCAGGACAAACGCTTCTATGTGACCAAGACCCCGCCCACCTGCGCCGATATGGACGGCATCACGCTCGATAAGCTCGTGGCGTGTCTCGAGAGCGGTTCGGGCGCCGTACATATCTCGGTGGATGAGGACGCGGCCCGCGCTGCGCAGCGCACGCTCGATCGCATGCTGGAATACGCCGCCCGCTAGGATGGGCCGGCAGGGTCCCGCATGGGCGGTACCCGTCCGGATGCGCCCCTTGCATGGGGCGCCGGAATGAAAGGGGCCGCGGATGGCGGCGAACCATATGGGCATGACGTGCGATATCGCGATTGTCGGATGCGGCGTGGCGGGCTTGTACGCCGCGCTCACCGCGCCGGCGAGTGCCAAGATCGTGATGCTGTCGAAGGGTGCTCTCGACGAGTGCGATTCGATGCTCGCCCAGGGTGGCATTTGCGTGCTGCCCGAGGCCGAGGATTACGACTCGTTCTTTGAGGACACGCTCCACGCCGGGCACGGCGAGAACCGCCGCGAGAGCGTGGACATCATGATCCGTTCCTCGCGCGCGGTCATCAACGACCTGATTGCGCTGGGCGCGGAGTTCGAGCGCGAGGAGGACGGCTCACTGGCCTTCACGCGTGAGGGCGCGCACTCCCGGGCGCGCATCGCGTTTCATGCCGACGTGACGGGCAAGGAGATCACTGAGGCGCTGCTGGCGGCGGTCAAGCGCCTGCCCAACGTGCGGATTCTCGAGCATGTCGCCATGGTCGATCTGCTGTTCGATGCGCATGAGGGCGGCGGGGCGGATGCGGATGGCGCGCCCGCCTGCACGGGTGTGCTGGCACTTCCCGTCACCGCTGCATCCTCGACGGCCACGATCGAGGAGCTGCGTGCCGTCGCCGGCGTGGGCGAGTCCCTCGACGCCGCCCCCGCCGACCTTGAGTGTGGCGAACCCTTCTGCATTCATGCGGAGAATACCCTGCTCGCCACGGGGGGCATCGGTGGCGTGTATCAGCATTCGACGAATTACCCCCAGCTCACAGGCGATGCGTGCTTCCTCGCCAGCGCTTACGGCATCAAGCAGGAGCATCTCGAGTACGTGCAGATTCACCCCACCGGCCTGTATTCCGCCGAGCCCGGCCGCACCTTCCTCGTGTCCGAGAGTTGCCGCGGCGAGGGGGCGATCTTGTTGAATCATTCCCACGAGCGCTTTACCGACGAGCTCCAGCCGCGCGATGTGGTGGCGCGCGCCATCCAGGATGAGATGCGCAAAGAGGGCACCGAGTACGAGTGGCTGAGCTTCGCACCGGTCGACCCACAGGTCGTGACCGCGCACTTCGCCAACATCCGGGCACATTGCCTGGAGAGGGGGCGCGACATCCTCGCCGAGCCCATTCCGGTCGTTCCAACGCAGCATTACTTCATGGGCGGTGTGCGCGTCGATCGCGATTCGGCCACGAGCGCGCCGCATCTGTACGCGGCGGGGGAGACCGCCTGCAACGGCGTGCACGGCAAGAACCGTTTGGCGAGCAACTCGCTGCTTGAGTCTTTGGTTTTTGCGCGCCGTGCGGCGTGGAAGATGGCGACGGGCGAAAGCCTGCCCGTGGAGGAGGCCGGTGCCCCGGCTCTCGATGGCGTGCATCGCGCGCCGTGCGACCTGTTCCCCGGTCTTCCGGCGTTTGAGCTGAACATCGACACTCTTATATAGGAGGCTCGCATGAATCCCATCACCATGAACCTGGTGGCCGACGACATCATCCGCTTCGCCCTGCGCGAGGACATGAACGCGGGCGATCTGTCGACCGAGTCCGTCTGCCCCGAGCGTCGCGAGGCCGAAGTGCAGCTCATCGCCAAGGCCGAGGGTGTGATCGCGGGCCTCGATGTGTTCGAGCGCGCCTTCACCCTGCTCGACCCGAACACGAGTTTTGATGCTCGCGTCGCCGACGGCGACGCGGTCGAGCCCGGTCAGCTGCTGGGCATCGTGCACGGCGACGCGCGCGTCTTGCTCTCGGGCGAGCGCGTTGCCTTGAATTTCCTGCAGCGCATGAGCGGTATCGCGACGTACACGCGCCGTATGGCCGCGGCCCTGGAGGGGACGAAGACCAAGCTCGTCGACACGCGCAAGACCACGCCGTGCCTGCGCATCTTCGAAAAGGCCGCGGTCGAGGCGGGCGGCGGTGCCAATCATCGCTACAACCTCTCCCAGGCGGTCATGCTCAAGGACAACCACATCGACGCCGCGGGCGGCATCACCGCCGCGGTGGCGGGCGCCCGCGCGCACGCGCCGTTCGTCTGCACGGTCGAGGTCGAGTGCGAGGACCTGGACATGGTGCGCGAGGCGCTCGAAGCCGGAGCCGACATCATCATGCTCGACAATATGACGCACGAGCAGATGGCCGAGGCGGTCGCGCTCATCGACGGCCGGGCCAAGGTGGAGGCCTCGGGCAACGTGGACGCGGGCAACATCCGCGCCCTCGCCGACCTGGGAGTCGACTTCATCTCATCCGGTGCCCTCACGCATTCGGCGCCCATCTTGGACCTCTCTTTGAAGCATCTGCGCATGGTGTAGGTGCGTGGTGTGCAAAACGCACCCGTCCCCAAATTACACATGGGAGGTGAAGGTGGATGCCGTTGATGGGACATGAGCGCAGGAACGCGATCTTGCAGAACCTGCGTGGGGCCGAGCGGCCCGTGAGCGGGACGGCCCTGGCCGACGCCGCGGGCGTGAGCCGCCAGGTGATCGTGCAGGATATCGCCCTGCTGCGCGCCGACGGGCACGATATCGTTGCGACCAACCGCGGGTATGTGCTGCGCGAGGGTTCTTCGGATGCGGATATCCCCACGCGTCTGGTCAAGGTCCGCCATACGGTCGAGCAGCTCGAGGACGAGCTCGACACCATCGTCGATCTGGGCGGTACGGTCCAAAACGTGATGGTCAACCATCGCGCGTACGGCAAGATCACCGCGGACCTCGATATCCGCAGCCGCAGCGGGATCGCACGCTATCTCGACGATATCCGCACGGGCAAGTCCACGCCGCTCATGACCGTGACGAGCGGATATCACTTTCATCGCATCGCGGCCGAGAGCGATGAGGCGCTCGACCGCATCGAGGCCGCCCTCGCCGCGCGTGGCTATCTCGCCGAGCTCATGCCCTATGAGGATGATTTTCAGTAGCCCCATCGTGCGCCCGCCAAGTCTCAATTGGGGACAGGTACAAATTGAGACTTATCACGTCCTCGCCCGCGCGTGAGTTCCCGGTCGATAAACATCTATATATACACGAGAACCGGGTCCGGCCCCCTGTGGGACCGGACCCGGTTCTCGTTGGATCCATGATCGGATGCGCGAGGGACTAGTCCTCGGCGATCTCGGTGATGGCGCCGGCGGGGCAGGCGTCCTGGCAAGCGCCGCAGGCAACGCAGGAATCCTCGTCGGCAACGGTGGCGACGTCGTTCAGCTCGAGAACGCCGGCCGGGCAAGCGTCGACGCAGACGCCGCAGGCGATGCACTCGTCGGCATCGATGATCGGATGAGCCATGGTAAACCTCCTCTGTAGTGCCCGGTGCCGCAGGCGAAGGGCAACGGGTCTATTTCGCTCAAAAACATACCACGCGCTGGCGTGAGCGCAAGACCCTGCGGCGGCTTTCCACTGCCGTTCACCGAGTTACCCAAGGACAACTAATGTCGAGAACGCCGCGATGGAAGAGCGCATCGAAGTTCTGTCCCCCATGAGACGCGCTCGCCGAGTCGTTTGCCTGGTTTTACCGATGGCAGCCCGCCTTATCAATGTGGAGGATAGGAAATCTTATATTAATTGACTTAGATTTTGTATAAGGCGCGTCATAAGGGGATACACTATGCCATGAACAAACGCCGAAGCGCCGTGGGCATCCGCACATGCGCGTCACGCAACCCAACGAAGGGAAGTAATCATGAGCAAGATTCTCGGTATCGACCTGGGCACCACCAACTCCGCCATGGCGGTTCTCGAGGGCGGCACCCCCACCACCATCGTGAACGCCGAGGGCGACCGCACCACCCCGTCCGTCGTGGGCTTCCGCGCCGACGGCGACCGCATCGTGGGTAAGGCCGCCAAGAACCAGGCCGTCACTAACCCCAAGAACACCGTGTTCTCCATCAAGCGTTTCATGGGCCGCAAGTTCTCCGAGGTGCAGGACGAGCTCAAGACCGTGCCTTACGAGGTCAAGGAGGGCAGCAACGGCCGTTGCGTCGTCGTGATCGACGGCGAGGAGTTCACCCCCGAGCAGATCTCGGCCATGACCCTCTCCAAGATGAAGGCCGACGCCGAGAAGTACCTGGGCGAGACCATCACCGACGCCGTCATCACCGTCCCGGCCTACTTCAACGACGCCCAGCGTCAGGCCACCAAGGACGCCGGCCGCATCGCCGGCCTCGACGTGAAGCGCATCGTCAACGAGCCCACCGCCTCCGCTCTGGCCTACGGCCTGGACAAGCAGGACAAGGAGCAGAAGGTCCTCGTCTTCGACCTCGGCGGCGGTACCTTCGACGTGTCCCTGCTCGACCTGGCCGACGGCGTCTTCGAGGTTCTCGCCACCAACGGCGACAATCACCTCGGCGGTGACGACTGGGATCAGCGCGTCATCGACTGGATGGCCGACAAGTTCCAGTCCGAGAACGGCGTTGACCTGCGTCAGGACCCCATGGCCCTGCAGCGTCTGAAGGAGGCCGCCGAGAACGCCAAGAAGGAGCTCTCGAGCGCCCAGCAGGCCGTCATCAACCTGCCCTTCATCACCATGAACCAGTCCGGCCCGCTGCACCTCAACTACACGCTGTCCCGCGCCGAGTTCGAGAAGATCACCCGCGATCTGCTCGAGCGCTGCAAGGCCCCGGTCACCAAGGCCCTGAACGACGCCGGCGTCTCCCTGTCCGAGGTCGACGAGGTCATCCTGGTCGGCGGCTCCACCCGTATGCCCGCCGTGCAGGAGCTCGTCAAGAACATGACCGGCAAGCAGCCCAACATGTCCGTGAACCCCGACGAGGTCGTCTGCAACGGCGCTGCCGTCCAGGGCGGCGTGCTCACCGGCGACGTCGAGGGCATCCTGCTGCTCGACGTTACCCCGCTGTCGCTGGGCGTCGAGACCATGGGCGGCGTCATGACCAAGATGATCGACCGCAACACCACGATCCCGACCTCCAAGACCGAGGTCTACTCCACCGCTGCCGACAACCAGACCAGCGTCGAGATCAACGTCCTGCAGGGCGAGCGCGAGCTTGCACGCGACAACAAGTCCCTGGGCAAGTTCCAGCTCACCGGCATCCCGGCCGCCCGCCGCGGCGTGCCGCAGATCGAGGTCACCTTCGACATCGACGCCAACGGCATCGTGAAGGTCTCCGCTAAGGACAAGGGCACCGGCAAGGAGCAGTCCATCACCATCTCCGGCTCCACCGCGCTTTCCGACGAGGAAGTCGATCGCATGGTCAAGGACGCCGAGTCCCACGCCGAGGAGGACAAGAAGCAGAAGGAAGAGGTCGAGGCCCGCAACCAGACCGACTCCCTGTGCTACTCCACCGAGCAGACCCTGAACGAGCTGGGCGACAAGGTCTCCGGCGACCTCAAGTCCAAGGCCGAGTCCGCCATCGCCGACGCCAAGAAGGCGCTCGAGGGCTCTGACATCGAGGCCATCAAGTCCGCCGGCGAGGCCCTGCAGTCCGTGGCTTACGAGCTGGCCCAGATGGTGTACGCCGACGCCCAGGCCGCCGCGCCCGGTGCCGACGGCTCTGCTGCCGCCGACGATGTGGTCGATGCCGAGTACGAGGTCGTCGACGACGAGGAGTAAGCTCCTCGAGACGCATCCGCCGCGCGCCCCGCGCGCGAGCGCCGCATGAGAGTTCGGGGCGGCCGGCCTGCCAGCTGGCGAGCCGGCCGCCCTTTGCATGATAAGGAGACGGACGTGAAGATACCCGTGGAGGATGCCGTCGAGGCATCCGCGCAGGCACCTGATCCCGCCGATACAACCATTGAGAAGGAGGCAGCCGTTATGGCCGACGAAACCGAGGAGATGACCGAGGAGGAGATGGTCGAGGCCGCCATCCGCGCCGGTGAGGAGGCTGCGGACAACGATTTCAAGCTGAAGTACGAGAAGGCCGCAGCGGAGCTGGCGGAGGCCCGCGAGCAGCTCGCCGCCGCCGAGGATGCCCGCGAGGCCGCCGAGGCCAAGGCCGCCGACGCCGTGAATCGTCATGCCCGCCTGCAGGCCGATTGGGAGAACTACCGTCGCCGCACCGCCCAGGAGCGCCTGGACGAGCGCGCTCGCGCCACCGAGAAGCTCATCGAGGCCCTGCTGCCCGTGGTGGACGATATGGAGCGCGCGCTCGACCACGCCCGCACCCAGGAGATGGCCGAGGACTTCAAGCAGTTCGTCGACGGCGTGGACGCGGTCCGCTCCAAGCTGCTCGGCGTGTTCGACGGCGAGGGCGTCGAGGCGATCGACCCCAAGGGGGAGGCCTTCGACTGCAACATCCACCAGGCCGTCGGCCGTGTGGAGGACGCGTCTCAGTATGACGAGACCGTCAACGACGTGTACCAGAAGGGCTACCGCATGGGCGGCAAGGTGCTGCGTCCCGCCATGGTCACCGTGACCTACGGCGGCGAGACCCGCCCGGCGATCGTCGAAGACGACGAGGGCGCCGAGGCCGAGACCGGCGAGGAGTAACGCGCCGCATTCGGATAGTTGCATGATTCAGGCAGGGCCCTGGGATGAGACGCCCGGGGCCCTCTTTGAGAAGGGAGGGTTCATATGCCTTCATCTAAGAGCTTTTACGATGTCCTGGGCGTGAGCAAGAACGCCTCCGACAAGGAGATCAAGTCGGCCTTCCGCAAGTTGGCCCAGAAATACCACCCGGACCGCGGGGGCGACGAGGCGAAGTTCAAGGAGATCTCCGAGGCCTATGAGACGCTGTCCAACCCGGATAAGCGCAAGGAATACGACATGATGCTGCAGTTCGGCGGCATTCCGGGCCAGGGGGGCTACACGTATGCCGGCGGCGCCGGCGGTCCGTCGATGGCCGACATCTTCGGTAGCATGTTCCGTGGCGAGGGCGTGAGCGGCGCATATGGCACCGACCCCACGAGCTTCGATTTCGGCGACATGTTCGGGGGCGGCCGCGCTCGCGCCCGCAAGGGCAACGATCTGCGCGCCGTGATCGACGTGACGTTCGACGAGGCGCTGCACGGTGCCAAGCGCAGCGTGACGCATCGCATCCCCTCCACGGGGGAGAGCGACACAATCGAGGTGACGATTCCCGCCGGCTGCTACGACGGCATGAAGTTGCGGTACAAGAATCATGGCGAGTACGGCGTGAATGGCGGCCCGCGCGGCAGCATGCTCATCGAGTTCCATGTCGCCGACCACCCGGTGTTCAAGCGCCGCGGCAAGTCGGCCGACATCTCGATCGACGTGCCGGTGTCCATGTATGAGGCCGCCTTGGGTTGCACGGTCGACGTGCCAACGCCCTCGGGTAAGACGCTGCGCCTCAAGGTCCCCGCGGGGACCCAGTCTGGCAAGAGCTTCCGCTTCAAAGACATGGGCATGCCCGACGTGAAGCGCTCGGGGCACGCCGGCGCCCTCCTGGCGACGGTGACCGTTCAGGTTCCCACGAGCCTGACGGAGAGGGAGCGCGCCGCCCTGGAGAAGCTCCGCGACGCCGACGAGCGCAATTATCGCCCGCGTTTGAATGTGTAATTTGGTGTAATTTGGGGACGGGTGCGTTTTACACAAGGACGGGTGCGTTTCGCGCATCTGTGCGCGCCGGGTCGCTGCAGTCCGGCGCGCGACGCGTACAATAGGATTCGATGGTTCGATTTGATGGGGGAAGCATGACCGAAGAGAGCCGCAACAAACCGCTGTACATGATCTCCGTCGCGGCGGAGCTCACGGGCATGCATCCCCAGACGCTGCGCGTGTATGAGTCCAAGGGCCTGGTGAATCCCAAGCGCTCGGGCGGCAACACGCGCCTGTACTCGCAGGCCGACATCGAGCGCCTCGAGCTCATCAACCAGCTCACCGACGAGGGCATCAACCTCGCCGGCGTGGTGCGCATCCTCGATATGAAAGAGCGTGCCGAGGCCCGCGAGCTCGAGGCCGAGAAGCTGCGCTCCCGCGTACGCCAGCTCGAGGACGAGCTCCACGAGCTCAAGATGCAAAAGCGCATCACCGCGCTCGCCCCGCGCGACGGCTCCGCCGACCCCGAGAAGGTTCTGCGCGGCCTGCTCTCCGGCGGCGACCTGTAAACCTCAATTCAGGGACTGTCCCTCAATTGAGGTTTCCGGCGCGGAGCGAAAGGGGTGCGGGCGAGAAAGAGGGTTGTGATGGTTGGGGAGAACGGCGACATGAGCGATGCGCCCTCGGGTGAGAATTATCGGTTCTTCAATCACAGCGCCTGTGAGTTCTACCCATGTCACGACATGCCGGCCGAGGATTTGAACTGCCTGTTCTGCTTTTGCCCGCTGTATCGCCTGGGCGAGGACTGCGGTGGGAACTTCACCTATGTAAACGGTGCCGATGGGGCGCGCATCAAGGACTGCAGCACCTGCACCGTGCCGCACCGTCGCGAGAATTACGACTACATCATCGGCCGCCTCGCCTCGAGATAAGAGTTTGATTGAGAAGGGCCTCCGATGGGGGCTTCGGCTCATGGCGGCCCCGGCCTTGCGGGATCATGCCGCTCATCCTGCGGGCGCCGTGGGAAAGGTGTGTCCGGGGCTGCCGTGACGTTCTCGTTGGGTCTTGAGGGGCGCTAATAAATAGACTTGCTTGAAGCCGCCCCTGTTATCGGGGCGGCTTCTTTTT
>CAUWMY010000035.1:0-15952 GCA_963560155.1 uncultured Collinsella sp.
GTAATGCCTTGAAGGTGAAGGGCCGCCCTTATGGACGACTCAGACTGTAATGGGGACAACCACAGGCTATCGAGCCGATTCCGACAAAATGAGCCCGCGATATCGATGCAAAACGCAAAAGGTCGCCTCTGGCGAACGTTTTGAGGTGATTGCCTGCTGGAGTCGTGGCGCAAGCCGTCGTTTCCCCAGGAAAAACCTGAGCGATAATGAATTGACGCCGAAAATGGTCCCGAAACGTTCGCCAGAGGCGACCTTTTGCCCAATAGGCCCGTACTAAACAGCCAGCGCGGGCCAATCAGCGCGGACGCCATGACATCCAGTCACCCAAAAGACATCGGAATGCCCGGGCAAACGATGTCGGCTCGCGCTGGTCAGAGGCTATTCCTTGCTGAACGCAAGCATATCGAAGACGTTTTTGGTCATCTCGGGTTCGAGATAGCCCTGGACGACCACCGCCGTGTCGGAACCGTCAATCCACATGACGATAAAATCCAGGATTCGACCGTCCTTATTCACCTCGAGCATGAAGCACGGATTACCATCCTTCTCGAACTCTTCGAGAACCGCAACACCCTCTTCGTCCTTCATTCCCTTCCAACCCTCATACATCTGCTCAGTGAGAAAGCTGCCTTCAAGGACCTTTTGGTCGCCGTCGACCACCGCAAAGTGCCCATCAACCTCCTTGAGCTTCAACCCATCGGAAGTGTCGAGCTCGATTTCGATCGCGTCACCCGTCTCCACGTTGAACGTAAGCGACATATTCGAAGAGACGGTACACCCGACAATCAAAATGGAACTCAGGAACAACGCGAACATCATAGAGATGATCTTTCTATCCCGCATGGAAAACCTCCTCGCCGCATGGATGCCGTTCGATCCCGACAAGGCAAACAGGACGGCGCAACCGCAGGAAGGGCCTCGGCAAGCGGCGACGCGCGGACCAGCAGGACAATATCCGAGAGGATCACGCGCTCAGGCTGTCGATCTCCTCGAGCCAGAGGGCCGCGCTCGCGTCGCTCGGCATGCGCCAATCGCCGCGGGGGCTCACGCTCACGGAACCCACCTTGGGCCCGTCGGGCAGGCAGCTGCGCTTGAACTGCTGGGCGAAGAAGCGACGGTAGAACGTGCGCAGCCAATACAGAATCGTCGCGGGCTCATAGACGGGCGCGGTGCCCTCGACTGCGGCGCCATCCGCAGCGGGCTCGGCGAACGTGCGGCAGGCCATGCGGTAGATCTTCCCCGGCGCGAAGCCGTGGCGCATCATGTGGAACAAGAAGAAGTCGTGCAGCTCATAGGGACCGACGAGCTCCTCGGTGCACTGCGCGATCTCACCATCGCCCGTGGGCGGCAACAGCTCGGGCGAGACGGGGGTGTCCAGGATGTCGCGCAGGATGGCGGCCGTCTCCCCGCCCAGCGAATCGGCGACGTGCGCCACCAGATGGCGGACGAGCGTCTTGGGCACGCCGGCGTTCACGCCGTACATGCTCATGTGGTCGGCGTTGTAGGTGGCCCAGCCGAGCGCGAGCTCAGACAGGTCCCCCGTGCCGATGACGAAGCCGCCGAGCTCGTTGGAGAGGTCCATGAGGACCTGCGTGCGCTCGCGGGCCTGGGCGTTCTCGTAGGTGACGTCCGTCACGCTCGGGTCGTGCCCGATATCGGCGAAGTGGGCGCGCACCGCCTCGCCGATCGCGATGGTGCGGAAGTCGACGCCGAGCCGCTCGGCCAGGCGCTCGGCGTTGGACTTGGTGCGCCCCGTCGTGCCGAAGCCCGGCATGGACACCGCATGGACGCCCGAGCGCGGCAGCCCCAGCATGTCGAACGCGCGCACCGTGACGAGCAGGGCGAGCGTGGAATCGAGGCCGCCCGAGAGGCCGATCACGGCCGAGCGGGCGCCGGTGTGCGCAAGGCGCGTCTTGAGGCCCGCTGCCTGCAGGTCGAGGATCTCCTCGCAGCAGGCCGCGCGCCGCGCGGGGTCTGCGGGCACGAACGGGGTGCGCGGGGCCGGGCGCAGCACGTCGAGGGCGGAGTTGAGCAGCAGCTCGGCGTCCTCGGCGGGCGGAGTCGGGAGCTCGACGGACGCGTCGGGGTCGGCGCAAACGACCGTGGAGACGGCCGTGACGCCCCTATGACCTCCACCCGCGCCGATGACCCCGGGCACGCCCCCGGCAGACGGGCCCGTCTCAACGCCCATGAAGCTGAAGTCAACCTCATACATATGTCCCATGGCCCACTCGCCGGTGCGCCACGTGTTGGAACGGCGGCGCTCCGCCGTGAGCATCTCCACATCGACGTCCGCCACTGCCATCTCACACGAGAACAAAGGCGTGCTCGCCACGATCGACCCGTTCTCGGCGATGAGGTTCTCACCCGAGAAGACGAGGTCGGTGGTGGACTCCCCCTCCCCCGCGTTGGCATAGGCGTAGGCGCAGTACAGGCGCGCGCTCTGGCCGGACACGAGGCTGCGGCGGTACGCCGACTTGCCCACGACCTCACTCGATGCGCTCGCGTTCAGGATGACCGTCGCGCCGCCGGAAAGCGCCATGTCCACCGAGGGCGGGTTGGGAACCCACAGGTCCTCGCAGACCTCGACGCCGATGCGCACGTCCCCGAGTCCGGGATCGAAACAGGTGTAGACGATATCGCCCATGAGTGGGACGGGGCCCCGACCGACGAACGGGATGAATCCGGCGCCGTTCACGGGCGCGGGCGCGAACCAGCGCTGCTCGTAGAACTCGCCGTAGTTGGGCAGGTGGCGCTTGACGGTGAGGCCCAGCAGGCGTCCCGCGCAGCACGCGGCGACGCAGTTGTAGACGTTCTCGCGATGCGCGACCGGCAGGCCGACCGTGAACAGCAGCGGCGTGTCGGCCGTGTCCTCCAGCAAGCCGGCGAGCGCGGCCTCGCATGCGCGCAGCAACGCGCGGTCGTGGAACAGGTCTCCGCAGGTGTAACCGGTGAGGCAGAGCTCGGGCAGGACCAGCACGCGCGCACCGGCGCGAGCGGCCGCATCGACGCATTCGAGGATGGCGGCGGCGTTGCCCGCCACGTCCCCCACGCGGATCTTGGGCGTGGCGGCGGCGATGCGCAGATACCCGTCGCTCACCGCGATCCCATTCGTTGCCTGACCTGCGCACCTGACCTCGTCCATGCGAGCCTCCCGAAGTGTTCGTCGTTCACGACGCCTATTGTACCCGCCCCCATGGACCGAAGGGGGCCGCGACGGGCGCGCCCATCGGACGACCGCGGGGCGCGCCCTAACCCACGCGCTCCGGCGGGGCGAGCACCGGCCCGGCGACCTTGGTGTACGCGACCAGCCAGATGAGGGACGCGCAAAATCCGCCAAGCACGTCGGAGGCGTAATGGACGCCCAGGTACACGCGGGAGAAACCCACTGCGACCACCATCAGGCAGAGCAGCGCCGTCAAACCGGCGCGCAGGCGGCCATCACGCACGTAGCGCCATGCGAGCCAGATGAACAAGCCGAAAAACGCCATGGCGGCCATGGAATGGCCGGAGGGGAAGCTGAAGCCTCCAATCTCGACCAGGCGCAGGGAGACGTCCGGACGGGGGCGCTGGATCGCGAACTTCAGCAACTGGTTGAGGATGGTCGAGCCGGCCAGGTTGGCCGCACAGAACCAGCCCAGGCCCCTGACGCCGCGCGAGCGCCCGGCGAGCGCCACGGCGAAGATGCAGGCGAAAAGAGGCACCGGCGTGACCATGAACGAGACCGCCTCCATGACGGGGGTCAACCATGCCGCGCGCACGTGCTCGACCATAAGTATGATGGCCGAGCGGTCGAGTGCCATGATCTCGCCCGCCAGGACGCGGTTGAGCAGGACGAGGAACACGAGGAGGCAGACGGAGGCGATAACGGCCCTCTTGTTCTCGAGCAGCAGGGACGCGATATCCCCCGGGCGCGCGCCCTCGCGGTCATTCGAGCCCGTCGGGCGTTTCTCCTCAGCCATGTGACCTCCGTCGGGCTCCCCGCCCATCGAACATGTTGTGCCGTTTCCATGGCGGGATTGTACCCGCGCCCGCGCCCGAGCAGCGGCGCTTCGCCAAACCCACAGCTCCCCGACACGTTTGACTGTGTCCGGACGGGGCCATATCATCGAACAGAAGTTCGGAACACATGTTCGACAGGAGGAACGGATGGGAGAACCGGCGGCGGCGCCCGAGCGGGAGCGCACCTACATCTGCATAGACCTGAAGACCTTCTACGCATCCGTCGAATGCGCGGCGCGCGGGCTGGACCCCTTCACGCAGAACCTCGTCGTGGCGGACACCTCGCGCGGGCGCACCACCATCTGCCTGGCCATCAGCCCCGCGATGAAAAAACTCGGCATACGCAACCGCTGCCGCCTGTTCGAGATACCCCAGGACGTCGATTACATCGCCGCCAAGCCGCGCATGCGCCGCTACATGGAGATCTCGGCGCGCATCTACGGCATATACCTCGAATATGTGAGCCCGTTGGACGTCCACGTCTACTCGATCGACGAGTGCTTCATCGACGCCACGTCCTACCTGTCGCTCTACGGCCTCACGGCGCGCGAGTTCGCCGATGAGCTGCGCGGGGCCGTGCTCGCCCGCACGGGCATCACGGCGACCGCCGGCATCGGCCCCAACCTCTTCCTCGCGAAAGTCGCGCTCGACATCGCGGCGAAGCACGATAAGGACGGCATCGGGGAGCTGGATGAGGAACGTTTCCGCAGGGACGTCTGGCGGCACCGCCCCATCACGGACATCTGGGGCATCGGCCCCGGCATCGCGGAGCGCCTGGCAAAATACCGCGTCTACGACCTGATGGGGGTCGCCGCGCTCGACGAGCGGATCCTGTACCGCGAATTCGGGGTGAACGCCGAATACCTCATAGACCATGCCCATGGGGTCGAACCCTGCACCATAGCGGAGATCCAGGCGTACCGCCCGCAGGCGACCTCGATGGTGAACGGGCAGGTCCTCTCGCGCAATTACAGCTGCGAGGAGGCCCTCACGGTGCTGCGGGAGATGGTGGATGCATCGGTGCTCGAACTCGTCGACCGGGGCGTGGTCGCGAGTTCGATCTCCCTGCACGCGAGCTACGGCAGCGAGGTGCGCGAGCTGCGCCGGCTCGATGCGAGCGGCAGCGCGTCATATGTTGACGGCTGCGGGCATCGCCGCAGCAGCACCGCGGAGGACATCCCGCGCATCACGCCGCGACCGGGCGAGAACCGCGTCGAGCCCCCGCGGGTGGCGGGGCGCGAACGCGACCTGTACGCCGAGGGCGCTCGGCGGAGGGGCTCCTTCACGGGCGAGCACGGGACGAGGCCGGCGGCGGGCAGGGGCGCCTATGCGCACGCGGGCAGGCAACGCAAGCTCCAGGAGCGGACCAACTCGCGCCGCAAGCTCCAGGAGCACTTCGAAACGCTGTTCAGGGAATCGGTCGACCCTCGGCGGCCCATCAAGCGGCTGAGCATCGGATTCGGGGACCTGCTCCCCGAGGAGCTCGCCACGATCGACCTCTTCACCGACGTCGAGGCCGAGGCCCGCGAGCGGGAGCTGCAGCGGACCATCATCGATGTGAAGGGGAGATACGGAAAGAACGCCCTCGTCATGGGGCGGAGCCTGCGCCCCGAGGCGACGGGGCGCGAACGCAACGAACAGGTGGGAGGACATCATGCGTGAACATGCGGGCGCGAACCCCATGGGAGAGAGGTACGACATCGCGGGGCGCGCACCCGGCTCCGCCGGGGAGATCGAGACGGGAGATGCGACCCTCACCGCGAACGGAAAACCACGTGCGAGCCGCGCCGCGCAATTCATGCCGTTCGCGGCGCTCACGGGCTACTACGAGCTCGCGCGCCAACAGGAGCGCATCACCGAGCCCCGCCATGAGCTCACCGAGGAGGAGGCCCTCGCCCTCTCGCGCACCGTCATGCAGGTCAAGAAAGGCGACCTGGTGCGCGTGACGTACTACGATTGGGATTCATACCGCACGGTATCGGGCGTGGTGGCGCGCGTGGACTTCGCGTTCCGCCGCATCCAGGTCGTGAAGACGGTCATAGGATTCGATGACATCCTCGCCATCAAGCGGTAACACATGCGGGCGCGCCCACCCGCGCCGCGGCGGACGTGCCACAATAGAGACGCATGTGCGCATCGCCATGCACCGGCGGAAGAGGGCGCCTCGAAACACCCGAACCGCATCGATCAAGGAGGGACCATGGACAACGTGAGGGGCGCCGCGCATCGCGCGACGGCGCAAAGCATCATCAAGAAGCTCGCACTGCGCAACATGACCGGGCACTACTGCGATACCGCCGCCGAGGCCGTGGAGCTCGTCCGCTCGCTCGTCGGCGATGGCGAGAGCGTTACCTGGGGCGGCAGCGTCACGTTCAGCCAGAGCGGCGCGAAGAACGCGCTGGCGGCCGATGGCCATCCCATGATCGACCGCATGGAAGCGGGCACGGCCGACGAGCAGGAGGAGATGTGGCGCCGTCAGGTGAGCGCGGACTGGTTCTTCATGAGCACGAACGCCATCACGCTCGACGGCGAGCTCATCAACATCGACGGCAACGCCAACCGCCTCGCCCTGCTCCTGCACGGACCCAAGCACGTCTGCGTCATCGCCGGGATGAACAAGGTCGTCGCCGATGTGGAGAGCGGCATCAAGCGCATCCGGACCGTCGCCTGCCCGCTCAACGCCGCGCGCCTGCACACGAACACCCCCTGCGAGCTCACCGGCACCTGTGCCGATTGCCATTCACAGGGGTGCATGTGCTGTCAGGAGGTCATCACGCGCCATTCACGCCATGAGGGCCGCATCCACGTCGTCCTCGTCGGCGAGAACCTCGGTTACTAGAGGGACCGAGCCGTCAAAGAACCCGCCCATCGCCCGCGGCGCCCCGATCCATGACGGTCGAGGAGGCGCAGGCGGGCATCGAACATGAAAGGACCCCATGAACAACTTCACCTTCTGCTCCCCGACCAAATTCGCGTTCGGCCGCGGCGTCACCGACCAGGTGGGCGCCGAGCTCGCCGCCTCCGGCTATCGTCGGGCGCTCATCGTGTACGGGCAGGGCTCCGTGGTGCGCACGGGCACGCTCGACCGCGTCAAGGCCTCTCTCGATGCAGCCGGCGTGTCCCATGTCGAGCTGGGAGGGGTGCGTCCCAACCCCGAGATCGGGCTCGTTCGCGAGGGCGCCGAGCTCGCCGCGCGCGAGGGCGTCGACATCGTGCTGCCGGTCGGCGGCGGATCGGCCATGGATTGCGCCAAGGGCATCGCGCTTTCAGCCGGCTATGAGGGCGACCCATGGGATTTCTGGGCGAAGAGGGCGACCATCGATCGCTGCCTGCCGATCGCGACCGTGGTGACCATCCCCGCATCCGGCTCAGAGGCATCCAACTCCTGCGTCATCAGCAATGACGCCGAGGGCCTCAAGAGCGGGTGCAACAGTGAGCTCATCCGCCCCGCGATCGCGTTCTTGGACCCGGAGCTCACCTTCACCCTCCCGCCCTACCAGACCGCGGCGGGCGTGACCGATATGATCGCCCACATCATGGAGCGCTTCTTCTCGGGCGAGCCCGCGGTCGGCGTGACGGACAACATCGCCTGCGGCCTCATCCGCGCCGCGATCGACGCCGCGCGCATCGTGAGGGAGGAGCCCGAGAATTACGACGCGCGCGCCGAGCTCATGTGGATCGGGACGCTCGCCCACAACGGTCTCGCCGGATGCGGCCTGGGCATCCCCGGTATGCGCGACGGCGACTGGTCATGCCACGGCCTGGAGCATGAGGTGTCCGCGGTCGACCCCCGCATCACCCATGGAGCGGGCCTCGCCGTCATCTTCCCGGCTTGGATGCGCTACGTATGGGCAAGCCATCCCGAGCGATTCCTGACCTTCGGTGCGGAGGTCTTCGGCATCGAACCCATCGATCCCGAGGTCGACGACCTGTCGGGCATCGACGAGGAGATCACGCCGGAGCGCGCCGTGCACGACGCGGTCGAGGCGACCATCGATGAGCTCCAGGGGTTCTTCGTCTCCATGGGCATGCCATCCACCCTGGGGGAACTCGGTATCGATGCCGCCGATATCGACCAGCTGATCCGCGGTCTGCGCATCAACCGCGGCGAGCAGTTCGGGACGTTTCACAAGCTCACCCTGGACGACGCCCGCGCGATTTACGAGAGCGCCCTGTAGCGGAGCTCATGGCGAACCCGGTAGCCCGATGAGGAGCGGACGCGGAGGATGGTGCCCCGCAGCTCGGCGATGAGCTACGGGCGCCTCGCCGTGCATCCCGCTATGCCCCCGCGATCCATCCCCTCATACACAGGAACATCGCAACGGGAGTCCGCCTCGCCCGCCTCAAAAGCCTCAAAAGCCTCAGCGCCTCATGAACACGAGGGTGCCATGATTCGCATCGCGCGATGAGAGGCCGGGGTCGAACGCGTACCCGATGTCGAATCGCTCGAGCTCGTCCACGCGCGCCACCGCGTTCTCGGCCATCCAGCGCACCATGCTGCCTCGGGCGATCTTGCTCGCCGTCGCCCGCTGCACCGGCTTGCCCGCGCGCAGGTCCTCGCCGAAGACCACCGTGACATGCGACGCGCGCTCGGGGAGATACGGGAGCACCGCCTTCGAGTATTCGACGCTCGCGAGATTCACGACGACGATGTCCTCGGCGGAGGGCTCTCTCCCATCCGGCGCGCCCGAGCGGCGGGACGCTGCCGAACCGCATATGGCAGAGGCGATGTCTCCTCCCCAAAACCCATAGAGGTCCTTCGCGCCGTCGACTTGCAGCTTCGCCGCCATCTCGAGACGGTACGGTTGAACGGCGTCGAAGGGCCTCACGCATCCGTACAGGGCGGAAAGGATCCAAAGGTGCCGCTGGAGCCACTCGAGCGCGTGCGCGTCGAGCACCTCGGGCGCCATGCTTCGATATTGGATCCCCACGTACGATGTGATCGCGGGCCCAACCGCGCGCGAGACGGCGGCGGCGCGCAGATCATCCCCATCCATCACGCTCGCGAACTCGCGGAGCCGCTCGACGTTCTCGTCAAGCAGCTTGTCGTTGACGCGCCACAGCTCCCTGAGCCCCTCATCTCCCCGCTCGCGCCGAATCGAGCGCAACTCGCGCGCGATGCGCTCGGTCTTCAGCGGAAACGGGGGGATCCCGCGCGGTGCGAACGCATCCGCGTCGACGCGCATCTGCTTGGCTGGCGAGATAACGACCTGCAGCACTTCGGCATCCTTCCCATCGGCCACATCATGTCCGCGGGCATTATATCCGCACTGCTTCGACGTCATCCGCACCGCTTCGATGCGACCCCTACGCGATGTGGCCGAGGAAGTCTTTGGTGCGCTCGGACTTCGGGTGGTCGAACACCTCCCCCGGAGCCCCCTCCTCCACGATCACGCCGCCGTCCATGAACACCACGCGGTCGGCGACGTCGCGCGCGAATTGCATCTCATGCGTGACCACGATCATCGTCATCCCCTCGCGCGCCAGCTCGCGCATGACTCCCAACACGTCGCGCACGAGCTCGGGGTCGAGGGCGCTCGTCGCCTCGTCGAACAACATGACGTGAGGGTTCATCGCGAGGGCGCGGGCGATGGCGACGCGCTGCTGCTGGCCTCCGGAAAGCTGGGAGGGCATGAAGTCCACGCGGTCGGCGAGGCCGACCTTGGAAAGCTCCTCGATCGCGATGCGCTCCGCCTCCTCACGGCTCCGCTTGAGGACCTTCTGCTGGGCGATCATGACGTTTCTCTTCGCCGAGAGGTGCGGGAACAGGTTGAACTGCTGGAACACCATGCCCAAGGTCGAACGGACCTTGTTGATATCAACGCCCCTTTTGGTGATATCCACACCCTCGACTACGATCGAGCCGCTCGTCGGGGTTTCGAGCAGGTTGACGCAGCGCAGCATCGTCGATTTGCCCGAGCCGGATGGACCGAGCACCACCACGACCTCGCCGCGACGCACATCCAGGTCGATCCCACGCAGGACCTCGTTTTCGCCATACGATTTATGCAGGCCCCGAATCTGGACCACGGGAGCGCCCGCGGACACCGCAGATGCGGGTGTCTCCGTCGATGCGGCCTTCTCGAACACGTCGTTCATCTCAATCACTCCTCGCAATGCTACAGACCGGCGATATGGTCGGCGGGCGTGGGCACCATCGTGCCGGCGCTCTTGGCGGGTTTCTTGCCCTGGGGCCCCGCATTGGTGCCCGCGGTCGCCCCGGTGAGACGCGCCTCGAGCATGCTCACCACGCGGGCGAGCGGCAATGTCACCACGAGGTAGAACAGGGCGGCCACCACATACGGGGTGATCGAGCCCGTGGTGGCGACGATCGTCTTCGCATACATGACGATCTCCATCACGCCCACCGCCGCCAGCAGCGAGGTGTCCTTGTAAAGCAGGATGAACTCGCTCGTCAGCGTAGGGATCACGTTGCGAAAGGTCTGCGGGATGATGATGGAGACCATGGTCTGCGCGGCGCTCATGCCGAGCGAGCGCGCCGCCTCGGATTGGCCCTTGGGTATGGACTGGATGCCGGCGCGGAAGATCTCGCACAGATAGGCGGCGGAGTTCATCGCCATCACGATGACACCGAGCGTGTAGTTGTCGATGTTGACACCGGCGAGCGGCAGGCCGAAGAAGGCGATGTAGATCTGCAGGAACGCCGGCGTGCCGCGGATCAGGTTCACATATACGCCAGCCAATGCGCGCAGGACGCGCACCTTGGAGATGCGCATGAGCGCGAACAGGAAGCCGAAGGGTATCGCGAGCGGGAATGCCGCCAGCACGATGGCGATCGACATCAAAAAGCCCGAGAAGATGATGGGCAGGCTGCTCACGATGAGCACGGGATTGAAGAACAGGCGCAGGAACGTGTTCGAATTCCAAGCATCGACCCACGGCTGCTCCTCGAGGAACGCCTTGAACCGATCGAACGGGGTAACGCCCTCGATCGCGACGGTCGGAATCCCGTCGACATCACGCTCCGTGCCATCGGCGAGGACATACGATCCCCGGCACTGCATCTCCCCGCCCGCCGCGGGGAACACCACGCCGTACAACTCGATGCGGAAGAACCTGCCGGCGGGAGCGGGCTCGGGAAACGTCAGCGAGAGCGTCTCGCCCTCCGTCTCGATGCGGGGTTCGATGAACGCGCGATCCATGAGATCCTCGCCCGAGAGCATGGTGACGCGCAGGTTGTCGGTCGTGAGGGTCGTGCCCTCGGGAACGGTGAGAGAGAGCCCCGCGATCGACTCGCCCTCATCCGCCTGCACCTCCCAGGTGATGCGCGTCTCGGTTCCTCCGAGGACGGCGCTGCCCGAGTCCCCGTTGGGCTGGCAGGTGAGCTTCTCGACCTCGAGGGCACGCGCCGGCGCGGCACCCATGGCGCACGCCATGATGACGAGGCACGCGATCGCGCAAAGGCGCATCGCGATGCGGCATGATGGATGGGGCGGTGTTCCCGAGGTTTCCCTCGATTGCGGGGTCACGGTGTCCATGTTCTTCCCTCTCTCGGTCGACTGGCTCGTGCGCGTCGGCGGGACCGCCGCGCACGGGGATGCGCTTCTCGCCGCAAAGGCCCTCCCGCACGTGCGCGCGGGAGGGCGGGGCGGCGATGCGCGGCGGCTACTTGATGTTGTACTTCTCCATCAGGGCGTCGATCGTGCCATCCTCGGTGAACTCGGCGATCGTGTCGTTGATCGCATCCTTGAGCTCGGGGTTCTCCTTGTTGACCGCGATGGCGTACTCCTCGCCGGTGGAGATCAGCTTGATGACTTGCTCGTTATCGAAGCTGGAGGCGGTGAGCTGGGCGGCGACGGAGCGGTTGGTCACCAGGGCGACCGCCTGGTTGGACTGCAGGGCGGCGAAGCAGTCGGTGGCGTTCTTGAACGGGACGGCCGTCGCCTCGGGGAAGTTCTCGTTCACGAAGGCCTCGGCGGTGGAACCGGATTGGACGGCGATCTTCACACCTTCGGCGTTGAGGGCCTCCGCATAGTTGTCGCCGGTGATGTCGGCGTTGTCCTTCATGGTGACGATGGCCTGGTCATCCATGTAATACGAGTCCGTGAAGTCGACCTCCTTCTCGCGCTTGGGCGTGATGGTGATGGCGCCGAACGCGGCGTCCATCTTGGTTCCCGAGGCGACGGCGGCGCACAGGCCGTCGAAGTCCATGTTCACGATCTCGAAGTCCAACCCGAGGTCGTCCGCGATGAGCTTGGCGAGCTCGAGGTCGAATCCCTTGTACTCGCCATCCTCCATATACTCGAACGGCTCATACTCCGCAGACGTGCCGATGGTGAAGGTGCCGTCCTTGACCAGGGTGTAACCCGCGTCGTCCCCGGCGTCCGTCGACGCGCTGCCGACGGCGGGCTCCTGCGATGCACCGCATCCGACGAGGGCGAGCGCGCCCGCCATGGCGAACGCGACGGCAGTGGCACCGAATAGCTTCTTCTTCATGAGAGTGTCCTTTCCCCGAACAAGTAATACCAAGCAAGCTTTGCTTGGCGAACGAGTATACACAGATTCGTATTTCATTCCATGTTTAATGCACTATGTTTCTCTTATGTTTCGATTTCGTTCATTATTTCGCATCTTCGTGCCAACTCTATTCATCTTTTCATACGACTGCGGACCACCCCCCGCACCCGTCGGCCACGACGCGCCCGTTGGACGCCGAGTACCCCGCGCGACAAAAAATGCCGGCCCATCGCAGGCCGGCATCTTCCAGGCGGGTATTCCGTTTTCAGCTCACAGGGGCCTATTCGCCTGCCGTGCCCTGATCGGCGGCGGACGCCTCGCCTCCCGAAGGCTCCGCATCCCCCGAGGGCTCCGCATCCCCCGAGGGCTCCGCGCCCCCTTGACCGACGGCGCGCGAGGACCCGAGCTTCGTGACGGCGCGCACGCCGTCCCCCTCCCCCTCGACCGCCTTGGCGCAATTGAACGCGATGGCATCCCCCGTGCCGTAGCGGACGATCTCGAGCATGTCGGGAAGGGCGAAATCGTAGATCGCGGAATCCCCCTCCAGGGTCACGTAGAAGTGCGAGTCCCCGTCGATGACCGCCTGGGCCATGGACGCGATGGTGCCGGAGACCTCGACCTCCGCACCGCTCGCGGCGGCCTCGTCTTCGGACAGGGTCCCCGAGGAAGCGAGCATCTGCAGGTAGTTCTCCTGGCAAGACGCCACGGACGAGCCGGTCGCGACGCTCTGGTAGTGCTCGACGTTGATCATCGCGTACATCTTCACGAGGCCCGCGTTGTCCTTCAGCGCCATGAAGTACGTGGGCTGACCCGCGACGTTGAGGAGCAGCGGATAGGTCGCCTCGTACTTGAGGTTCTGCACCTGACCCTCGGCGCTCGCCTGCGCGGAGTCCTCGGTGGCGCCCGCGACCGGATAGTAATGCGACTCGCCCGTGCGCTGGTTGATCAAGATGAATCCGACGTTGGAGCTGTCGGCGGTGACCGAGCTCACGCCCGTGTACAGGTAGATGTCGTCACCTTGGGCGAGATAGTTGTACCCCAGCTCGCCGTCGGTGCCGCGCGTGGTGCGGACCACGCCCTGCTGGCCGAGCCAGGAGTTGAGCCATCCGCCCTTGTACGCTCCGCTCCAGTTGTACTGCTGGATGAGCAGGTCGCTCGGATATGCACGGTCGACCCACGTGGGGCAATCCTCGATGGCATAGTCCTCGGTCTCGCCCGTGCAGGCGTTCACGAGCACCACCCGCTGGATCGTGGTGCCCTCGAACAGGCCGATGGTGCGTTTCTGCACGGGGAAGACCCACCAGGGAGCGCCGTCCTCATCGAGCTCGAAGCTCTTCTGATCGAACATATAGGTGGGATAGGCGAGCTGCACGTAGCGATCGATATTGCGCGCGAGCGGCTCGCTCTCGGAGTAGCGGATGGGCTTCTCGAGTCGCACGACCTCCGCCTCCTGCGTGACCATGTCCACCAACACGTACGCGGGGATGCCCTCGGAACGATGGCTCAGCCACTTGAACAGGTCGGCATACGTGAGCGGACTCACGCGGACCGGGCGGCCCTGGTAGTTGATCTGGCTGTACGCGGGACTGATCTCGAACTGGCTCACGAACTCGGGGATCGAACCCATGGCGCGCGAGCCGAGCAGCTGCGCGGAGGCGCGGTCGATCACCGGGACGTCAGCGTAATCAACCTCCTCGATATCCTCGGCGAAATCGCCCTCGGTGGTCTTGAGGACCGTGGCGTACCTCTCGGCGTTACCCGGGATGAAGGGCTCGCCCATGATCAAGCCGATGAAGAAGGCGAGGATGACCGCGAGCGGCAGATAGGACAGCCGGTTGAAGAGCCCGGCATGACGCGCGGAACGAAGGGAGGCGATCTTGAGGCCGACCACCGCGACGATGCCCGCGAGGATGATCCAACTCCAGACACGCGGGCTGTGGATGTTGAGCGCCGGATGGAACCACCAGTACGCGACGACGGCGCCGATTGCGAGCGCGATCAACGCGATGACGAGCGCGGCGCGACTCCAATGGGCGAGCTTCTCCATGAACGGGGGCATCGGACGGCCCCCGTCGCCCCGCCCGGCGCGGGCGGCCTTTTCCCCGGCGCGGGCGGCCTTCTTGCGCTCGCGGGCCGTCTTCTTGCGATTGCGGGTAGACCTGGAGGCGCCTACGGTCGCAGGTCCCTCCGGACCGTCGGCGGGAATGTCCTCCACCTCGACCTCCACATCGATCGGCTCGTCCGCGCCGGGTCCAGCGCCGCCTGGCACCTCCACTCCGGAACGCCTCAGCATCTCCAAAATCTCGTCGTGGTTCATCGAGGTATCAATCCTTCCAGGTGGGCAGCGTGCAATATGGAGAGATGATACCCAGTTCGAGGACGGGCAACGCGAGCGGGGGCGAAACCCCGTGCCCAGGCGACCGCCTCGCGAGTGCCGCGCGCCGCCCCTTGCACGATGCGGCTCTGACGCCCCTCTCCGCGCCCAACCCCGAGGCTCCCTTCACCGCGCCCAACCCCACGCCCAACGTCATGGCTCCCCTCGACACGTTCTGAGAAAAATGGGGATATGAACGGTAGCCCTATTTCCGGCGTTTTGGCCCCGTTATTTGCGCAGGTAGATGACGCGGTCCAAATGGAGGATATGAACAATTCGCTCACATCCTCCATCGCTGCCAGAAAAATCGTTCATAGCCTCCAAACGTTCATATCCTCAATCTCTGCCAAAGCAGGCATGGGCGGCCATCCCGACCAGCACCACGCCAAACGGGCATGGGCGGCACTACGCCTCACGGAACACCGTGAAGAACGCCCAGCCCACCGCGATGGCGATGACGCCCCAGATGAGAATCTGACTCCAAGCGGACAGCGCGAAAAACAGGCTCCCGACCGCCGCCACCAGCGTCACCGCCGCCACGATGAACAGCGCACGGGCGCGCATGTGTGGATCGTAACCCGTCACGTCGGCCTGGGGAGCATCCACGGGGACGGCGAGGGCGCGATTGACGTGCGCGGTCGTCACGTCGCCGCGGATCAACTCGTCGAGATCGACCTCGAAGATCTCGCACAGGCGCACGAGCCTGTCCATGTCGGGGGTGGAGGCGCCCGCCTCCCACTTGCTCACCGCCTGACGGGTCACGCCGAGCAACATGGCGAGCTGCTCCTGGGTCATGTTGCGTGAATCGCGCAAAAAGAGGAGATTGTCACGGAAGCTCATCACACACGCTCCTTCGCATCTCAATGATATATGCCGACGAGGCGTCCGGACCCCTCGCCGACCCCAGCTTCCGCGAACGATGCCCGTTGCGCAAGGGCGCCGGAGTTGCGTTTTGCCCCCGGGCCGCCAACCGCTGGTTGCGTCTCGTCTACCTGCAAAGACAGTGCAAGCCGTATGTGCGTTCACATGATGGGGCGATGCCGCCAATCTCGATCCGCGCTTGACCCGAAGGGCACTTCAGGGGATAACCTAGGGCAG
>CAUWMY010000036.1:0-15792 GCA_963560155.1 uncultured Collinsella sp.
GTCGCCTGTCCGACATCGCCCCGACCATGCTCACCATGGCCGGCCTCGAGCCCAGCGCTGAGATGACCGGCCGCGTGCTGGCCGTCGAGGAGTAGACTCACATCAAGGATGGCCGCGCATTTCCAGCGCGCTTCGACCGCCCGTCAGCCATGCGCTGGCGGGCGGTTTTGTTATCGAATAATCACCTGAGCGGCTATTCGGGTGGGGTAGGCGTGCTGTAGAGCGGTTCTGTACGTGCTGGAAGCACCCTGAGTTCAGGCCAACGGTCGCGCCAGCCTTGGATTTGACGCGATGTGGAACAAGTTGCATGGAAGCGGAGACTCCATTGTTCGTAACGGGGCGCGCGATGAGATTGAGCAGGTCTTTCACTCCATGGGTGAATAGAAGCTCGAGTTCTTGTTTCTCGTTCAAACGGCAACCGATGGCCGTGGCGGTTTCAGGTCAGTGTGCGATAGCGTCGGCACAGGATGTGTAGGGCTTGTATCCATCGTGTATATACATTCGCGCCTGATTGCGAACCTCCCAATGCTCATGGGGAAAGCGGGCGCACAGGCGCTGCTCAAGCACCGCATCACGTTCTGGCCGTGTGTCGGTGGGATCAAAGTGGGCAACATCAACATCATAGTTGGTGCTTTGTTCCTGAATTCCCAACAATTCGAACCAAATGCGATTACGTAAAAATCCAGCTCCGATGTACCAATCAGGTAGCTCGAGTGACGCAGCCTCTTGGAGAGACCGCATCATGTCCGCGTCGTTACAGAGGAGACCGTAGATGTCGCGTTCATTGGACAGTATGGAATCGCCTCCATCATCTATGCGTTGATGATACCCCGAACCGAATCTTGCGTTGCGATGGGAGGGCGCCGGTATGGTGCCTAGTGACAGCGCCTTGGTTCTTCGCGACTTTGACGAGGCGGGAATCGAGGATTACGTGCGTTGGGAAACGGTTGAGACGGAGTGGAGGCTCTGGCCCGCGCCGTAGGAGCACGAAGGTCGGATGGACGGGCAGCGTGCTGCCGCATCGGAGGAGGACGTTGCCTGGATGCACGCTGACGCGCGCGAGATGATGGGGTTTCGGGACGACCGCGCCGGCGGTTCGAGATCTGCGCAGCGCAAGGCGAAGGCCGAGTGCCATTTCAAACGGGCGGCCCTTCGAGCGCGAAGCGTATCCGCCCGGCGGCGGGTGAGTCGCGCGCTGCCACCCATATCGGCGGCGTGTCGACGTGTCGCATCAATGTTTGGTTTGGTAGCACAACTGGAAAAACTTCCGTATTTCGCAAAGTTTTTCCAGTTGTGCTACCAATTGCGCGCCGAAATGCTCAATCAGTCTCATTTCCGCCCCGGGAGGTATTGCAGTGCCGACGGTCAAGCGGTTTTCCAGGAGCGAATGAAATGCAGCCTGAGGTCGTTTTGTGCCCGCTGAAAGGCGGCGTTGGTGTTGAGACGAATGCCAAGATCTCGGGCTATTCCGTTCAACGCTCGATGAAGCGAGAGTTGATCGGTGAACTGCCCCTTGGTGATCACGTGTACGCGAATGCCCATGGCGGCCAGAGCTGCCAGCCGTTCGGCGTCGCGGGCGCGCTGAGATGCTTCAGCATGGTCTTCGCCGTCGTACTCGATGCCGACTTTCCTTTTGGGAGCGAGGATATCGACTTCGAGCTCAGTCGATTTTGTCAGAGGGCGGGCATGCTCCGGCACATCGATCCGACGATTGAGCTCGATGCCACGGTATCCGAGCCCGCCGAGCTTTTGGGGTAGGGCGATCATCAGGCTGGTCGCGGTCTCCATGGGCGACCTCGAGTTGTTCCTAACTCGCGTGAGTGCGCTCTTGGCGCTTTTGGCACCCCTCAGGCCCAGGTGTGCGTTGACGTATGCGAGGATATCTTCGCACTTCAAAAGGGGGTCGCGTTCTCGATACGCGCTGCCGTCGAGGGGCAATTCGTATCTCCCGCAAAGCTCGTAGCCGAATCCGATACGGTCGAGCGCGCTCATCCAGCTTCCAGTCTGCATAAAACAGAGGCTTTCGCAGACTATGCAGAGTCCCGGTACGAGTTCGTGCACATCCTTGGATGTCAACAGCGCTCCGAACACATGTGATTTGAACACGGGCGTGTTCGCGCTGGTGCGCGAGAAGTTCAAGCCGACGAGGATGTCCAACACCTCGAGTTCTCGCTCAGGGATGCCGCATGCAAAAAGGAGACGCTGGATGCGCCGTCCAACTTCGCGCGCGGGGATGCGCAGCTCGGAAATGCCGTAATCGGTGGCACTGGCGAGGATTTTATCGCGAAGCGGAGCATGGTAGAAGAGCCATGCTGTGCGGTGAGAGAGCACGACCGGTATGTCCATATGACACCTCCCCATTTCTATGTCCGTAGATATTCCCCTGATACAATCATCTCAACCGTTCAACCTGACAGGGGATTGCTCCAGCCATTTGATACATCGGATGGCACGGCGGGGATACGAATCGCGGCGCGCTGCGAAGGAAGGGTGTCGACATGCTTGTGCTGAGTGACGGCGTCGTGATACTCCGCGACTTCATCGAGTCCGATATCGAAGATTATGTGAGATGGGAAACGGTCGAGACGGATTGGAAGCTCTGGGACGCGCCCTGGGAGCACGCCGGTCAGACCGATGAGCAACGCGCCGCGGCGTTGAGGGACGACGTTTCTTGGATGCACACGTATGCGCGCGAGGTGGCGTCGCTTCGGGATGGCGAGCCACGTCGGCGTTTTGAGGTCTGCACGATGGGCGGAGAATGCGTCAGCCTGCTATGTAGTGAAGGGAACGAGAGCTCGGAGCGACTTCTCGCGGCTGGGCGGGATGCGCCTGCGGCGTTGCACATCGGCGGTGTGTCGACCTATCGCATCGATGACGATTTCTCCATCACCGAGAACGGTCGGCATCTAGCACTCGGTATCGACATCAACAGCATGTCGGCACGCGGATGCGGATATGGGCTCCGCGCACTTCGTCTGTTCACCGAATATCTATTCGGGGAGGGGGCGAGAGAGCTTTACTGTCAAACATGGTCGGGAAACGAGCGCATGGTACATTTGGCGTCAAAGCTGGGATTCGAGGAGTGCTGCCGTAAGCCGGATCTTCGGGAGGTGCGCGGGCAGCGATACGACGGCCTGACGTTTGTGCTCAAGAGCACTTTTACATCCGGCGATTGAGCTTCTGGCACGCGACGAGGGGCCGCGTGTGGGAGAAACGGCACAACTCGGTAGCACAACTGGAAAAACTTCGTGAAACGCAGGAGTTTTTGCAGTTGTGCTACCGTTCTTCCATGTGGCCTCGGGTCGGACGTGTGAAAGGGCGGGCGAGCGCCGCATCGGGGAGGAAACCTCGCGACTCTGCATTTGTAATTCCACTGGAGGGTGGGGGAGTGTGCTACCATTATCCGCTGTACGTGAATTCAGCTTAGAAGGAGTCCTCGTGGGTCCGTTCCAGATCGTTCTCTTCGCCGTGTGGGCCTTGTCCACCATCTTCCTCATCGCCCTCGTCCTCATGCATTCCGGCAAGGGCACCGGCGTGTCCGACATGATCGCCAGCTCCCTGTATAACGCCAGCACCGCCACGGGCGTCATGGAGAAAAACCTCGATAAACTCACCGTGATCGTGGCCTGCGTCTTCGCCGCATGCGTTGTCCTCGCCATGTTCTTCTTCCCGCAGGGCATCGTCGGCCTGTAAGCCGCACGCCCCATATCGCGCATCTCGACCCGCCCGGGAGTTCCCGGGCGGGTTGTTTTATGCCGAGCCGTTCGACAATGGGTGGGGCGCGAGCCGACGCTACGGACGGGCGGTCGTGCGGTGCGAGCCTGAGTTTCTGACGGGGTGATTATCCCGTGCGCCCCCGCGTTTCGAATGAGTGGCTCATCTTGGAGGGCTAGCGGTATACCGCGTATCGGCCACTGTTACAGAATTGAAACAATGGCGTCGGGCGATGTATTCATTTTTGAGTTCTTTTATGTACTAAAGTGCTGTTCGGCAAGCAAACGCTTTGACTAACTAAAGAAAAGTGCGCCGTTTGTCGGAAACGTCGTACTCCATTATGCGAAAGTGCGCTATGGTATTGATCATCGCGTGAAGCCGAACAGCCTAGCGGCGGCACGCAAAGAGGCGGGATGCGGCACGTGTTCGCACCTCCGGTCGCACCAAGGGGGTGCGCAACCGGCGCCGAGTCTCGCGCCCTGCATTATAAGGAGGATGGCATGGCTGATACCAAGTTTAACCAGCCCGTTATGGGTCGTCGCACGTTCGTCGGCGGCGCGATCGCCACGAGCGCCCTGGCCGCTCTCGCCGGCTGCGGCGGCGGTGGCGACAACGCCGGCAGCGGCAGCTCCGCGGCTCCCGCCGGCGACAACGTCATGAGCTTCTACCTCTCCGAGCCTGCGTACATCGACCCGTACAACGCTCAGGAGAACCAGGGCACCGCCATCGCGCGCGCCATGTTCGACGGTCTCATGACTTGGGACTGGGACACCAACTCCGCCGTGCCCGTGTGCGCCGCCGAGGCCCCGACCGTCTCCGAGGACGGCCTGGTCTACACCTTCAAGCTCAAGAAGGGCATGAAGTTCCACAACGGCGACGCCGTCGACGCCGAATCCTTCGTCCGCGGTTGGGAGCGCGTCGCCTCCCCCAAGATGGAGACCCCGTCCGACATCTGCTACCACCTCGCCCCGGTCGCCGGCTACAACGAGTTCCACGAGGGCACCTCTGACAAGTTCACCGGCCTCAAGGCCGTCGATGAGCTGACCTTCGAGGTCACGCTCGCCGCCCCCATGGCTGACTTCCCGGCCGTGTGCTGCCACCCGGGTCTTGTCCCCGTTCCCCAGGCCGCCGTGGACGATCCCAAGTCCTTCCTCGAGCAGCCGATCGGCAACGGCCCCTTCAAGATGGACGAGCCCTGGAAGCACAACCAGTACATCAACCTCCTCAAGTTCGAGGATTACCACGGTGAGGCCCCCAAGCTCGATGGCGTGTACTGCTCCATCCAGAAGGACCCGGACACCGCCTACAACGAGTTCAAGGCCGGCACCATCGACTTCGCCCAGATCCCGACGGGCCAGATCAAGGACAACATCAAGAAGTACGGTGAGTCCGAGGACGGCTACACTTCCACCCCCGGCAAGCAGTGCCTGCTCGGCACCGAGCTCTCCACCTACTACCTGATCCTCAACTCCGATGATCCGGTGCTCGCCGACGTCAACGTGCGTCACGCCATGGCCCTCGCCATCAATCGCCAGAACATCGTCGACACCCTCTACGAGGGTTCCCGCGAGCCGGCTACCTCCATCATGCCCGCCGCCATCGACGATTCCGAGGAGAACGTCTGGCAGTACTGCAAGTACGATCCGGAGCAGGCCAAGAAGATCCTCGACGACGCCGGTTACGCCGCTGACGCCAACGGCAAGCGCGGTCTTGAGGTCGCCCTCAACTACAACGGCGACGGTGGCCACGAGGACCTCATGTCCGCTGTCCAGCTCGACCTCGAGGCCGTCGGCTTCACCGTCACCCATGACACCACTGAGTGGGCTACCTACCTGCAGAAGCTGTCCGACGGCACCTTCTCCGTTGCCCGTCTTGGCTGGACCGCCGACTACCCGACCATGGACAACTTCCTGTACCCGAACTTCTACACGGGCGCTGACAACAACTACGAGAAGTACAGCAACCCCGAGGTCGACAAGCTCATGGAAGAGGCCCGTCAGATTCAGGACGATGAGCAGCGCAAGGCTGCTTGCCGCAAGATCTGCGCGATGATCGGCGAGGACATGCCGGTCATCCCGATCATGTACTACGCTCACAACTACGTCGCCTCCGATCGCATGAAGAGCTTCAACTACGACGCTCAGACCATCCCGCACTTCGAGAAGGCCGAGCTCGCCTAAGCCTAGACGGACGAAAGTTCGATAGCGCATGAACAGCAGGACATCGCGCAAGCGGTGTCCTGCTTTCGTTATGTGGGGAAATCACACGACGATTGCATATCTACGCATAATCCCCGCAGTATTTAGCAACAGGTGACGTATAATCACAATTTACGCTGCGTCGTACTGCAGCTAAGTGTAGTGTCCATGAGACTAGGGAGGGTATCGCTGTGCTCAGGTACATCCTCAAGCGAATCCTGCAGTTCATCCCGGTCTTCCTCGGCGTCACGCTCATTCTGTTCATCATGCAGAATGTCGTGCCCGGCGATCCCATCAAGCTGATCGCCGGCGAGAAGAAGCTCGACCCGGTTACCGAGATGAACATCCGCGCCGCTCACGGCTTGATCGTGACGGACGAGAACGGTGACATCGTCTTCGACGAGAACGGTGACACCATCGAGACCCCCATGTGGGATCGTTACTTCACCTATCTTGGCGGTCTGCTCCACGGTGACCTCGGCCGTTCCTATCAGCGCGGCACTGACGTGTCGACCATGATCATCGACGCCTATCCCTACACGGTGCAGATCGCGATCGTGGCAATCGTCATCGAGGCGATCGTGGGCATCGGCGCCGGCATCATCTCGGCGATCAAGCGCTACTCTTTCTGGGACATCCTCGTGACCCTCACCACGTCCCTGCTCGTCGCGATGCCCGCCTTCTGGCTCGGCCTGTTGCTCCAGCTGATCTTCGGCATCTGGCTCAAGGACGCCACCGGCGGCGCCATCGCGCTTCCCGTCTCCGGTGTCCCCGGCCCTCGCCCGATGTTCCCCGGCTGGATGTACTACATCCTCCCCGCCATCACGTTGGCCGCCGTGTCCACGGCTTACACCGCGCGCATCATGCGCTCCCAGCTGATCGAGGTCATGAACCAGGACTATATCCGCACCGCGAAGGCCAAGGGCCTCTCCAAGCGCTCGATCATCTTCCATCACGCGCTCAAGAACGCCCTCATCCCGGTCGTCACCTACGTCGGCATGGACTTCGGTGCCATGCTCGCCGGCGCCATCCTGACTGAGACGGTGTTCAATTGGCCCGGTATCGGTCAGATGACTTATCAGGCCATCACCCGCCGCGACTGGCCCATCGTCATGGGCTCCGTCACGGTCATCGTCATCGTCGTTATGGTCATCAACCTCATCGTCGACGTGAGCTACGCGTTCCTCGATCCGCGTATCCGCCTTGGCAACAAGAGTGAGAAGTAGGAGGCAAAGACGTGCAGTACCCTATGAATAAGATGGGCGAGCAGGTCCGCGCCGCCGCGGCCGAGCCTCATGTCGTCGCCGCTGGCTCCGACAAGCCCACGCGCACCCTTTGGGGTGACGCCCTCAAGCGCCTGAAGAAGAACAAGCTCGCGATGTTCGCGATCATCTGGATTCTCTTCGTCGTCGTGATCGCGGTCTCTGCGGACCTGTGGGTCCCGCAGGTCCTCGGTGACCCGAACGCCTCCGATACGGCGACCATGGCGGTGAACTCCCGTCTGGCCCCCTCGCTGGAGCACCCCTTCGGCACTGATACGCTCGGCCGCGACGTGCTCTCCCGCGTCATCTACGGCGCGCGCATCTCCCTGACCGTCGGCATCGTCGCCACGGGCATCTCCACCGTCATCGGACTCGTGATGGGCGCCCTCGCCGCGTATTACGGCGGCATCTGGGACACGATTATCATGCGCCTCGCCGACATCTTCCTGGCGTTCCCCTACACGCTCTTCGTCATCGCCATGATCGCGGTCATCGGCAATGGCATCCAAAACGTGTTCATCGCCATCGGCATCCTGGGTTGGCCGTCGATCGCCCGCGTCTTCCGCTCCGCGATCCTCTCCGTCAAGGAGAGCGACTATGTGGACGCAGCCCGTTCCATGGGCGCCTCCGACGCGCGCATCATCGCCCGCCACATCTTCCCGAACTCCGTCGCCTCCATCGTGGTCTATGCGACCATGAACATCGGCGGCGCCATCCTGACCGAGTCCGCCCTGTCCTTCTTGGGCCTGGGCGTCGTCCCGCCGAACCCCTCGTGGGGTACCCTCATCCAGGAGGGCCAGAAGTTCCTGCAGACCGAGCCGTGGCTGATGATCATGCCCGGCATCGCCATCCTGACCACCGTGCTCGCATTCACGCTGCTCGGCGACGGCCTGCGTGACGCTCTCGACGTGAAGATGAAGGACGCGTAAAACCATGGCTAAGAAGAACGACAACTACGTCGACCTGAAGACGCAGCCGATCCCCGAGGGTCAGCACCTGCTCGAGGTCGATGATCTCAAGATGTACTTCCACACCGAGGACGGCGTCGTGCACGCGGTCGACGGCGTGTCCTACACGCTTGACCGCGGCGAGACCCTCGGCGTGGTCGGCGAGTCCGGTTCCGGCAAGTCCGTGACGGCTATGACGATCATGGGCCTCATCTCCATGCCTCCCGGCAAGATCGAGGGCGGATCCGTCATGTATCGCGGCCACGATCTGCTCAACATGTCCGAGGAGGAGATGCAGCACGTCCGCGGCAATGACATCGCCATGATATTCCAGGACCCCATGACCTCCTTGAACCCGGTCTACAAGATCGGTCGTCAGGTGGGGGAGGGCCTTCGCCTGCACCGCGGCTACTCCAAGCAGGAGGCGCTCAAGCGCGCCACTGAGCTGCTCGACCTCGTGGGCATCCCCGAGCCCGAGAAGCGCGTGAACGAGTACCCGCACCAGTTCTCCGGCGGTATGCGCCAGCGCGTCATGATCGCCATGGCGCTCGCCTGCGACCCCGACATCCTGATCGCCGACGAGCCGACCACCGCCCTCGACGTCACCATCCAGGCGCAGATCATCGAGCTCATGCAGGAGATGCAGGAGAAGAACGGAAACGCCATCATCATGATCACCCACGACCTGGGCGTCGTCGCCGACATGGCCGACAAGATCATGGTCATGTACGCCGGTCACCCGGTCGAGTTCGGTACCGCCGACGAGATCTTCTACGAGAGCCGCCATCCCTACACATGGGGCCTCATCCGCTCCATCCCCGAGCAGGCGACCGACGAGAAGAAGCCGCTCACCCCGATTCACGGCAATCCGCCGTCGCTCGTGAACCTGCCTGAAGGCTGCGCCTTCGCGCCCCGCTGCCCGTACGCCACGGAGCTCTGCCACAAGGAGCGCCCGAAGAAGTTCGTCATGGACAACGGCCATTACTCCGAGTGCCATTACGCCGACGACGATGCGTTCGTGAGGCAGTTCGCCCCGGACACCTCCCGTTCCCGTGGCACCATCCCGACCGCTATCCCGGACGACGTGAATGTCGCCGCCACGAAGGGAGGCGAGGCCTAAATGGCAGAGAACAACGTTCCGCTGCTCAAGGTCGAGCACCTGCACAAGGAGTTCCCCACCGGTTCCGGTTTCATGGGCGGCAGGTTCTCCAAGAAGGTCGTCTCCGCCGTGAACGACCTCTCCTTCGAGATCCGCGCCGGCGAGACGTTCGGCCTCGTGGGCGAGTCCGGTTGCGGTAAGTCCACGACCGGCCGCGCCATCATGCACCTCGACCCGCCGACTTCCGGCAAGGTGTACTTCGAGGGCAAGGACATCTCGAAGATGAACAAGAAGGAGCTCAAGGCCATGCGCCGCGAGATGCAGTTCATCTTCCAGGATCCCTACGCCTCCCTCAACCCTCGTATGACCATCGGCGAGATCGTCTCCGAGCCCATGGTCATCCACGGGATCGGCACCCCGGAGGAGCGCATCGAGCGCGTCCGCGAGCTGCTCGACGTGGTCGGCCTCAACCCCGAGCACATCAACCGCTATCCCCACGAGTTCTCCGGCGGTCAGCGTCAGCGCGTGGGCATCGCCCGCTCGTTCATCCTGCGTCCGAAGCTGATCATCTGCGATGAGCCCGTCTCCGCACTCGACGTGTCCATTCAGGCGCAGGTCCTGAACCTGCTGAAGGACCTCCAGGAGAAGTACGGCACCGCCTACCTCTTCATCGCGCACGATCTTTCCGTCGTCCAGCACATCTCCGACCGCGTCGCCGTCATGTACCTCGGCAAGATGGTCGAGCTGTCCGATTGGAAGAGCCTGTACGCCGAGCCCAATCACCCGTACACGCAGGCGCTGCTCTCCGCCGTCCCGATTCCGGACCCGGATGTTCAGAAGAACCGCAAGCGCATCATCCTCGCCGGCGATCCGCCGAGCCCGATCGACCCGCCGACCGGCTGCCGCTTCCACACGCGCTGCCCGATCGCCCAGGCGAAGTGCTCTGAGGAGGCCCCTGAGTTCCGCGAGATCGGCGATGGCCATTTCTGCGCCTGCCACTACGCGACCCCGTTCCCCATCAAGGAATCTCACATCGACTTGTAAGTCCTTTTGGATTCGCCGTCGATGGCATGTTCGAGGAGAGGCCCGCTTCGGCGGGTCTCTTTTTCTCTACCGCGCTCGCATCTCGGGGCACGGGGGAACGCCCTCGGCTGTTTAGTGCATGGAATACCAGACGCCTCGATGCGATTCGTTTAGAGTGGACACAGACGCGAACCAGCGCGAAATCCGGGAGGAAGACCAGATGATCGATAGGCGCACGCTATTGGGGACGATCGCGGGATGTGCCGCGACGATGGGCCTCTCCGCCTGCGGGAGGCAAGATGACGGCTCTCACAAGGGGGCCGATGCCGTTCCAGTCTCATGGGTGAAGTGCCGTCTTTCCGAGGCCGCGTCGATCGACCCGTTGCTCGTCGAAGATCGCGCCGGCCTCCAAGTCCTGTCCGCCGTCTTCATGCCGCTGATGGCGCTCGATCCCGACGGCAACCTCATCGCGGCGGCCGCCTCGTCCTACGAGATGTCCGAGGACGCGAAGACGTTCACCTTCCATCTTGTGAAGGGCGCTTCGTTCAGCAACGGGGAATCCGTCACGGCGACCTCCTTCAAGATCGGCTGGGAGCGCCTGGTGCGCGCCATTCCGGCAGACGGAGAGGGTGAGGCCGGGGATGTGGCCGAATACGGCCGCTGGGGTCATCTCCTGCGCCTTGTCGACGGCTACGAGGCCCTGAGGTCCGGGAGGGCGTCCGAGCTCGTGGGGCTGCGCTGCCCCGACGACCTCACCTACGTCGTCTCCCTGACCGAGCCGTACTCCTTCTTCGCAGAAATCGCCGCGCATCCCGCCCTCGCGCCCGTACCGACGCTCGCCTATCAGGACGCCGCCGCGTTCGCGGAGAAGCCCATCGGCAACGGCCCGTTCAAGCTCAAGAGGGCGTGGAAGCCGGGTGGCGAGTTGCAGCTCACCGCCAACAAGGACTGCATTGCCGGCGCGCCCGTGGCCGGCGGGGTGCTCCTGACGCCGATTTCCGATACGGTGACCGCGTTCAAGCAGTTCCGCGCGGGAAACATCGATGTATGCGACGTCCCGGTCGATCAGCTTGCCGACGCCGAGGAGATGGCCGGGGTCTCGGAGGACGGCGCGACCATGGGCCCCGACGGCCGTCTCT
Organism: uncultured Collinsella sp.; assembly: GCA_963560155.1. Lineage (GTDB taxonomy): Bacteria > Actinomycetota > Coriobacteriia > Coriobacteriales > Coriobacteriaceae > Collinsella. Next base: position 11,383 of record CAUWMY010000036.1, read on the forward strand.
CCCACGGCATCGAGGGAGGCCTGCTGTACCTCGCGTGCAACTGCGCGTCCGGGCCGTTCTCCCAAATCGACGTCAGGCGCGCCGCCTCGATGGCGATCGACCGCGAGACGCTCGCGAGGAAGGTGCTGAGGCACAGCGCCGAGATGGCCGTCGGGCCCATCTCGCCCCGCCTCGGCGAGTCCCAGCCCTGGGATGCCTGCTCATATGACCCTGAACGGGCGGTCCAATTGGTCGAGGCCGTGAGCCTCGCGGCCGAAGACGCCGCGCGCGCGGATACGGGGTCCGCGCCCGAAGGGGCGGAGGTCCCCACGGCCGAATCCGACCCGCTGAGCCTGAGTGTCGACCTGATCTATCGCAAGGGCGGTACGCGCGCCCGCGTCGCCGCCCATGTCGTGAGCGATCTCGAGGCCATCGGCCTCTCGGTGAAAAGCGAGGGGCTTGGTCCTGAAGAATTCGCCGAGCGCTACCGTTCCGCGGATTTCGATTGCGCCCTGATGATGCTCGAGCCCCCCGTTCCGACGGCCGCCGTCGTCGCCGATGCCTTGTTCGACGGGGCGGGGAGGGCGCACGCCGTGCCCGCGTCCCATGATGCCGATGTCGCCGAGACCCTGTCCCGCGCACGCGCGGCGATCGATCCCGAGGGGCGTGCGTCGCTTGTCTGGGAGGCCGTCTCGAGGGCGGGGGAGAGCGTGCGCATCATCCCCCTGGCCCATCCCGCGTATACGAAAATCGCCGCGGACCGCATCGTCGCGGCGACGGTCGATGCCTCCGGAATGATCGATCTTGGCACTGTTGACCTGCTGTGATGTGGGACGGGAAAATAATCCAAACTTTTTGAAAAAAGTCTTGCGCAGATTGAGCGATGCGGGTTAATATACTTCCTGTTGCGAACGTCGGAGTGGCGGAATTGGCAGACGCGCTAGCTTGAGGTGCTAGTGACCGATTTTTGGTCATGCGGGTTCAAGTCCCGCCTCCGACACCACGTGAACAGTACCCAAACCCTTCGGGGTTTGGGTTTTTTACTATCTATCGCACGCGGTCGTGCGATTGCGCGCGCCCGCGCCGCGTCGAGTCGGCGGGAGGTCGCGCATGGAACGCATGCACAACGAGGAATTGAGTGACGTCGCCCGGCTCGTCGAGGTGACGAGCGATGCCGTCGCCATCTGCGACGCGGACGGAACGGTCGCCCACGTCAACCGCCAGATGCTCTCCTTGGGGCAGATCGGCCGCGAGCAGATCGTGGGGACGGACATAAAGGACCTGCTCTACAGCATCTCGTTCGAGCGCTCCGTGGGCCATCGAGTGCCCTTCACGTCGGACGGCGAGGAGAACACCCTCATGCTCAAGCTCGCCGACGGCTCCTTCATCCCCGTCCGCGTCCGCGCCATCGAGCTCGCCGAGGCGCGCCGCGCCTCCGACGCCCATGGGCATCGTTACGTCGTGGCCATCAGGAGCCTCGAGGAGCAGTATGCGCACGACCGCAAGACGCAGCGCCTGCTCTCGGAGCTCCGGGCGGCGAACAAGCGCCTTTCGGGCACCCTGTCCGTCATCATGTCCACGGTGGGGTCCAACGACATGCCGACACTTTTGGACACGGTGCTGAACCGCATGGCCGAGACGCTCGACGCCGCGGGCACGACCATCTATTTCGCGGAGAGCGGCGGCTTCAAGCTCCGCGGTGTGAGCCGTGCGCTCGCAGGCGAGCGCGTCCCCGGGTTCATCCCCTACGGTGCGGGCATAGCCACGCACGTCCTTCGGGAGCAGCGCGCATGCCGCATCTCGCTCGTGCCCGGCGACCCCGACGATCCGACCGTCCCCGGGTCCTTCTACGACCTTGACGCCCGCATTCGCCATAACGTCCGCAGTCAGGACATGCCCCCGTTCAAGACGCTCATCGCCGTCCCCGTCTACTTCGGGACGCAGGTGCTCGGCGTCGTCGAGCTCGGATGGACGCGCCCCTGCTCGCCGCGCGTTTCGGACGTCCGCGTTCTCGAGGTCATCTGCGACTACCTCTCCATCGAGCTGGTGGGCGTGGTGAGCTCCCTGAGGTCGGCGCGGACTGCGGGCCTCACCCGGTCGCTCACGCGCATTCGCGAGTCCCTGTACGCCGCGGGGTCGGATCCCGTGGCGGCATGGCGGGACATGATCGAGGAGGTCTGCGATCAGCTCTCATGCCGTCTCCTGCCCGTCTTGAACGACGTGGAGCGCGGCGTCTACGTCGTGGGGCTCGATGATGGGGGGCATATCGACCTCCCATGCGGGGCGGACGAGATGTTCTTCTCGGTGACCGCCCCCGCCGCGCGCGTGGGCGCCGCCCGTGCGGGCGCCTTCGGGTCCGACACGGGCCCCCTCGCGGTCACGGAGGACCCCAAGCAGATCAGGCTCGCCCGCGTCGACCGCATCACCTGGATCGGCGAGTGGCTCGAACGTCACGGCCTGCCGTGCCAAGGGGTCTTCATGGACAACGGGCCGAGCCCGGAGGAGGGGGCGTTCGTCGAGGACGCCGGCCCCTTCTCGACCGTGTTGCCGCCCCGTCGCTTCCTGTTGCTCCGCGACGGCTCTCAAGAGCCCGTCGACGATATGGAATTCGATTACCTCACGCACGTCGCCCATGATTTCGAGCTCATCATGGAGGGCGCCCTGCAGCAGAAGAGCGAGCGCCGGATCGCCCAGACGCTCCAGGCGGGCATGCGAAACGACCTCGGTTCCGTCCCGGGCCTCACGACCGATTCGCTCTATTCCTCCGCGACGCGCCAGGCGCTGGTCGGCGGCGATTTCTACACGCTCGTCCGCCTGCCTGACGATCGCGCCGTGATGATCTTGGGCGATGTGTCGGGCAAGGGCGTCGAGGCGGCCTCGATGTCGGCACTCGTCAAGACGGCCCTCACGGCATACGCCTGGGAGGGGGCGAGTCCCGCGCGCATGGCGCGCTCGCTCAACCGCATGCTCATGAGCTTCTCGCGCGTCGAGACCTTCGTCACCGTGTTCATCGCCAAGATCGACATGCGCCATGGCCGCGCGACGTACTGCTCCGCGGGGCATCCTCCGACGATTCTGCTCAGGGGCGATGGCGAGGGCGGTGTCGAGGGCGAGCTCCTGAGCGTCCAATCCGGCGTCGTGGGGGCGTTCTCGTCCATGGTGTACGAGAACGGCGCGTTCGCCTTCAATCCGGGCGACATCATCTTCATGTACACCGACGGCGCCATCGAGGCGCGCGACCGTTCGGGTGAGTTCTTCGGCGAGACGCGCCTGCGCGAGACGCTCTTGCGCTCGGCGCCCGATGGGATCGACGGGCTGTGCGCGCACGTGCTCTCCGAGCTCGACGCCTTCACGGATTCCGCACTCGACGACGATATCGCCCTGGTGGCGCTCAGGATGGATGAGTAGCGGCACCGACGTGCGCCGCCGCCCATTGGCGATGATCTGGAGGTATCGCGCTCGGCGAATTGGGGAACCATACCAGCATGAATGAATGGAACGACATAGCGGTCATCGCACCCGCGCGAGACATAGACATCGCATCGGTGCCGCACCTGCGCAAGCAGGTCGATTCCCTGATCGACGGAGGGGTGCGGCGCATCCTGGTCAATTGCCAGAACGTGACGTTCATCGACTCGACGGGCCTCGCCTTCCTGTTGTCGCGTGCACGGGTGCTCTTGGCGCGCGAGGGACTGTTGTCGCTCGTGAACGCCTCCGCCGATGTGGCGCGCTTCCTGCAGATCGCCCGTCTGATCGACATCCTTCACGTCTCCACGGCCGAGCGCCCCGCGATCCCCGTCATATCGCCCGACGTCCCGCCCCTGTGGAGCAAGAGCTTCGCCATCCGGCAAGGGGTGGAGCACCTCGCCGAATATCGGCACCGCATCGCGGAGCTGTTGGGCGCGCTGCCGATGACGCGCGAGGAGTGCTTCGATGTCGCCTTGGCGGCGGGGGAGGCGCTGTCCAACGCGTACGACCACGCCTGCGGCGGCGCGGGCGGCACCATGACCGTATACGCGTACCAAGACCGCGTGGTGATCGAGGTCCGCGATTGCGGATGCGGGTTCGAGATCGGCGATGTGGAGGAACCGGTCGCGAGCATCGAGCGCGGGAGGGGCATCAAGCTCATGCGCATGCTCGTCGACAGCGTCGATGTGCGCCGCCGTGCGGACGCGCCGGGCACCCAGGTGCGTTTGATCAAGTTGATCGGATAGGTAAAGATACGAAGACGGGCGCCTTCTGGGCGCCCGTCTTGCATGCATTGGAGGCGGCTCCCGGATTCGAACCGGGGGTAAAGGCTTTGCAGGCCTCTGCCTTACCACTTGGCCAAGCCGCCATGATATGAAAAGAGCCGATCTCTCAATCGGCTCCGCAAGTGCGATGGAGCGGACAACGGGGCTCGAACCCGCGACCCCAACCTTGGCAAGGTTG
>CAUWMY010000037.1:0-15756 GCA_963560155.1 uncultured Collinsella sp.
CCTTAGGGTTACACCCTAAGAGCAAACCACCCGCTATGCGGGTGGTCATGATTTGCTTATGTGCGTATCTTTCGGTAGCTACCTGCCTTCTCGTTGTCGCCCTTCTCGGCTCGTGCTTTGAAATTGCCTATGGTATTCAGTCGTTTGACGAGGTTGAACGTAATAAATTCATAGTCAATTTGCGTCCCGCCATAGGTATTCGGCGCCTTGCTGAGGTGCACCGTCGCAATTACGGCGCAAAAGGTCGAGCCCCCTGCGAGAGGGGGCTCGGCGGTGGGTCGGACGTCGAATCGAACGACTGCCATCCAAAGACTATTTAGAGGCCTGGCCCAGATGCTTCTATGGCAGCGTGGGCCGGATTCTTCCATAGCGGTGTTGGATGGATGCTGTCATGACGATGTGGGCTGGACGCTGCCGTAACAGTATGGGCTGGATGCCTCCTGACAGTAAGGCCCGGATGCCGCTACTGGTATCTCAGGCATTCGACGGGGTCGAGTTTGGCGGCGCGGCGGGCGGGATAGTACCCGAAGATCAGGCCGATGAGCATCGAGATGCCCACCGCAATCGCTATGGCGGCGGGCTCGATGGCCGGCGTGAGCGTGGCGCCCGCTCCGCCCATGCCCGTCATGGACCCCATGTCCAGGCCAAACGCACCGGCGGCAAATGCCAGGCCCCAGGCGATGGCATACCCCGCGATGGTTCCTATGATGCCTCCCGTCACGCAAAGCGCCGCACTTTCGGTGAGGAACTGCAGCGTGATGTCGCGCCCGCGCGCGCCCAGTGCACGGCGCACACCGATCTCGCGGATGCGTTCCGTGACGTTGGTGAGCATCATGTTCATGATGCCGATGCCGCCGACGAGCAGGGAGATTCCCGCCACGGAACCCATGATCAGCTGGAAGGACATCATGAAGGTGTCGAGCTGGTCGATGGAGGACTTCATGGAGTAGACCCAGATCATATCCTCCCGGCTCTCATCGGGGATGCTTTTGATCTTGGCGAGCTGCTCGATGGTCTGCTCCTGCACGGACTCGATGTCCGCGCCCTCGCGGGCAAGGCCCACGACGCTCGATAGATAATCCCAACCATCGCTGAAATCCTGACTCACCGTATCGGCAGGCAGGTAGACATTGCAGTAGTCCGTTCCGGTCATGCCGTCATCGAGCACGCCGATGACGGTGTAGCTCTTGCCTCGCAGCTGAATGGATTTGCCAACGGCCTCCGCACCCGGGCTGCCGAAAAACGCCTCGACGCCGTTGCGGCCGATGAGCGCCATGCGCGAACGGGCTTCGGCTTCCGCCGCGGTGTAGATGCGGCCCTCGGCGAGCTTGGCGGTGGCTCCCGTCATCTCGAGAAATGAGGGGTTGGCGCCGGTGATGCCGCAGTTGATCGTTTTGTCGCCCACACGAACCTCGGCATAGCTGTCGCGCGTACCCTCGATGGCCTCATAGTCGGGTATGAGACGTGCCAGGTCTTCGATATCCTCCTCGGAGAGCGGCTCGCCGCAGCTGATATGGACGATGCGCGCGGCATTGAGGCCCATGCCGCTGATAAGGCCGTTGCGCACGCCTCCGATGAGCGACGTCATGGCAATGACCGCGGCGATGCCGATCACGATGCCGAGGATGGTGAGGAGGCTTCGGCCTTTGTTGGCCTCAAGCGACCTGAATGCCTCGCGGCAGAGGTCTGCAAAGCTCATAGGGCACCTCCCGGGTTCGTGGTTGATGAATGGGTTTCGCCGGGCACGGAGGCCGCGGTCGTGGCGATGGCGGCCGTTGCAGCGCGATCGGCGCTCGTTACGGCAGTTGCGGGGACATAGGCCCCTTCATAGACGCGGCCGTCGCGAATCTGGATGGCGCGGTCGGCCTCGGCGGCTACGCTCGCGTCGTGCGTGATGAGCACGATGGTCTTGCCGGCGCGCTTAAGGGCGTGGAACGTGTCCATGACCTGACGCCCCGTCACGGAGTCGAGGTTGCCGGTGGGCTCATCGGCCAGGATGATGGCGGGGTCGTTCACGAGGGCGCGCGCGATGGCGACGCGTTGCATCTGACCACCTGAGAGTTCGTTTGTACGATGGTCGTAATGATCGACGGGAAGACCCACCGAGCGCAGGGCGTGGACGGCGCGCATCTCGCGCTCACGTCGGGGAACATCGGTGTAGGCGAGGGGCAACGTGACGTTGTCGAGCACGCTCATGCGTGGGAGTAAATTGAAGCTCTGAAAGACGAAGCCGATGCGCAGGGCGCGAACTTCGGCGAGCTCATCATCGGTGAGTTCCGCCACGTTCAGGCCCTCGAGCAGATAGGTGCCAGACGTGGGGGTGTCCAGGCATCCGAGGATGTTCATGAGCGTGGATTTGCCGGAACCCGAGGGGCCGGTGATGGCGACGAATTCTCCGGGGTTCACCGTGAGCGACACGTCGTGGAGGATGTGCGCCAAGCCGGCTTCGCTCTCGAAGATGCGGTGGATGTGGCGAATATCGATCACCGGGCGTGAGTGTGCGCCGGTTGCGGGCGCTGGTGCGGGGGCGAGCGCGGCCGCGGGCACAGGAGCCGAGAGAGGCGCGGGGCCCGCGGCGGCATCGGGCGTCACCGGCGTGCCGCGCGGGATCGTCAAGGGGCTCTCTGTCATTAGCGCACCTCCATGCCGCCGCCTGATGCGCTGCCATCCATCATCTCGTCTTCTGGCATGGCACCGCCCGCGATCACGAGCACGTCGCTATCGCGGAGGGGGGATTCGGGCATGTCGGAATTCTGGTCGGCGGGCGCGTCGGCAGGCTTGCCAACCACGGCGTAGTCGTCGTTCTTGGTCACGACCTGCACGTCCAGTCGCTCCGTGGCGTGCGTTTCCGGGTCGGTCTCGAGGTTCACATAGTAGGTCTCGCCGTCATCGGTGAGCAGGGCGGTCATGGGCACCATGACCACGTTCTCGAGCTTCTGCGTGGTAAGTGACACCTCGGCGGTCATGCCGGGCTTGAGGCGCGGGTCGGGCGCGTCGATCATGACGTCGACGGCGAAGGTGGGGGAGCCGCCCATGTCGTCGTAAGACATCTGGGCACCGTCGCCGCTCGCGATGGAGGCGATGCCCGTCACGCGTCCGGTCATGGAGAGGTCGGGGAAGGCGGGGCAGGAGATGGTCGCTGTCTGGTCGACGGCCACGCTCGCGATGTCCTCCTCGTCAACCTGGATGGTGACTTTCATCTTGGAGAGGTCGGCGATTTGCATGAGCGGGCCGTTCGCCCCCGTGCCGCCAAGGCTCTCGCCAAGATCGGCGCCCACTTGCGCGTTCATGGCCACGATGGAGCCCGCGGCGGGGGCCTTCACGGTGCGCAGTGCGGCCTTTGCGGCTGCGTCGTTATAGGAAGCCTGCGCGGATTCGACTGCGACCTGGGCGGTGTTCACCGCCTGCTGCGCGCCGGCGACGTCCCCCGCGGGGCCGGCCATGGGGTCGGCGGTGGGCTGGGAGGCGAGTTGCTTTGCCTCGGCGAGCGCCTGCTGCGCGGCCGCGAGGTCGGCCCGGGCCTGGCGCAGCGCACGATCCGCCTCCGCCACGGCGCGGTCGAGCTCGGGGTTCTTGATGGTCATGAGGACGTCGCCCTCTTTGACCGTCTGACCGGCAACGACGTTGACGCTCTCGATTTGGCCGCCCACCTCGGGTGTGATGACGGTGGCGGAGAGCGGCTGCAATGTTCCCTTGGCGTCGACGATGGTCTCGAAATCTCCCTGGACGGCAAAATCGGTGACCGCTTCCATCATCTGCTCGGGCTCTTTGCCCAGGATGTTGATGGCGACGATTCCGCCGCCGATGACCACGGCCGTCACGCCGGCCACGATGCCGCGGCGCACGAGCTTCTTGCGGCGGCGCTCGGCGCGCTTAGCTTTGAGGGCGGCGTATGCCTCGGCGTCGGAGCCTTCAAGCGGGGTTTGGCCGTCGGGCCCGGCGTTGGGTTCCGTGCTCGTGGCGTCGCCCTGGATGGTGGGGATGACTTCGGGAACGCGAAGCACCTTCGTCTCTTGCGGCTCGTCGCCGAGTGTGCTCAAGAATTCGTCCATCGGGTCGGTTTCACGGTTGGTATCGGACATGGGTCTTCCTTTCGGGTGGGGTGGACCTGGTTCGGGAATCTCACCTCAATTTAGGGACAGTCCCTAAATTGAGGTGAGTGGTGAGTCGGGTGGCGCTTAGATCGCGTCCTCGCGCAGGGTTTGCACGATGGAGCCGCTTGAGGACTTGCGAAGAGCATACGCGGTTGAGACGGCGAGCACGGCGATCACCACGCCGATGGCGGCGATGACCCAGCCGAACGGCACCACGAAGCTGAGGCCCTCGAAGCTCATCATCATCGCCTGGTAAATGAAGAAGGTGATGACGGCTCCGAGCGCGAGGCCGATGGCCAGCCCCCTCCAGGCGTATGAGAGGCACTCGAGGGCGATCATGCGCCAGAACGGACGGGTGCCCATGCCGATGCTCTTGAGCATGGCGAACTCGCGCCGGCGCAGGATGATCGAGTTCGTGAGCGTGTTGAACACATTCGCGATGGCGATCGCCCCGGTGATGAGTATGAAGCAGTTGATGAACAGCTGCACGGCCTCGCCTTTGAGGCGAGCGTTGCGCGCGTCTTCTGCGTTGTTCGCCAGATACGTGTGATACCACTCGGGACCGATGAGCTCTCCCTCGAGGATCGAGCGCATCGATGTCTCGACAGCGCGCGGATCGTCCGCGGAGAAAGAGAGGCTCGTCCAAAGCGTGCCGCTGTATGACCGCTCCGCAGAGTGGAAGGCGAAGGGGGCGCAGAGTTCGCCCGAATCACCGTCGGCCAGGATCTCCTCTGAATTCGCGGCGAGCGCGGGCAGGGCACTTGCGGGGAGCACGAGCGTGGGCCACATGGACGCATGGGCGCGCAGGGGAGCCGGTATCTCCGTCACGGTTGCCCCGATGGGGAGGTCGATCGAATCGAGGAGCGCCTCGTCGAGCGGGCGGGAGATCTCGCGGTAGATCGGGTTGCCGGATTCATCGAAGCTCATCTCGCCATCCTCGCCGTAACCCTGGTATTGCGCGACGGGCTTGCCGTCTTCGATGCCGATCCCGATGAACGTGCCGTTCTCGACCTCGTCGATGTGGGTGAGGAGGGTCGCGCCGCCGACTGTTTTGAACAGGTCACGGACGGAGTAGCGATCGCCGTCGTTCGACTGCGTCGCGTTGAGCGCGACGGCGACGGGGCTGTTCGGGTCGTCGAAGCGACGGCGGTCGAGTCCGTTTGCGGTGATGATTTCCCGCCAGGACGCCGAATCGACGAAATATACCGATGCCAGCGTGTAGACGGAGCCATCGGATGTTCTGCCGCCGTCCGACATGCCGTATCGATCCCCTTGCCCCGCGAGCTCGTCGAAGTCGATTACGCCGGCATCGAAGACGGCGCACAGCGTGTTGGAGAGCAGATAGCCCTCCGCGGTGGCTCCCTCGACCTGCGCGAGTGAACGATACGCCTGCTCGATGGCGGATAGGCCGTCGGCTGTGGTCTCATCGTCGTCGAGCATGCGGTTGAGTGAGATCTCTATGTCGCTGGCCCCCTTGTCCACGACATCCGTGAGGAAGCCCAGATAGTGGGATATCCCCCCTGAGATGATGATGAGGGCGACCGATACGGCGAGCGAGGCGACCGCCACGCGCCCCTTGGCACTGGCCCGCGTGAGGTTGCGATGCGCCAGGAGCGCCGGGACGCCGCCGATGCGCAGGCGCAGGACATCGAGGCCGCGCGCCGAATCGGCCCTCCGCTTCGAGTCACGGCCCTTGGCGTGGCGGCGCCGGCGCTGCTCGCGGCGGGACAGGCGCACATCGCGGCTCCCCCGAATGGCGTCGACGGCAGAGACGCGGCAGGCGCGCCATGCCGGCACCGCTGCGCTCGCGAACACGGTGATGAGCGCGAGCAGTGCGGACAGTCCGAGCACGATCGGGCTGACGCGTATCGTGTTGAACCCTATTCCGTCGAAGGCGTTCTGGTCGATGAGCGCGCCGATGCCCTCTCCGGCGATATTGAACACCGCGAAGGTTCCGATGAGGCCGACGATGAGGCCGAGAGGGAGGCCGACTGCGGCAAGCATGAGCGCCTCGGCGTATACCGTGCGGCGCAGTTGGCGCTTGCTTGCCCCGAGGGAGGAGAGCAGGCCGAACTGGCGCGTGCGCTCGGACACCGCGATGGCGAATGAGTTGTAGATGAGCGAGACCGACGCGACGATCACCACGGCGGAGAGGATGGCGGCGAGCGTATAGAGGGTGCCCCACATGCTGCGCTCATCGAGGAAGCCCTGGTAGCGCATGAGTGAATCATGGGTGTGCGCCGCAGTTTGCGCGGTCATGTTTTCGATGCTGTGGCGATTACCCCCACCGTTGAAGGTCGCATGGTCGTTTCCGGTGTAGTCTTCGATGAGCCCATCGATTCCGACTTGGTTCTTCAGATTGGTGGTGACATAGATGCTCGTCGAGCGCACGGGCACTTCGGGCGACGTGACGAACCCGAGGCTGCCGGGGCCCGACCTGCTCCATACGTCATCGCCTCGCGCGCCCTCGGGTGCGTAGAAGCCCACGACCCTGAATGTCTTCACGTCGGTCGTGTCCGCGAGGTATTCGCTGATGACGTCGCCCTCGGTACTTTCGGTTGTGAACAGGGATTCGTCATAGAGGCAGGGCGCCTCCTGCCCGGTCTTGGCATCGGCGAAGATCCGCTGACCGAGTGCGAGGTCGATGCGGCTGCCGACCTCCAGACCCCCGTCCCACGAGGCACGGGGGACCTCGTCGTCTTTTCCCGTGGTCGGCAGGGAGTCGCCGAGCCAGTCGCCGCCGTTCACGGTCTTCCCCTTCAGCTCCCGGGTGAGGACGATCTCGTCCGCGGCTTTGGGGGCTCGCCCCTCGGAGAGGCGGGGGAGGGGCTTGAGGCCCTTCACCGCGTCGGCGGTGGGCCACTCCTGGACGCTGAGGTAGCGCCCCCAATATCCCCCGAAACTCTCGGGCATGAGGGCGTCGCCGTACGAGACGCGCTCATAGCTCTTCGCGACGCGCGGGTCGTTGTGCACCGCCTCCACCTTGTCTTCGGGTACGTTCACGAGCTCGACTTGCCATGCGCCCTCAGTCACGATCTCGGCCTTGAGCAGGCCCTCGTAGAGCGTTGCCACGCTCGTGAAGATCGCGGTGATGAGCGCGCAGGAGAGTGCGATTCCGATGATGGAGACTATGGTCCGCGTGCGATTGAGCTTGAGGGAGCGCGCGGCGAAGCGACGGAACACGCCCTTGTCGCGGAGGGAGCCTTTTGGGACGCGTGCGCCCGCGCGGGTGGCGGAGTGGGTGCCCTCGGTCATGTTACGCCCTCCGTTCGTCGCGGACGATGCGCCCGTCCTCGATGGCGATCACGCGGTCTGCCATGAGGGCGACGTCCTCGTCGTGGGTGATGACGATGAGGGTCTGCTTGAAGCGTTTGTTGGAGGCGCGCAGGAGCCCCATGATCTCTGCGGAGTTCTTGGAGTCGAGGTTTCCGGTGGGCTCGTCGGCGAGCACGACCGAGGGGGCGTTCATGAGCGCACGGCCGATGGCGACGCGCTGCTGCTGGCCGCCGGAGAGCTGATTGGGCAGGCAGCGCTCGCGGCCCGTGAGGCCGAGCGCCCGCACGAGCGCCGAGAGGCGCTGCTCGTTGACCGCTCGCCCGTCCATCAGGACCGGAAGCGTCATGTTCTCCACCACGTCGAGGACGGGGATGAGGTTGTAGAACTGGTAGATGAGGCCCACTTCGCGGCGGCGAAACACGGCGAGCTGCTCGTCGTTGCGGGCGAAGATATCCTGACCCTGCAGTTTGACGGTGCCCGACGTGGGGCGGTCGACACCTCCCATGAGATGCATGAGGGTCGATTTGCCCGATCCCGAGCTGCCGATGATGGCGATGAACTCGCCGGCCTCGACGGTGAAGCTCACGTCGCTAAGCGCGGTTACCGCCGTGTCGCCCGTGCCGTACACGCGCGTGAGATGTTCGATGCTGAGGATGTTCATGGCCGTCCTTTCGCCAGCTAGATTCTCATCTACGATAGTGGATGAACGATCTTGCCCTGTCATGACCGCAATGTGACAGATGCGTCACAAATCCTCGCGCCCAGCCGCCGACCCGGCGTGATGTGTAATTGGGGACGGGTGCAAATTACACATAGCCATGTGCCAGTGCAGTGGAGGGGCGGTGGGCGGGGTTATATACCGTAGGGGCGTTTTGTGGAGCGAAGCGAAACCACGCCCCGGAGTGTATATAGCCCCACCCGCCGTTGCTGCTACACGACGGCCTTGAAGAACACCAGGTTGAAGGCCGCGCCGGTGACGTTGCCGCTTTCATCGCGAAGGTTTTCGGCGGTGAGGGTGCCTCCTTGCGCTGTCACGAGGCTCTTCGAGAGGGCGAGCCCGATGCCGACGCCGGCTGGATCGACTTCGCTCGAGCCGGTGTCTGCGGCTCGTGAACCGCGGTAGAAGCGCTCGAAGATGTGCGGGAGGTCGGATTCGGCAATGCCCGGGCCGGTGTCCTCGATGCGGATGCGACATGCAAGGATGTCCTCGGTGACATGCACGCTCACGCGACCGCCGGCGGGCGTGTGCTCCATGCAGTTCTTCAGGATGTTCTCGAGGGCCTCAACACTCCACGTGAGGTCCCCCCCGTAGGATGCTCCATCCTGCACGTCCGCGCTGAAGCGCACGTCGGCGATATCGAAGGCGATGGCGAGCGGCTCGAAGCTTTTGCGCACGAGCTCGCGCGCGTCGACGGTCCCGCAAACGAGCTTGATCACGCCGGCATCGATGCGGGCGAGCTTGAGCAGGGCGGCCACCAGGTCCTCGACACGGGCCTGCAGCGTTTGGATGAGGCGCAGGCGCTCGACCAGGTCTTCGGAATCACCCCGCTCGGAAAGACGATCGCGGATGAGCTCGGTGGAGATGGCGATCGAGGTGAGCGGCGTCTTGAGTTGATGGGAGATGTCGGCGAGTGCGTCTGAGAGCGCGAGCTTCTCCGCCTGCAGTTCGTCGACGGTGAGGTTGAGCCGCGCGATGACCTTGTCGATCTCGCTTGAGAGGATGGCGAGCTCGCCCTCGCTCATGTCGCGCAGGCGGATGTCGCGCTCGCCCGCCAGCACGCGGTCGAGGTTGGCTGCCATTTTTGCCAGGGCGCGGTAACGCCGGTTCGTGAGGATCATGAAGATGACGGTGACGGTCAACCCGGTGACGAGCGTGCATATGGCTGCGAACAGGGCGGCGCTAGCAGCGGGGGCTTCCGATGCCGTCATCGAAGCCGCCTCGTTGATGGAGACGGTGACGACGTGCGCGCCGCCGAGCGCATCGAGCATGAGGGAGCGCGTGGCCAGGTACGAAGCGACCGTCCCGAGCGCTGTGACGAGCAGGCATGCGATAAGCGCGCGTCGTACCTCGCGATTCCTCAACATGAGCTATCCCCTCGCCTTGTAGCCGAGGCCGCGGACGGTTTGAATGAGCTCGGGTCGGCTCGGGTCGTCCTCGATCTTGTCGCGGAGACGCTTGATGTAGACGGAGAGCGTGTTCTCCTCGATGTAGGTGCCGGCGCTGTCCCACAAGGCGTCGCGGATCATATCGCGGGAGACGAGCTTGCCGGGATTCGTGGCAAACAGCAGCAGCAGGCGGTATTCGAGCGCTGAGAGCGCGAGCTCCACGCCTTTGCGCTCGACGTAGGCGCGATCGGTGTCGATGCGGATATCGCCCAGGCTGACGATGCGCCTGCTCGGTTGCGAGCGGCGGATGGTCGCGGCGATGCGGGCGAGCAGCTCGCGTGGTCGGAAGGGCTTGGCAACGTAGTCGTCTGCACCCATCGTGAGGCCCGTCACGGTGTTGAATTCGTCATCGGAGGCGGTGAGGAAGATGACCGGGGTGTTCGGCGAAGTTTCCTTCACGGCGGCGCACACCGCGAAGCCGTTTCCCTCGCGCAGGGTGACGTCGAGCAACACGAGCTGATAGGTGCCGGCAGATCCGGCGACCGTGGCGAGCTCGATGGCGCGCGTCTGGGTGTCGGCGGTGTCGACGCTGTAGCCCGAGCTCGTGAGAAGCTCGGTAAGGGCGTCGACGATGAGCGGATCGTCCTCGACGAGCAGGATGCGGGTGGTCATGTATGCCTCCAGATGGGGTTTCACCTTGCATGCCGGCGCGTGCGGCGCGGGCGGTGCGCGGCTAGTTGTGGACGATCACGCAATCGCCCTTGGAGATGATGTCGAAGAGCGCTGCAGCGCGGTCGGAGGGCAGGTTGACGCAGCCGTGGCTTCCCGTCCAGGTGTAGGCGTTGGGATTGGAGAAGCTCGCGGCGGACTGCCAGGTGGCGTCGTGCATGCCGACGGCGTTGCCCACGAACGGCATCCAGTAGGCGACCGGGGTCTTGTAGTCGGGCTCGCCGTCCTCGTCCTCGTCGAGTCCGATGAGGGTCGAGTTGCGTGTTTTGGCATTCAGGCTGAAGACGCCCGTTGGGGTTGCGTTCCCAGTGTTCGGGTTGCCTGTGATGCAGCCGCTCTCCCAGAGGAGGTTGCCCGCCGCGTCGTAGTAGCGCGCGTGTTGCTCGGTCAGGTCGATGTCGCAATAAGCGCCCCAATCGGGCTTGCCCATGCCGCTCCAGGTTGCGGCGGAACGCTTGAGCGGAATCTCGATATCGCCGATCTGCTTGTTGGATACGGCGTCTTGGAGCAATTGCACGAGTCGCGCCTCATCGCTCATCCAGCCGTAGGTGCCGCCGCTCACGGTGACGGTCTTGCCGTCGGGGCGGGTGTAGGTCCGCTCGCTGCCTACGGTGTCGATGTGCGTCTTGGCGAGCTCGCGCACCCATTGGGCCACGGCCTCGGTGTTGAGCGTTGGGTTCAGCGACTCGTCGAAGGTGATCCACTGCGCGAGTTGCACGCCATCGAGCGTGGAGACGACGGCGCCGCCCATCTTGAGGTTGACGTTCGACCCAATGAGTTCGTTGGCACGGTCGATCGCGTTTTGAAGCTCCTGTTCGGTAGCGCCGTCGGCCAGGGGCGTGAAGCTGCGCTCGGTCAGCTCGACGCGCGCGGCGAGGGTCGACACGGCCGCGAGCGCCGCGCGGTCGATGGCGTCCTTGTCCAGCTTGCGGTTTGAGAGGGCCTTTGTGAGGGTGAACGAACCGGCCTCGGGATCGAAAGCGCCGGCCGCATCGAAGGTTCCCACGCGCGTCGCGTTGAACTCATCGATTGCCGCGTCGAGGCTGGCCAGGAAGGCATCGCGATCGAATGTTTTGGGAAGCTCGATCTTGTCGAGTTCCGGTAGTTTGCCGGATTGCGCGTTGGCCGATGATGCGTTTGCGGGTTTTTCGGGCGATGCCATGAGGGCTCGAGCCAGGTGCACGGGCCATAGAGCGGGCTCGTTATGGGCCATGACGTTATCGACCGCACGGGCGGCGTCGATAACCTCGTTTGCATTTTCGGCTTCGTAGGTCCAGGTAAAGCCGTCGCCAGAGACCTCGAGGACGTAGTCCTTGGCGGCGTCGCGTACGCGGGCGACCGAGCTGTCCCGGTCGAGCCAAGAGAGATCGGCCCCCGCGACCTTGGTGTTTGGATAGCACGTGCGGGAGAACACGAAGACACCGCCGCCATAGAGGACGGCGAGCAGGCAGCAAAAGACGCCGAGCGCCGCAATGCCCTTGTGACTGCGGGGACTCCTGTCGCCATGCCTCTCTGCCGGTTCCTTGGCGTGGCTGGGGGCGTTGTGGGCAGCGTGGGCTGACGCTCCGCGCTTTGCCCCGCTGGCCCCCGCCGTCCGACCACCGATGGGCAGGGGGGCGGTGACGTGCCCATTGTTGTAATGCGACTGACTTTTTGGCGTGTTCGGCATCTCCGTCATATGCTGCTCTTTCACAGGTAAATCGGCGTTTTGCCATTATAGCGCGCCGTGCGGACGCGCTGCAGCCCGTGACAGATGTGTCATGTCTCAAATGGGGACAGGCACAAATTGAGGCCTTTTCGGCGAAACGTCTCAGGCCTCAAGTTGCGTCTCAATTTGTGTCTGCCCCCAATTGAGGCGAGTCCCCATTTGAGGCTCGCTAGGAGCACATGCCGCAACGTGCGCAGGCGGACAGGGCGCTGGGGGCGGTGGCGATGCCTCCCTTTGCCGTCTCGCGCAGGGTCGCGGGAAGCGCATGTCCTACCTGCAGCATGACGGCGGCCATCTCATCGAAGGGAACGAGCGACCGTACCCCAGACAAAGCGAGCTGGGCACCCGTGAACGCGGCGGCGACACCCTGGGCGTTGCGAGCCTGGCAGGGGACCTCCACTAGGCCGCCCACCGGGTCGCATACCAGGCCGAGCATGTTGGAGATGGTCGTGGTGGCGGCGTCGAGCGCCTGCTCCGGCGTACCGCCGTGCATCTGCACGAGCGCGGCGGCGGCCATGGCTGCGGCGGAGCCGACCTCGGCCTGACAACCGCCCTCGGCGCCGGCGACGCATGCGGTTGTGGAGAGGATGAGGCCCACGGCGGCGGCGCAGTAAAGCGCCTCGGCGATCATCTCGTCGATTTCAGCCTCGTTCTGGGCGATCAGGGGCGCCACGGCAAGGACGCAGCCGGGAACGACGCCGGCGGAGCCCGCAGTGGGGGCCGCCACGATGACTCCCATGGTGGCGGAGCGTTCGAGGACTGCCATGGCACGCGCTGTCGCCTCGGTGAGGGTGGAGCCCAAGAGGCTCGGCGCATACCGTGCACTGCTTTGGTCCACCCGCCGCGCCTCGCCATTGAGGAATCCGCCGAGGGAACGCTGCGGCCGGGCGATCGATGCGGTGGTCTCGTCGCGCATGACCTCGAGCACGCGGCGCATGTTCGCAGCGGCGCGTTTGGCACCGACCATTCGCTCCTCGCGGGCGCGCATGACCGCGCCGATGCTCATGTTCAGCTCGTGGCATGCGGCGAGCAGCTGCTCGGCGTCGTCGAAGAGATCGGGGACCGAGATTCCGGGTCCAAGCGCTGTCACCGATCCGGGCAGCTCGATGAAGGTCGCGTAGTTCACCAGGTCAAGCGCGCGCACGATGGGCAGCACGTCGCGCTGGGGAACGCCGTCGGTCTCGAAGACGGAATACGCTTGGCCGCCCGCCTCGGTGCGGTACGTGCGGCAAAAGGCGATGTTCATCCGCGCCTGGGCGAGCGCGCCGGTAAGCGATGCGAGTGCTCCCGGGGCATCGCGGTGGGCTACAAACAGCGTGGTGTAGAGGCCCGAGATCTCGACGTGCACGCCGTTGATGGCGCTGATGCGCATCTTTCCGCCGCCGAGGCTCTCTCCGCGTACGTCCGCCATGGAGCCGGTCTCGCTCTCGAGGTGGATGTCGACGGTGTTGGGGTGGATCGACGGGTCGTCTCCGCCGATGACGAATTCATAGGCGAGTCCGCGCTCTTCTGCCAGGGTGAATGCGTCGCGGATGCGCTCGTCGTCCGTGTCGAGTCCAAGCACGCCTGCCACGAGCGCGCGATTGGTGCCATGCCCTTTGTAGGTGTGGGCGAAGCTGTTCCACAGGGTGAAGGTGACACGCACAATGCGCCCGTCGAGCAACGACGCGGCGACCTGTGCGCAGCGCAGGGCCCCGGCGGTATGCGAGGACGAGGGCCCCACCATGATGGGACCGAGCACCTCGAATGCGGAGGTGGTGGCAAACGATTGCGGCTTTGCGGGCATGTTGGGCTCCGTTCGAAGAGGCTCTATTCGTTTAAAGAGGCGCTGTTCGTTTACATGGTACCCTCTCGTGCCACATGCTGGCTCATCACGAGGGGCTTCACCTGGCGGTCAGAGTCTCGTCGCACCCTGCCGGGCGCGCCAAAGGCAACCAAAGTCACACGACGCCCACCTGAGGTGCAACCAAAGTCACATAATGGGCCCTCGGAACGTGACTTTGGTTATATCTCGGTGATAGTCCGGCGGGATTTCAATATATGTTCAGCACCGCGGCGTTTGCAGCCGTCCGATGGCTTGGGCTAGATAAACATGGGGCCGGCTCCCATTTCCCCTGAGCGATTTCTGAGCAGCGCGAGGCTGAGCGAAGGGGGATGGGAGCCGGCCCGGTTAGGTCGACTAGAGCGCCATCGGGCGGGCGCGGTCGATACGGGCGAGGCAGTCGTCGCGGCCGATGAGCGCCATGGTCTCGCCCAGCGGCGGGCTCACCATGTTGCCGCACTCGGCAACGCGCACGGCGCCGAAGACGAGGCGCTTCTTCACGTCGAGCGCCTCGGGCAGCGGCTCGAGGGCGGCGTCGATGTTCGCGGGCGTCCAGTCCGTCACGGCTTCGAGCGCGGTCTTGGCGGCGTCGAGCACGGCGCCCAGGCCCTCCTTGGCGAGGCCCTTGGCCACGGACTTCTCGTCGTAAGCGAGCGTCTCGGCGGTGGCGAACACGGGGGCGGCCACGGCTGCGGCGTCGGCCGGCATCTTGGTGCGCGGACGAACGATGGCGGCGAGGGCATTCACCCAGGTCTCATTCGCCTCGAAGCCCTCATCGATCAAGCCGGCGCGCAGCAGCTCAGGAAGCATGATCTCGTCGACGAAGGTCTTGTCATCCATCGCGTTGATGTACTCGGCGTTCATCCATTCGAGCTTCTTGGGGTCGAAGGTCGCCGGGTTCTTGGAGATGCGATCGAGGCTGAATTGGCTCGCCAGCACGTCGCGCGGGATGACCGTGGTCTCGCCGTCGAGCGACCAGCCCAGCAGCGCCAGGTAGTTCACGAAGGCGTCGGACAGGTAGCCGGCGTCGCGGTACTCCTCCACCGAGGTTGCGCCATGGCGCTTGGAGAGTTTCTTGCCGTCGGCGCCCAAGATCATGGAGATGTGGGCGAAGACGGGCACCGGGGCGCCCATGGCCTCGTAGACCATGACCTGGCGGGGGGTGTTGGAGAGGTGGTCGTCGCCGCGGATGACGTGGGTGATGCCCATGAGCGCGTCGTCCACGACGGTCGCGAAGTTGTAGGTGGGCGTGCCGTCGGAGCGGAAGATCACGAAATCGTCGAGCTCCTTGGCGTCGAAGGTGACCTTGCCGTGGACGGCGTCGTTGATCACGACATTGCCGCGATCCTCGGGCACCTTGATGCGCAGCACGTAGGGCTCACCGGCGTCGATGCGGGCCTGGGCCTCCTCCGGCGAGAGGTCGCGGCAGCGGCGCTGGTAGCCCTGGAAGGGGTCCTTGCGCGCCGCGGCGGCCTCGCGGTCGGCGGCGAGCTGCTCGGGCGTGCAGAAGCAGGGGTAGGCCTTGCCCTCGGCGAGCAGGCGCTCGGCGGTCTGCTTGTAGAGGTCCAGGCGCTCGGTCTGCGAGTAGGGGCCGAAGTCGCCGCCGACCTCGGGCCCCTCGTCCCAGTCGAGCCCCAGCCAGCGCATGGCGCGCAGGATGATCTGGGTGTTCTCCTCGGTGGAGCGCGTGGGGTCGGTATCGTCGATGCGCAGGATGAAGGTGCCGCCGTTGGCGCGGGCGAACGCCCAGTTGTAGATGGCGGTGCGGGCGCCGCCGATGTGCAGCTTGCCGGTGGGCGAGGGCGCGAAGCGGACGCGGACGGGAGAGGTCATGTACGGCTCCTCTGCAATACGGATACCAGTTGAACGACCCGCATTATACATGCATCCCGCCGCCGCATGCCCCGCTGCGGGCGCACCTGCTAGGATGGACACACAAGTTCGACTTCGCGCCGCCGCGGCGCGAGCGGGCGCCGCGCATTTATGAGGGCTCGCGCGCTGGACGGGAAGGACCGGCGTCC
>CAUWMY010000038.1:0-14591 GCA_963560155.1 uncultured Collinsella sp.
TCGCCCACATCACCGGCGGCGGCATCACCGAGAACCTCAACCGCGCCCTGCCCGCCAACGTCGATGCGCTTGTGGAGCGCGACGGCGCCAAGATGGGTTGGGACGTCCCCGCCGTCATCTCCTACATTTCCGAGAGCGCCGAGCTCACGCCCAACGAAGCCTGCAAGACCTTCAACATGGGCGTCGGCCTGATGTTGATCGTCTCCGCCGAGGACGAGTCCGCCGTGACCGAGGCCCTTGTCGCCATGGGCGAGAAGCCGTTCCGCGTTGGCACCTGCATCGCGGGCTCCGGCGAGGTGAAGTACACCGATGAGCAGTAAGGACGAACTGTCCCTGGACGCCGTCGCGGCAGAGGTCGCGGCGGCGGCCTGCGCCTCCGGCATGCCCGACATCAACCAGCTGCAGGACGCCCGCGCAGCCCTTGCTCGCGAGGATCGCGCACCGCTGCCCATCGGCGTGTTGCTCTCCGGCTCCGGCACCAACCTTCAGGCACTCATCGACGCGATTGATGCCGGTACGCTCAATGCCGAGATCAAACTCGTGGTGGGCAGCCGCCCCTCTGCCTTTGGCCTCAAGCGCGCCGAGGCTGCGGGCATCCAGACGCTCACACTCTCCAAGGAGATCTACGCCGATCCGATCCAGGCAGACGAGGTCATTGCGCATGAGCTGCTTGCGGCAGGCTGCGAGTACGTGATCATGGCCGGCTATATGCGCATGGTTCATGCGCCGCTGCTCGCCACGTTCCCCAATCGCGTGATCAACATCCATCCCGCGCTTCTGCCCAGTTTCCAGGGTGCGCACGGTATCCAGGATGCGTTCGACCGCGGTGTGAAGGTGACCGGCGTGACCGTGCACATCGCCAACGCCGTGTACGACATGGGCCCGATCATCGCCCAGCGCGCCCTCGTGGTCGAGGAAGGTTGGGATGTGGACACGCTCGAGGAGCACATTCACGCCATCGAACATGTGCTGTACCCGGAGGTCGTGCAGATGCTGGCCGACGGGCGCGTGCATGTGAGGGAGAACCTCACGGTCGAGGTCCGATCGCTTTCATAGATGACCGACCTTCGAGTGCGCGCGCTGTGAGACAATGTCAAAATCTGTGAGTTGTGGAGGCGCAGTTGCCTCCCTTCTGGAATCGTCAAAGGAAGACCCCCACCATGGCAGTGAGTTCGAGAAATCCAAAAATCAAGCGCGAGAAGCCCGAGGCCGAGGCGGCTCCCAGCAAGCGCCAGGTGAAGGAGGCGCGCAAGGAGAAGCTCTCCAAAACCGCCAAGATCGTTCTGGTTGCCATCGGCATCCTCGCCATGCTCCTGTCCGTGACCGCCATGGCGTGCTCCGGTGTGCTCAACGAAGTCAAAAAGGAAGAGCCCTACGAGCTCACCGGTGGTGTTGCCGCCACGGTGAACGGCATCAACATCAAGGAGGACACCGTCACCAACCAGATCATGAGCCTGCGCAAGGGCTCCTACGACAAGGACGCCGATTGGGCCGCCTATCTCGCGAGTCAGGGCCTTACACCCGAGTCCTACCGCGATAACGTCATCGACGGCATCGCCCGCCAGTACCTGCTGGTCGAGGCCGAGAAGGAGTACGGGATCACCGTCTCTCAGGAGGACCTCGACAAGGCCTGGAAGGACGCCGTGAAGAACTACGGCGGCGACGAGAAGGCATTCGTCGAGATGATCGAGCAGGTCGGCTTCACCAAGGACACCTATCTGGAGAACATCAAGAGCTCCCTGGCCCAGCAGAAGCTCAAGGATGAGGTCGCGCCCGCCGAGAAGCCCTCTGACGAGGAGGTCGTCGCTTACCTTAACGAGAACCTCTCCACCTACAACGGCGCCCGCCGCTCCTCGCACATCCTGTTCAAGGTGGCCGAGGATGCCACCGATGAGCAGCGCGCAAAGGTCGAGGCCGAGGCCCAGAAGGTGCTCGACAAGATCAACGCGGGCGAGATCGAGTTCGCCAAGGCGGCAAAGAAGTACTCCGAGGATTCCTCTGCCGACAAGGGTGGCGATGTGGGCTGGGACAAGCTCACCACGTTCGTGCCCGAGTACCAGGACGCCCTTTCCAAGCTCGGCGTCGACCAGGTCAGCGGGCTGGTGAAGACCACCTATGGCTATCACATCATCAAGTGCACGGAGCTGTTCGAGGTTCAGACCGTGACCTCTCTCGACGAGGTGCCCGAGGGCATTCGCACGAATGTTTCTGACATGCTCGAGTCCCAGGCGGTGGCCACGGCGTACGGCGAATGGCTGACCGAGTACACCGACAAGGCCGACATCAAGATCAACCCCATGCCCGAGAACGTGCCCTATAACGTGGACATGAAGAAGGCAACCGAGAAGAAGGACGATTCCGCCAAGTAGGCGGATGTGAGGAGGCATCCCATGACGTACGAAGAGCTGCATGCCGAGATGGTCGCCGCCATGAAGGCAAAGGACAAGGTCCGCCTGGGCGTTGCGCGTCTAGTGTTGGGCGAGCTGAAGAACGCCGCATCACGCGGTGGCGCGCACGAGATCACCGATGAAGAGGTGACCGCCCAGATCAAGCGCACCCTCAAGCAGACGAACGAGACGCTCGAGATGTCCGAGAAGGCCGGTAACAACGCCGAGCGCACTGAGAACCTGCGCGAGCAGGTGGCGGTGCTCGAGAGCCTGCTGCCGCAGCAGGTTTCCGGTGATGAGCTCGTGGCGCTGGTCGAGAAGACGATCGCCGAGCTGGGTGCCACGTCCAAGAAGGACATGGGCCGCGTGATGGGCGCCCTCACTGCCGCGACGAACGGCAACTTCGACAAGCCAGCCGCCGCCAAGGAGGTTGGCTCGCGCCTGTCTTAATGTGCAATTGGGGACGGGTGCAAATTACACATAGCGGTGCGGGTTGCGCGCCGCGTTGTCCAGAGGGCGGCAAGACGAGTATCTTGCCGCCCTCTCTCATTGAGGCACAAAATATCTTGCACTGTGTATAAGTGTGTATATACTGTACTTATCGAGTATACACAGTATGCTCGGTCTGGTCGCACCATGACGTCTGGGGCGACCTTGGCGCCGCGGGGACGCCCAAGGCGCAGACGGGAAAGGGACAGTGATTCGTGGAAATCATTATTTCGAATTCGAGCAACCAGCCCATTTACGAGCAGATCGTCCGACAGGTCAAGGGTCAGATCATGGCTGGTGACCTGACGGCGGGTGAGCAGCTCCCCTCGATTCGCGCGCTTGCCAACAGCCTGCGCGTGAGCGCCATCACCACCAAGCGCGCCTACGCGGACTTGGAAGCGCAAGGCTTCATCGAGACGGTGCAGGGCAAGGGAAGTTTTGTCGCCGGCGGCAACGCCGAGATGCTGCGCGAGGAACGCCTGCGCGAGATCGAGGAGCGCCTGCTTCAGGCCATCGAAGCTGGCAGGGCGCTCGATTTGGGCGATGAGGAGCTCATCGAGATGATGAGGACCCTTTTGGAGAGTGACGACTAGCTATGGCTTCATCACAGGTGGGCGCACCTCTTATCGAGGCTCGCAATATCACCAAGCATTACGACGGCTTCACGCTGCAGGGCGTATCCCTCACGGTGGAACCGGGGCAAATCGTGGGCTTTATCGGGCAGAACGGCGCGGGTAAATCAACGACCATCAAGGCCCTGCTCGGCATCATCGGCATCGATGCGGGCGATGCCCGGATCTTGGGCGTCGACGCGCGTAGACTGTCCGGCGCCGACGCCGCGGTGAAGGAACGTATCGGCGTGGTGTTCGACACCGTTTCGATGCCGCCGCATATCAAGATCGCCGAGGTGGGGAAGCTCATGGAGCGCGCGTATCAGACCTGGGACGCGCGCGTGTTCGAAGGGTGCCTTCATCGGTTCAAGCTCGATCCGAAGAAGGCGATTAAAGAGCTGTCTCGCGGTATGGGCATGAAGTTGAGCCTGGCCTGCGCCCTGGCGCACAACCCGCAGGTGCTCATCTTGGACGAGGCGACCGCCGGACTCGACCCCATGGCACGCGATGAGGTGCTCGACATGCTGCGCGAGTTTGTGGCGGTGGAGGATGCCGCGGGAAACCCGCAGCATGCGATTCTGATGAGCAGCCATATCACGAGCGACCTCGACAGGATCGCCGACACGGTGGTGTGCATCGATGACGGGCGCATCGTGTTTGCCTGCGACAAGGACGAAATCTGCGACCTCATGGGAGTGGCGCGGTGCCGTGCGGCGGAGGTCGAGCAGGTGTTGGCGAGCGCGCAGGCTCCTATGGAGGTGCGCGTTTTGCATCACGACTATGGCGTGGACCTGCTCGTTCCCGATCGTTTTGAGTTCATGCGCGCGTTCCCGCAGATCCCATGTGACCGCGTGTCGATTGACGACTACATGGCGCTCGTCCTCAAGGGCGCGGTCCTGCATCCGCGTGCCGGCGCCCAGGAAGGTGGTGATGCGCGATGATGCGCATGCTCAAGATGGAGCTCGCGGTGTTCGGGCAATACCTCAAGCAGCTGACGCTCAGCATCCTGTTCATGGCGGTGTGTTTCACGGCAGGCGTGGGCAGCACTTCCATGTTGCCGGGCATCATTTTCATGATGGGGATGTTCTGCCTGTCAAATAGTGCGAGTCATTACGACGAGCAAAACGATTGGGCTGCGTTTAGGTTGACCATGCCTGTGTCGCGCAGAGATGTGGTGCTAGGTCGCTATCTGTTCGTGCTGGCGGGCGCGCTGATCGCGTCGCTGTTCGTTGCCGTGGCGGCGTGCCTGCTGTCCTGGATGGGCGAGGCTTCGCTACTTCCCGAGGTGGTCGCCAACGTGGTGCGCCTCGATGCGGATATGATTCAGGCGGGGGTGTTCGCCCTTGCGTTCTGCAGTGCCATGGGGTTTGTGATTGCATCGGTATCCATGCCGGTGTTCTTCAAATTCGGTCAGACCAAGGCGACGCAGTGGCTGCCCTTCATCATGATGTTCTTGGGAGTTGCTCCGTTACTGGTGGGCGGCCTTATGGGCGAGGAGGCCATTTTGGCCATGCAACAGGCGCTTTCGTTCGCGGAAACGCCTGAGGGCCTAACGTCGTTTGCCGTGGGTGCTTTGCTCTTTGGCACGGTGTGCTATGCCGTGAGCGCGCTGGTCTCTCTGCGGGTGTATAAGGCGCGCGACCTGTAAGGGTGCGCAAATGCCAAACAGTCTCAATTCGGGGACCGTCCCCAACGCCAAACGGCTTCAATTCAGGAAAGTTTTCGCGACGCACTGCCGGATCGCATGTCGACGGTGTATAAGGGGCTGCTCGACAATCACGCTTCGAGCATCTGCACGAGCGCTACGGAACGGTCCGGGGGTACCTGGAAGGTCACGCCGAGGTGTCCGTCGTCGTGCTCGACCGGATTGCGCATCGGCTGAGGTTTGGGCGATTGTTTCGTGGGGGTACGGCGTGTCGGAAAGTTCATGAATGGGACTTTTGGTAATTAGAATTCGAAACCGTGAAGTAGCGGGTGAGAAGTTGGGAGCTCGACCTGCGGATTTGTCTTGGCGTTGGGGTTGTCTACCAGGCAAGGTCGGAAAGTAATTACCAAAAGTCCCTCAAGTGAAAAACGGGGACGACGAACATATGCAAAACCCCTGCATGTTTTGATCGCATGCAGGGGTTTTGATGTCATGATATGCAGAAGCGGGTTGCGGGCCCAGTCGGCGACTCAACCGACCCGCCGACTGGGCCCGCTAACTGGGCCCGCTGGCCTTGCCCTCCGACTGGGCCCAGCTGCCGAGCCCGCCGGTCCGGCCAGCGGCCGAGCCCGTTGGCCGGACCGGCGGGCCGAGCGCTTGCCTCTCGACCTTTCGCTCAGGTTACTTGATCTGCGTCGTACCGGGCGCGAGGTTCGGGTCGGTTTCGTTCGCAGCGCTCTGACGAAGCTTGGTGTACACATCCTTGCCGTCGCCGAAGAGCTCGTAATACTGAATCGTGGCGTACTCGGAGCGCGCCTGCAGCGCCTTTTGCAGCGAAGTCTGGGCATCTCCGCTGCTCTCATCCTCCTTGACGCTGGACAGGTAGATGGTGCCGGTGGCGTCAAGGTAGCCGGTGGTGTTGATGGCGGGCAGCGCGCTGCGCAGGGTGAGTTGGGCCTTCTGGTAGTCGTTGAGCGGCGCGCCGATGATGTTCATCATCTCGGTGCCCAGGTAGTTGGTGGAGAGGTTGTCCACATGGCTGTCCTGGTCGTTGCCGGCGACATCGTAGTTCGCCCAGATAAGGTAGTCGGTGGTCCACAGGCGCATGTTGTGCTCTGCCTTGTCCTCATTGGTGAACCAGCGGTTGTTGTATTTGTCGGGGAAGAACGGCTGGTGGTCGCCAAAGAACACGAGCACGACGGGGCGGTCGAGCTTGCGCAGCTTGCCGACGAAGTCCTTGAGCGCGCGGTCGGATTCCTCAATGAGCGACAGATACTCGTTGACCTCGTTGTTCATCACGCCGTCGATCAGGTAGTTGTTCAGCTTGTCGGGCGGGAGCAGGCCGGTGTCATAGCCGGAGTGGTTCTGCATGGTCACGTCGAAGATGAACTGAGGCGCGGAGTCGGACTCGAGCATCTCGAGGATCTTGTTGTAGGTCGCGGCGTCGGAAACCATGCCGCGAAGCTTCTCGGCGTCCTGGAAGTCGTTGATCGTCATGAAGCGGTCGAAGCCGAAGGCGGAGTAGACGTTCTCGCGGTTCCAGTTTGTGCCGTGGTTGGGGTGCATGGCCGTGGTGGTGTAGCCCAGATCCTTGAACTGCTCGGCGAGATTCTTGGTGTCGAGCAGGTCGTAGATCGTGTAGGGGTATACGCCCGATCCCAGGTAGGACATGGAGTTGCCGGTGAGGAACTCGAACTCGGTATTGCACGTGCCGCCGCCGTACGCGCTCACGTAGAGGGTGCCGCGCGAGAGGGCGTCGGGGAGGTTCTTGAAGAACTGCGGTCCGTTGTAGCCGGCGTGCATGTTCTGGTAGATGGAGAGGTCCGAGAACGTCTCGTTCATGATGGCGATGACCGTGGGCTTTTCCTCGGTGAATTGGGCCTCGGCGTCGGTGCGCTGCCGGGTCTTGCCGGTGGTCTGGTCGTACTCGCCGGCGAGCTCCTCCTCGAGCTTCTCAGCCTTGGCCATGTCGTAGTCCTCGGGCACGGGCGGCTTGATGGTCTGCGCGGAGGAGATGAACGTGGGGATGAAGCCCTGGCGGTAGTAGCTCTCGAGCGGGCGCCAGGTGTACACGGTGATGTTGAGGGTGTTGTAGTAGTCGATGAGCGTGACGTGCGCGCCCACGCCGACAAGGCACAGGGCGCCGATCAACAGGTTGGTGAGGAAGAGGCGGCGGTTGCGCTTGGCCGGCTCGGGGCGGAAGACGCCGGCGAGCGAGCACAGCAGCATGGAGATGGCCAGGAGGGCCATACCGTACAGGCCGAACGCACTGAAGATGTATGTGAAGCCACCGCTCACGGCGGCCGCGGTGCCCAGGGCGGAGAGGTCGGCGGGCTGGATGGGCATGGACTTGAACGTGATGACGAAGAACTGCGCCATGCCGATGGCCCAGCACAGGAATGCGACGAAGGCCGGGGCCCCGCCGCGACGCTGGAAGAGGTAGAACAGGCCGACCATGACGGCGGTGATGAGGGACCACTCGAGCAGGATGCACAGGGGGTAGCACCAGGTGAGGTCATGGTTGGAGGGGATTTCGAGGCCGAGCATGGCGAACAGGCCGGCGAGCAAGAGCAGTATCACGCAGACGGCCGTGGGGCGGTGCAGCGCGATGCGGAGCTCGCGGGCGCGGCCGCGCAGCTTGCGGCCCAGACGGCCGATGCGGGAGAGGTCCTCGTCGCGCGTGATGCGGTGCGCGCATGCGTCGTACTTGGCGCACGCGGAGCAGTCGGGCTGGAAGGTGCGGGCGGCCAGTTCCTCGCCGGCGCGCATGTACGACTCAATGTGCGCCCAGGTGAGGTCGCGCGCGAAGCTCGCCCAGGCGCAACCGGTGATCACGAGGTTCAAGACGATGGGGGAGAGGATGTCGTCGGGTGCCATGCCGAGAAAGCCCAGCGCGACGGCAATGGCCTGCATGATGCAGAACGTGATGCCCCAGCCCATGCCGGAGCGATCACCCGATTCTTTGCGACGGGTGAGCTCCCGACGGCCCAAGTAGGCGGAGGCGACAAGCCCCGCGATGGATACGATGGCAGTGAACATACGACAACCTCTTCTTCGCTCAACGAAAGTTGAAGCGGGCGGCGTACCCAAATCCTGGGCAGCGCTTACCCGGCCTTGATAAACATGTGCTACGCGCGGAAGGCGACAAGGGAACATACTACCCACGGAATGTCGAGATTCGGTCGATAAGCTGCGGTTCGGCGGAGTTTTCATAGAATGGGCCAAGAAGCGCAACCGATGCTTAAGGACGGCGGTAAATGGGAACGACGGCAAACGCGGTGCTCGACTGCATCGAGCGCAGGAGCTCGACACGGCAGTTCGACTTGACGGTGGAAATCACGGGCGAACAGCGGGAGGCCGTGCTCCATGCTGCGAGCAGGGCCCCAAGCGCCGGCGCGATGATGATGTACTCGATCATCGACATCCGCGAGCAGGCGACACGAGATCGCCTCGCGGTGCTTTGCGACAATCAGCCGATGATCTCCAAGGCGCCGTGGGCCTTGGTGTTCGTGGTCGACTACTGCAAGTGGATCGACCTGTTCGGGCACGTGGGGTGTTTGACCGAGGAATTCGCGACCGAATCCGGCTGCACCGCTCGCCCGCATCCCGGTCTTGGCGATTTTGGAATCGCGGCGCAGGACGCGGTGATTGCGGCCCAGAATGCGGCAATTGCCGCCGAGGCGGTGGGATTGGGTACCTGCTACATAGGCGACATCATCGAGAACGCTGAGGAGGTGCGCGATCTTCTGGATTTGCCCGAGCACACCGTGCCCCTGAGCATGCTCATCCTCGGGATCCCTAAGAAGGTGCGTCCGGCAACCCCGCACCCGACTGTCAACCTTGTGATGGAGGAGCGCTATCGCCGCGCCGACGCTCCGGCAATGGACGCCCAGGTCGCCGAGATGGACGCGATGTTTCGCCCCCACGCGACGGAGCCCGGGGCGCGCGTGCGCGACATCTACACACGCAAGCACACGAGCGACTTCATGGCCGAGATGAGCAGGTCGATGGATTTGTGGCTACGGAATTGGCTTGGAAAGAGCTGGTAGGAACATCTCGAGCGCGATGCTCGGGCCCCGCCGGGGCCTCGGTTTGCGCGTTAAACGCTTCGGAGTGCGCAGGTGAAAAAGGGCCCATCCAATCGGATGAGCCCTTTTGGCATTTGGCGAGAATGCGGTGGCGTTCGCTAGTGGCGCTCCTCCACGGCAACGCGCTCGATGTGCTCGACGTCCTTGAACTTGGTGAACAGCGGGACGTACTCATAGAACACGCTGGAGTTCTCAAGGCCGAACCACTGCACCGGCGAACCAGCGACACGACGGATGGCGTACTTCATCGCGATGGCGTGGCGCTCGCGCTGCTCGACGTCGGATTCGGGTGCCAGCGTCTTGCGGATCAGGCAGAAGCGGAAGGAGCCGATCACACCGGGCTTGTCGTACACGGAGTAATCGTGAATCTGCGGCGGCAGCTCGCCGGAGGCAGACAGATCGGAGACGATCTGGCGCAGATAGGCGTTGACGCGTTGGTTGACCTTGTATCCCAGGTAAAGGTGCACGCGGAACACAAAATCGGTGCCGTAGTTCTCGACCGAGTACTCGAAGGTGTGCGGGTCCTCGGTGACCTCGACGTTGAGGAACCAGTAGGCGCGGGCGCGCTTGGGGTGCTTGTCAAAGATCGAGTAGAGGATGTCGCGGTCGAGCATGTCGGTGGAGGTGCCGTTGGTGAGGTACACCAAGTTGTCGCACAGGACCTCGTAATGCGAGTCGTTGCGCAGGCGGTCGAGCTGGTCGAGGTACTTGCGCACGGGGAGCATGGTGTACTGGTGGCGTTCGACGCGGCTGCCGTTGTACCAGCTCACCATGACACCCATGATGAGCGCGGCCATCAGGATGGTGAAGTAGCCGCCATGGAAGAACTTGGTGAGGGAGGAGACGAAGAAGAAGCCCTCGAGCGACACGAAGAAGACGACGAACGCCCAGGGGACGGCCTTCATTTTGCGGATGCCGTGCAGGTAGAAGAAGAGCAGCACGGAGGTGCATATCATCGTGATGGTGATGGCCAGGCCGTAGGCGGCCTCCATGTGCGCGGAGCTCTGGAAGAGCAGGACCACAAACACGCAGCCAATCCACATGACGTTGTTGACCATGGGGATGTAGAGCTGGCCCTTGGTCTCGGCTGGGTAGAAGACCTGCATATGGGGCATGAGGTCCAGGCGGCTCGCCTCGGACACGAGCGAGAACGCGCCGGTCACGAGCGCTTGGCTGGCGATGATGGCGGCGCAGGTGGACAGGATGACGCCGAACGGGCGCATGCCCTCGGGCAGCATCTGGAAGAACGGGTTGAGGTCGGGGATGGCCGCGAGGTCGGCGTTGCCGGCGTTGGCGAGCAGCCAGGCTCCCTGACCGAGGTAGGAGAGGATGAGGCAGATCTTGACGAAGGGCCAGGTGGCGTAAATGTTGCCGCGGCCCACGTGGCCCATGTCGGAGTAGAGCGCCTCGGCGCCGGTGGTGGCGAGGAAGCAGCTGCCCAAGATCATGATGCCCGCATGGTTGTGGGGCGACAGCAAGAAACTGATGCCGCGGATGGGGTTGAACGCGAGCAGCACCACGGGGTTGCCGAGCACGTACACGAGGCCCGCGCCACCGAGGAACAAAAACCAGAAGGTCATGACCGGCCCGAAGGCGTGGCCGATCTTTGAGGTACCGGCGCGCTGCACGGCGAAGAGCAGGCAGATGATGATGAGCGTGATGACCACGACGTTCATCTGGTTGTCGCCCATGATGTCGTGGACGGCAGGGATGGTGCGCAGGCCCTCGATGGCCGTGGTGATGGTGACCGCGGGTGTGAGGATGCCGTCGGCGAGCAGGGCGGCGCCGCCGAGCATAGCGGGGATGATGAGCCACTTGCCGTATTTGCGCACGAGGCTGTAGAGGGCGAAGATGCCGCCCTCGCCGTGGTTGTCCGCCTTGAGGGAGACGAGTACGTACTTGACGGTGGTCAGCAGCGTGACCGTCCAGATGACGAGCGAGAGCGCACCGAGGATGAACTCCTCGGTGACGGTCATGATGCCGCCCTGGCCCGCGAGGAGGGCCTTGGTGACGTACATGGGCGAGGTGCCGATGTCTCCGTACACGACGCCGAGCGTGACGAGCATCGCGCCGATGCTCACGGGAATCGCGTGCGAGCTGTGTTCGTGCGCGCTGGTTTGCTTTGCTTGTGCCATAGCAGTGATAGCTCCTTGGCGAGAGTGGCCCGGCTCTGGGCGCTTAGAGGAGCCCGAGGCCGAGAGGCATCTTCATGCCATCTTAACGTGTCTGCCATTATAGGGATTGTGCAGGATGGGCGCTATGGTCCGCAAGCTGCGGGAATGCGAAAGGAAAATGCGCCGCGCGGCCCGATTGGGACGCGCGGCGCGCATCTCAGCGCGGATGTCGCCGCGAGTTCTCCCTAAGCTCGCGCGTGCGGTCGCGGATCGCCTCCTCGCTCATGCCGATCCGACGCATGGCCTCCTCGGACGTGTAACGACGAACAAGATAGCAATGGTGGATCTTCTTATTGCGGGCAAAGTCCTCGGGGATGGTCTCGTCCGTGATGTCGGTGAGCGCCACGCCCGCGCGCGCCAGCTCCTCGATATCGGGGCGGAACGTGCGTAAGTTGCACGAGAAGATCGCCTCGCCCTCGCGGGAGAGCAGGCGCGACAAGCCGACGAGCAGCTCGACGTGGTCGCGCTGGACATCCCAGGTGCGCTGCCCCATCTTGCTGGAGTTGGAGAAGGTGGGCGGGTCGCAGAAGATCAGGTCCCAGCGGTTGCGGGTCTGCCTCATGTCGCGGATCCAGCTCATGACGTCGGCGCGCACGTAATGGTGGTCGGGGCCGACAAAGCCGTTTTGTTCCATGTTGCGCTCGGCCCAGTCCAGGTAGGTGTTGGAGAGGTCGACCGTGACGGTCTCCTCCACGCCTGCGTCGGCGGCGTAGCAGGTGGCGGTGCCGGTGTAGGCGAACAGATTGAGGAAGAAGCGCTTGCCACGGGCGTGCTCGCGTACCAGCCCGCGTGTGATGCGATGGTCGAGGAAGATGCCCGTGTCCAGGTAATCGTTGAAGTTGACGGCGAATGTGAGGCCGCCCTCCTCGATGAGGGGGAGCCTGCGGGTGCGGATGTCGGATGGGGTGCCCGAGCCCGCGCCCTGGCCGGGGCGGTTGGCGGGCGTCGAGCCGCCGCGTCCGCCGCGGGGCTTGCCGCCCTTGCTGGGGTTGGAGCCGCCGGCCTGCTTGCCGTACTGCGAGCCTCCGCGCGAGCGGATGCGTGCCTTGGCGAAGACGTTGTCGGGATCGACCTGCAGGATGCGCGGGGCGAGCGTGAGGATGTCGAGCAGGCGCGCCTCGGCCAGGGCGGGATCGACCTCGCGCGGGGCGGCGTATTCGGCGATGACGAGCCAGCGTCCGGGCGTTGCGGCGCTGCCCTCGTACAGGTCGATGGCCGCTGAGTAGTCGGGCAGGTCCGCGTCGTAGATGCGGTAGCAGGTCACGCCTTCGCGCTGTGCCCACTTGCGGCGCAGCTTGGCGACCTTGCGCAGGCGACGGGCGAACTGCTCGGACTCGGGGATGAGGACGGGGCAGGGCTTGCCGTCGCCCAGGTCGATGAGGGTGGTGGCGGGGGAGGGCTCGGTGCCGGATTCGCCGACGGCCTCCATGGGAGTGGAGCCCTCGGCGGCCACCTCGTCCCCTTCGGCGGTGATTGCGCCGTTTGCCGCCGAAAAGACGGCGAGCTCGGCTTCTTCGTTGTTCGGCATGACGCGCAGGGAGCGCGCGGGTTCGCCGAGGGTGCGAATGAGCAGGTCATCGCGGGTGAGGGCCACGGTTGGCATGGTGCTCAACATGGCGCGGACGGGGTCGGCCCCACAGGCGCCGGCGTGTAGGCTCGTGGCGAGGTCGAGCACGCGGGACATTTTGGAGATCGCCGTTTCGGTGGTGTCGAGGAAGACGAAACCGCGCGGCCCTCCGCCGCAACATGCGGGCATCATGAGTCTGCGAGAGATCTTGTCGAGGTCGGGCTGGGCAAAGATCACGCGGTCGGCGAGGCCGGCGGCCTTGAGGACGCGACGCGCGCAGGCGACGGCGTCCCCGGACGGGTCGGTGGCGACGATGCGGGCGACGCGGCTCTTTGCGAGTTCGGCGCGACGGTCGGCCTCGTCGAGCAAATCACGCCATGCGGACGCGTCGTGTTCAGACCAGCTCTGGAAACCCCAGCTCCGGCGCTCGAGACCGGGCGCGCGGTCGGCCAGGATCGAGGCGGCCTCGAGCACCACGCCGCCGCCCGCGCAACAGGCGTCGATCATGACGGGGAGCGTGGGGGTGGGGCGCTCGGCGGTGGAGCCGGCCGGGGCAGCTGCGCCAGCAGAGCCATCGGCGCCTGCCGAGGCGGTGGCGCCTGCCGAGGTGGTGGCGCCGACTTCCGACTCGATGACGCGGCCGCCCGAGCTGCCCTCGCCCATTGCGTCTTCAGTATTAGTAAGTGCGCGTGCGCAGATCTCTTGCCAATTGCCCAGGGCGCAGACGAGTGCCGCGTAGTCGGGGCGCAGGACGTGCGCGGCGTGCGTTCGCGTGGCCTCACGCGGGAGTCGCTTGAACAGCGGGTCGCCGGAGAGGTCGAGCTGGATGCTCGCGCGGTCGCCGCGCAGGGTGAGGGAGATGCGCGCGTCGGGATCGTCCGTATCGACGCTGGGACGACGGCCCTCGACCTCGATCATGCGGTCGCACAGCGCGTCCTTCACGCGGAGCGCGGCGAAGTGGGAATTGCGCAGCTCGTCATTGGTGCCGCGGGCGCTTACGGCGATGGTGGCGCCCGCGCGCAGGATGCGTTCCCAGGCGATGGAGCGAGTGGCTTCGTATAGATCTTCGGCGTTGGCGCAGGCGAAGCGGCCGAGCACCACAAAGATGCGGCTGGCAAGGCGGGACCACAGGCACGCGCGCTCGGCGTCGGCGGGGGAGCTGGCAAACGCCACGCGGCCCTTGAGCGGGCGGACCTGGCGCAGCCTCATGCCGCGGAGCTCGTCGGCGAGTGCGGCCTCGAAGCCCTCGGGGCAGCTCGCGTAAAACTCGTGCAAGGGCGTGTCGTGCGTGGTGAGAGACGTGTTTGCCATGGGTCTCCTAGCGTCGGCGCAATGGGAATGTATTGACCTTAGTATTATGGCAGCTCCGGGCGTGCCTGGTGGCTTTGGGCAAGCTGAACCTACGATCTCCGAGGTTATGAGCCCGGCGATGCAGCCTGTGCGTCGAGTGGTTTGCGTGATGGAATTGTGGAGAGGCATTGCGGGTCTTGCGGATGCATGGGCGCCTGCGTAATATAACTCCCTGCGCACAAGGTGCGTCCAGACATTGCGGGGTGGAGCAGTCTGGTAGCTCGCCGGGCTCATAACCCGGAGGTCGTAGGTTCAAATCCTGCCCCCGCGACCAAAATCC
>CAUWMY010000039.1:0-12962 GCA_963560155.1 uncultured Collinsella sp.
GACCCTTAGGGTTACACCCTAAGAGCAAACCACCCGCTATGCGGGTGGTCATGATGCCGATGGCGGCTGCGGGGCCTATTGCCCGAACCGTCGCGAACGTTACTTGCATAAGGGACGGCGCGCGTTACCATCAGGGGCGCAAGGAACCGATTTGGAGCGGAGCGTTTCGTGGAAGAGCAGAATGTGCAGACGGGTGTATCGGCGGCGGAGGGTCCCGCGCCGCGAGTCGCGGCTCATCACACGACACCGGTCGAGCCCCTTGAACACCTCGTGAGCGAGGAGGATATCCGCCGCGGCGAGCAGGCAGGCGCTCGCCGCAGCAAGGACCCGGGCCTCCTGCGCTTCTTTGCCATCTTGAATGGCGGATTGATCCTTACCGCCCTGGCCATCGTGTTGTTCAAGACGCCTAACCACTTTGCGTTCGGCGGCACCTCCGGCGTGTCGGTCATCCTCTCGACGCTGTTCCCCACGTTGCCGGTTGGTGCCTTCATGTGGATCATCAACATCGTTCTGGTGGTGCTGGGGTTCATCTTCTTGGAGCGCAAGGCGATTTTGTGGAGCGTGTTCGCATCGTTCGCGCTCTCGGGGTACGTGTCCCTATTCGAGATGCTGTTTCCCGGCGCGTCGACGACGTCCATCACGGGGGATATGTGGCTCGACCTGTGCTTTGCCGTGATCCTGCCCGCGATAGGCAGTGCCATGGTGTTCGACATCGGCGCGTCGACGGGCGGCACCGACATCCTCGCCATGATCCTCAAACGTCACAGCACGCTCGAGATCGGGCGCGCGCTGTTGCTGGTGGATATCGGCATCGTGTGCATCGCGGCGGTGCTGTACGGCCCGCGCGTGGGCCTCTACTGCGTGCTCGGCCTGTTCGCCAAGACGCTGGTGGTCGATAAGGCTATCGAGAGCATCCATTTGAGGAAGGTCTGCACCATCATCTGCAAGGAGCCTTTGAAGGTCGAGACCTACATCGTCAAGGAGCTCAACCGCACGGCCACCATCAGTCGTGGATACGGTGCGTTCTCAGGTCAGCTCGTGACGGTGATCATGTGCGTCCTGAGCCGGCGTGAGGCTGTGAAGCTGCGCCGTTACGCGCGCGAGGTCGATCCGGGGTGCTTCATCACGATCGTGGACAGCTCCGAGATAGTGGGCAAGGGCTTCAGGGGAGTCAACTAGTCGCCGGCGGCCTCGTTCTCGTCTTCATCATCCAGGCAGAAATCGACGATGGCCTGCTTGAGGCGGTCGATGCCCAGGCCGGATTCGCTGCTCGTGACGATGAGGCGATCGGCGGGGACGCCGAGCTGCTTGCGGATCGACGCGGCCTGCTTGCCCTGCTGCGACTTGGAGAGCTTGTCGGCCTTGGTGAGGCAGACGATGAAGTTGAAGCCGTTCTCGCGCAGGAACTCGATCATCTGCAGGTCGAGCTTGGTCGGGTCGTGACGGATGTCGACGAGGGACACCACGAGGTTGAAGCTGCGCTCGGAATCGAAGAAGTCGCCGATGAGGCGCGCCCAGCGGTCGCGTTCGGCCTTGCTGCGCTGTGCGAAGCCGTAGCCGGGCAGGTCGACGAAGTGCACGCCGTCGGCCTCGAAGAAGTTGACGTTGGCGGTCTTGCCCGGGGTGGAGGAGACCTTCACCAGGCCGCGGCGGTTGAACAGCTTGTTCATGATAGAGGATTTGCCCACGTTCGAGCGGCCCACGAAGCTCACTTCGGGGCAGGTCGACGGCGGGATTTGCGATGCCTTGCCGTAGCTGGCGACGAAATGGACCTTGTTGTAGTTGATGGCCTCTGCCATGGGAAATGCCTCTCTGCGTGGTCGTGGTCGTGGTCGTGGTCGTGGTCGGGGGCGCGCGGATGCGGCCCGCGCGTTCGGGAATGCGCGTTGCGCTGCTAGTCGCGCGGCTCGATCCCGAGCTGGACCGCGAGGCGGCGAACGATGGAGAGCACGAGGGAGCTGGCGCTCTTGGCGTACTCCTCGAGATCGAATTCGCGGGAGGAAAGGGCGTCATAGCTCTCGTCGCAGTTGTCCGAGATGGCACGCAAGACCAGGCAGTCGATGCCGTTCTTGGCCGCGACGTGTGCGATGGCGGCACCCTCCATCTCCACGCAGTCGCCCTGCGTCGCGGCTATCGCGGCCGCCTTGGCCTCGGTGCCGCTCACGAAGCGGTCGCCCGTGGCGATTGTGCCGCGCAGGAAGCACTGCGGTTCGGAATCGGTGTTGTTGCGACGGAAGAGGGTGGCGTCGGCCTCGGCCCGGGCGGTGGCGGCATTGCCCTCGGAGAGCGCGGCATCGACAAAGCCGTGGGCGCGCAGGGTCTGCTCGGCGAGTTCGACGAGGAAATCACTGCTGGAGAATTCCTCAAGGCCGGGCGCGGATTCGGCGATGAGGGCGGTATCGGTGTCGAGGTAGCGCAGATGCTCGCCGATCACGACGTCGCCGATGTGCAGTGCAGGGTTGAGACCGCCGGCGATGCCGGAGAAGATGATGGCGTTGGCGCCGTGAGCGCTGATGAGGTGCTGCGCCGCGGCAGCGGCATTGACGGTGCCCATACCGGCCGTGGTGGCAACGATCTCGAAGCCGTGGTATTCGCCGCCCACGATGCGCAGGCCGGCCTCGTCGGCGACGGTTCCCTTCTCGACGGCGGCGTAAATCTGGCGCACTTCCTTCTCGAGCGCTCCGATGATGGCGATGACAGGTGCCATGGGTCTCCAATCTTCAAATTCAATCGCGACCATTCTACCAGCACAGAGTCTCTTGGATCTCAATTGGGGACAGGTACAAATTGAGACCATTCTCGATTGCGGGCGAAGTGTCCGACCGGCGAAAACGTCTCAATTTGTACCTGTCCCCAATTGAGACCCGCATTGGGGCTCTGTGCAGATATGGCCCCGATTCGATAGACGTTCCGTGATGATGCACACTGTGTGCAATAATGCACGGCGAGTGAATTATTCCTTATGGAAAGGCTCTCGATGGCTCAAGAAGACTCGTCGCGGCCGCTCAAATCCGACCGCCGCATCCTGCGATCGCAGCGCGCCCTGCGCGAGGCGCTGGTCGCGGAGCTCAACGCGGGGACGGACATCGCCCGCGTGAGCGTGGCCGCGCTCACCGAGCGCGCGGGCCTCACGCGCCGCACGTTCTACTCGCATTACAAGGACATCCCCGATTTCATCGAGCAGGTCGAGAACAGCCTGTTCGACGAGATCCGCGTCCGCGTCCGCGCCATCGCCGAGGCGACGCTGCCCGACCTCTACAAGAACATCGAGCGCCTCGAGCCGGCGCCCGGCTCGGTCGAGTTGCTCACGTACATCTCCGAGAATCGCGACCTCATCGGGGCGCTCATCGGTCCCAGCGGCGACCAGGCCTTTATCAAGAAGGTCATCGACATGTCGTGTTCTGAGGTGTCCGACCGCATGCAGACCGGCATCCTGCCCGCCGCCGTGGGCGCGTTCTTCGACTACTACCTCGCCTCGGTCGTCTCCGCCGAGGTCGGCGTGGTCCAGCGCTGGTTCGAGCGCGGCCTCGCCGAGAGCCCCGAGACCATGGCGCGCATCATGACGGTCATCGCCTTCGTGCGCCCGGGCGACCTGTACGGCATGCCCATCGACGTCAAGGTCCCCGCATACGGCGCCAAGCTGATGGGACTGAATATTGACATTCCAGCTATAGACTTCAACGACATCACCTCAGGTTCCACAGGGAGGAACGACTGATGACTGACATGCAGATCAAAGCCGCCGAGAACGCGGTGTGGAATCCCGAGAACGCCGTCGGCGCCCTCCACCTGGGCATCGACGTTGGCTCCACTACGGTGAAGCTCGCGGTCCTGAACGACGAGAACGAAATCGTCTACGCCAAGTACCAGCGCCATCACACCGATGTACGCGCATGCACGCGCGTTCTGTTCGAGGGCGCGGCGTCGCTTTTGCCCGAGGCGCAGATGACCTGCGCCATCACGGGTTCGGGCGGCCTGTTGCTCTCCCAGTGGCTCGGCCTCGAGTTCGTGCAGGAGGTCATCGCGAGCAAGTGCGCGGTGGAGACCCTGATTCCGCAGACCGACGTCGCCATCGAGCTCGGCGGCGAGGACGCCAAGATCATCTACTTCGACTCCGGCATCGAACAGCGCATGAACGGCACGTGCGCCGGTGGCACCGGCGCGTTCATCGACCAGATGGCCACGCTGCTGCACACGGACGCCGCGGGGCTGAACGAGCTCGCCGCCCGCGCCGAGACGATCTATCCCATCGCAAGTCGCTGCGGCGTGTTCGCCAAGACCGACGTCCAGCCGCTGCTGAACGAGGGCGCCCGTCCCGAGGACGTGGCCGCCTCCATCTTCCA
Organism: uncultured Collinsella sp.; assembly: GCA_963560155.1. Lineage (GTDB taxonomy): Bacteria > Actinomycetota > Coriobacteriia > Coriobacteriales > Coriobacteriaceae > Collinsella. Next base: position 4,344 of record CAUWMY010000039.1, read on the forward strand.
GGCCGTGGTGACGCAGACCATCTCGGGCCTGGCGTGCGGCCGTCCCATCCGCGGCCATGTGGCGTTCCTCGGCGGCCCGCTGCAGTACCTCTCCGAGCTGCGCCGCCGCTTCTACCTCACGCTCGACCTCGACGACGGGCACATCATCGTGCCCGAGAACGCGCATTTGTTCGTGGCCTCCGGCGCCGCCATGGCGCATGAGTCGAGCAAGCTCGTGCGCCTCGCCGAGCTCGTCGAGGCGATCGACAACCTGGGCGACACGCAAGGCGCCGAGGTTGCCCGCCTCGAGCCGCTGTTCGCGACCGACGATGACCTCGCCGAGTTCCGCGAGCGCCATGCGCGCGAGGTCGTGCCCCGCGGCGACCTCGAGGGATACACGGGTCGCGTGTTCATCGGTCTGGACGCCGGCTCCACCACGATGAAGGCGGCCATGGTGGGAGAGGACGGCCAGCTCCTTCACACCTGGTACGGCAACAACAACGGCGACATCCTGGGCACGGCCAAGACGATCATGGCCGACTTCTACGCGCACATCCCGTCAGGGTGCACGATCGGTCACGTGACCACCACCGGATACGGCGAGGCCCTGCTCATCGAGGCGCTCAAGGCCGATTCCGGCGAGATCGAGACCGTGGCGCACCTGCGCGGCGCCCGTGCGTTTTTGCCCGGCGTCGAGTTCATCCTCGACATCGGCGGACAGGACATGAAGTGCCTGCGCGTCCGCGACGGCGTGATCGAGCACATCATGCTGAACGAGGCTTGCTCCAGCGGATGCGGCAGCTTCATCGAGAGCTTCGCGGTGTCCATGGACATGGACGTGCGCGCGTTCGCCGCCGAGGCGATCGCTGCTCGCGGCCCCGTCGACTTGGGCAGCCGCTGCACCGTGTTCATGAACTCCCGCGTGAAGCAGGCGCAAAAGGAAGGCGCCACGGTGGGCGACATTGCCGCCGGCCTGTCCTACTCCGTCATCAAGAACGCCCTGTTCAAGGTTATCAAGCTGCGCGACCCCAAGGAGATCGGCAGCCAGGTGATCGTCCAGGGCGGCACCTTCATGTCCGACGCCACGCTGCGTGCGTTCGAGCTGCTCACCGGCGTGAACGCCGTGCGCCCCGACATCGCCGGCTGCATGGGCGCCTACGGTGCGGCCCTGCTCGCCCGCGACCGCGCCGGCGCCACCGGCGCCTCCACCGTGCTCTCGGCCGACGAGATCGCCGCCCTCACGGTGGCCCAGCGCCACGTGCGCTGCGGCCGCTGCTCCAACAACTGCCAGCTCACGGTGAACGACTTCGGCGAGGGGCGCAAGTTCATCACGGGCAACCGCTGCGAGAAGGGCGCGGGCAGCAAGCGTCGCAAGACCGAGGCCCCCAACCTCTTCGCCGCCAAGAACAAGCTGCTGTTCGACCGCGAGTGCCTGAGCCCTGACGAGGCCCCGCGCGGCACCGTGGGTATCCCGCGCGCGCTCAACATGTACGAGAACTATCCGTTCTGGCACGCGTTCTTCACGCGGCTGGGCTTTTCCGTGGTGCTTTCCGACAACTCGAGCAAGGCCACGTACGAGGCGGGCATCGAGTCCATGCCGAGCGAGAGCGTGTGCTACCCGGCCAAGCTCTCCCACGGCCACGTGATGAACCTCATCGAGAAGGACCCGGATTTCATTTGGATGCCCTGTGTGCGCTGGGAGCGCAAGGAGGACCCCACCGCCGGTAACTGCTACAACTGCCCCATCGTGATGAGCTACCCCACGGCCCTGGGCCTGAACGTCGACGCCATCACCGAGAACCACGTCGAGTTCATGTACCCGTTCGTGCCCTACCATGACAAGGTCGAGCTCAAGCGCCGCCTGTACGAGCTGCTCGCCGTGGAGCGCGTGGCTGACGCCGAGGCCGGCCGCGGACGCGTGCGCGGTCCCAAGCTCACGCGCACCGAAATCGACGACGCCGTGAACGCGGCATACGAGGCTGACGCGCGCTTCCATCAGGACATCCAGACCATGGGCGAGGAGGCCATGCGCTGGATCGAGGACAACGGCGGCCACGGCATCGTGCTGGCAGGTCGCCCGTACCACAACGACCCCGAGATCAACCATGCCCTGCCCGAGCTCATCGCGAGCTTTGGGTTCGCGGTGCTCACCGAGGATTCCGTGGCGCATCTGGTGAAACCCGAGCGCCCGATCCGCGTGGTCGACCAGTGGATGTTCCATAGCCGTCTCTATGCGGCGGCGCGTTTTGTGACCATGCGCAACGACCTCGACCTCATCCAGCTCAACTCCTTCGGCTGCGGCCTGGACGCCCTTACCACCGACCAGGTGCAGGAGATCTTGGAGGCCTCCGGCAAGATCTACACGGTGCTCAAGATCGACGAGGTGTCCAACCTGGGTGCCGCGCGCATCCGCATCCGCTCGCTCATGGCCGCTCTGAAGGACCAGGAGGCCGAGCGCGCCGCCGAGGCCGCCGCCGCGGGCGAGGCGTACGAGCAGGGTTCCGCCGCGCCAGTCGCGCCGAGCTCTGACGCGCCGGTGTTTGCCACGCACAAATACGCCCTCGAGCCGCAGCGCGCGGCCGCGAGCGCGGCGTTTCCCAAGGTGCCCTTCACCGAGGAGATGCGCGAGGCGGGCTACACCATCCTGTGCCCGCAGATGGCGCCCATCCACTTCGACCTCATCAAGGAGGTCTTCCGCGCCGGTGGCTACAACCTGGAGCTTCTGCCCTCCACCGACCGTGGTGCCGTGGAGGCGGGTCTGCGTTATGTGAACAACGACATCTGCTATCCGTCCATCCTGGTGACGGGTCAGATCATGGAGGCCATCGAGAGCGGCCGCTACGATCTGTCCAAGACCGCCGTGGTGATCACCCAGACCGGCGGCGGCTGCCGCGCCACCAACTACATCGCGCTCATCCGCAAGGCGCTGCGCGACAGCGGGCACCCGGATATTCCGGTGATCAGCCTCTCCGCCGTCAAGCTCGACGAGAACAACCCCGGCTTCAAGCTCACAGTCCCGTTACTCAAGTCCTGCGTGTACAGCGTGCTGTTCGGCGACCTCATGATGCAGATGTTGTATCGCACGCGCCCCTACGAAGCTGAGGAGGGGGCTGCCAACGAGCTGTTCGAGGACTTCATGGAGCGGGCGCGCCGTCTCGCGCCGAACTTCACGCGGAGCAGCTTCACCAAGCTGTCCCGCCAGGCCATCACCGCGTTCGACACGCTGCCGCTCACGGGCGAGGGCACCAAGCCGCGCGTGGGTGTGGTCGGTGAGATCCTGGTGAAGTTCCACCCCACGGCGAACAACCACGTGGTGGACGTCATCGAGGCTGAAGGGTGCGAGGCCGTGGTGCCGGGCCTGCTCGACTTCTTCCTGTACTCCATGAGCAACGCGCAGGTGCAGAAGGACGAGCTGGGCAGCTCGGCCGCCACGCGCGCCACCATGGACGCCGCGATCGGCCTGGTGGATTGGATGCGCAAGCCCGTGGACGAGATGCTCGAGCGCAGCGATCGCTTCGAGCGCCCCGAGCCCATCTCCGTGATGCAGGACAAGGCGCGCCAGATTCTCTCCCTGTGCAACAACATGGGTGAGGGTTGGCTGCTCACCGCCGAGATGCTCGACCTGATCGACCACGGGGCGCCGAATATCATCTGCACGCAGCCCTTCGCGTGCCTGCCCAACCACGTGGTGGGCAAGGCCGTGATCAAGGAGCTGCGCCGCCAGCACCCCGAGAGCAATATCGTGGCCGTCGACTACGACCCGGGCGCGAGCGAAGTCAACCAGCTCAATCGTATCAAGCTCATGATCAGCGTGGCCAAGGAGAACATGCGCGCGGGCAAGGGTTTCGTGATGGAGCCGATCGCGACCATCCGCCGCGACTCGGTGACGAGCCGCATGAAGCCTCATCATCTCACGAGCGATGTCGAGGTGGAGCGCGTGGCGCGCCGTTTGAGCCGCGGTCTGCACTGGAAGCGCGCCAGCAAGGGTGACGGCGAGTAGGGGAGCCGTGCCACCTCAATTTAGGGACAGTCCCTAAATTGAGGTGGAAACCGATGGCTGAGACATGCTTAAATATGGAGCTCCTCCTCCATTGCACGTGGCGCGCGCCCACGGTTGGCGCTACGACCGTCACTGTCCGCCCCCGAAGGAGCCGCAAGGGGCGAGGCTCCCGGTGCCCAACCCATATCGCCCGTCGCCTCGCACCCATGTTCCCGCGCGGTGCCTCCAGGTCGGTGCCGTGCAGGCGGTCGGCAATCACAAACTTTCGGTTTTGGGAAGCAATATCGCATCGGCCTGAGTAGACAGGGGTTTTCGGCAATAAAACCGCAGGTCGCTGAAGATCAAATCGTGGGGCTACTCGACCAGGCCCGATATTGCTCCCCAAAACCGAAAGTTCGCAGATAAGATTGCCGATCGCATGACCCGCGCGGCCGTGGTATTCAAAGCCGGCCGTGCAACTTCCGCCAAAATCTAATCGACTTGCCATGTCTGGAGGCGAGGGCGTCCGGTGTTTTTCCTCCAGGCGCCACGCGATGCCATCGCATGCGTGCCAGCCAAGCAGGATCGCGGGTGACGTTTTAAAGTCGGCATAGTCCTCCAGCAAGATGCAGTTTTGCGATTCTTGCAGGTGGCAGTAGCCGGCAGACCTCTCTGCGCAAGTTGAGTGCGGGCCAAGATGATGCTCCATGAAGCGCGAAGGGACTGATGTGTATGAACGTCAGAAAAAGCTGACGACCTTCGAGCCGGCAAGGGTCATCAATGCGATATGCCAACGCAATGGCTTTGCGCTTCCGGGTTGCAGGGGCGGATTCGGTCGCTGCGAGTTTGCGAATTCCACGCGGTCGAGTTCGGGGACATCGAGTCGGATGAGCCCCTCGGCAGTTTCTCGCTCTTGCGTTCGGGTTCGCGCCCGCGCTTCCCTTCCAGACCCGAGTTGCTGCAAAAATTCCTTAGAGTAAGACCTGTGAGCCGGATTGCGCTCACAGGTCTATTATTGCCCGCGATTTCCTACTGTTTTACCGTGCAGATATGCCGGAAAAATGACTCTTAGGCACTGATAATTTACGGCAGGGGATTCTTGCAGCACTAAGCTCGAGCCAGCAGGTAAATCGAGATGCTCGCGTTCGTGTACTCGTCGAACTCCTCCTTGGGTTCCGTGTCAAAGAGAACCCAAGCGCGCAGCGTGCCGGTGTCGTCGAGGTCGATGTCGATGGCGGTGTAGTAGTCGCCGGTGAGGAAGGCCTGGCGGAACTCCTCGGGCAGCACGGGCGCGTTGAGGAGTCCCGAGTCCAACAGCTCGACGCCCGCGGATTCGAGGTCGACGCCGGCGATCGCCTCGTAGAAGCGCGCGAAGCTCTCCTCGGCAAAGGCGAGGTTCTCCTCGGGGGTGCGCGCGATGTCGACGTCGGCGCTGTACACCACGCTGTCGACCGCGCCGGATTCGTCTGTCTCTATGGCCACGTTCGCCACGGGGTCATCGTTCTCATCGGTGATGTTCCCGCTCACGCGGTAGCCGCTGTCCTGACGCTGCTCGAGCGGGTTGTCGGCTATGGTGTAGCTGCACACGGGCTTGAGCGCGGCGTCGAACGCCCGGATGGTGCGCGCCGACGTCTCTTGAGCGGCGGAGGATTGCGTTGCGGAGTCGATGAAGCGCGGGACGAAGGCAAGCGTGAGGATGAGAAGCGGCAGGCCTAACACAATCAGGCGCGTGCGGCCCAGTCCGGGGAGCACCATTCCGTGGGCGCGCGTGACTGCTGCAGCCGCGTTGCTCATGCGGCGCATGGTGTCGAAGAAGCCATATGCCGCCATGGCGGCCGGCGATCTGAAGGCCCGTGCTCAAGGCATCGAGATCGTCGTTGTCCAGGGCGTCAACCACGCGGCCCGCGGCTCCCACGCCGATGCCGCCGACGACCGTGGGGCTCGTCTCGATGTCCGCGTTGGCGCCGAGCGCCTCGCGTTCGAGCTCCTGCCAATGGGCGCTGCCGAGTCCGCGCCTGGCGGCGACTCCGCAGGCGATGCACGCCGCGCCCTCGGCGATCATGAGGACGATCATGGCTGCCATCTGCAGGTTCCCAAAGCCCTTGGAGCCCAGGCCGATGTTGTCGATCATCACGAGCAGGATGGTGAGTCCGCCCGTGAGGAACAGGGCGGCCAGGGAATACCAGGCCACCTTGGGCAGCAGGTAATAGCGCTTTACCAGTTTCGCATCGCGTGCGCTGAGCATGTGGCCTCCCGCGGTTGTCGTTGCATTTCCATTTCCGGGGCGCGCCGCCGCGCTGCCCCTCTCTTCGAGGGCGCGTCTTCGCACCTCGGTTCTTCTGAGTATGGCGCAGGAGGGGATGGCGTATCATGGGGCGACGCTCCCAATCCGCGAATGGAGTCATTATGCCGTTGCCCGTCATCGCCGTCGTGCTGCCCTTGGTCCTGCTCACCACGATGCTTGCGGTGCTCTTTGCCGCTTACCGTCGGACGGCTCGGGAGATCGATATACTCGAACTGCCCGCCCATGCGCGCTGCGGCTCATGCGGCCATGAGTTCGAGTTGACGATGGCGGAGTTGAGGCGTGCCCATCTGACGAAGTTCGTCTCGCGGACCCGTACGAGCCTGCGCGGTCCGGGGCCGGTGACGCGCCGCTTGCGGGTTGTTGTGGCTAGTCAAGCACGCGCGCTCCAAAAGGCAGCAATGAGAGCTTCGCCATCTTGAACGCCTGCAGGCCAAAGGGGATGCCGATGATGGTGATGCAGTTGACGACGCCGGCGACCAGGTAGGAGAAGGCCATGGGAACGCCGGCGAAGATCACCCAGAAGACGTTGGCGATAAGCGAGGGCGCGCCGCCGCCGTACTCGATGGTCTTGCCGAACGGCGCGAGCGTGAGCGATGCCATCTTGAACGCCTGACGTCCCAGGGGAATCCCGACGATGGTGATGCAGAACAGACACCCGACGCTAAACCAGTAGAGCGCGGTGAAGATGCCGCCGAAGAGCATCCAGATGATGTTGCCGAGAAGGCGCATGGGAAATCCAATCAACACGGGCTTTCGTAAGGCAATTGTACGGGCGCGGGATTTTCCTGTCGCTTAAGGGGGTCTTAAATTGGAAGGCCCGATCGACTCTCTCGCTTTGGGCGCGAGGGGGCATGTGGAGAGCGAAGGGGAGCTTCAGCTCATCCAGTTCGTTCGCTGGTTTCGTGACAAACAGGGGTGGTGCACTGGGCGAGCAGGGGGCGAGTGTCGAAGTCTCGAACTGTCACACTCTGTTCCTTCGTCTTTGGGCGTGCACCTTGCATGCGCTGCGAGGAGATTGCCTGAAAGCTGCAATGCGGACGCCCGAAAGAAAGGGGTCCCGGCCTTCCGCGGGCCGGGGGCATGGCGAACACTCATACAGGCTGCTTGAGCTAGGGCTGATCAGGGGACATCGAATCATCTTCTTTTATGTGTCCTTGTATGCGCTTCCGGAGCTTTCCGCGAATTTCAGACACGCTCAACACCTTGTACAGTTTCTCTTGCGGTGTGTCGTCCTCGTCGAGGTTCGCGCCGATTGTTTCTAGGAACTTCTGGTCGTTAAGGATGTTGTCTCCGAAGCAGAGCAGCACGGCAAGGTACAGGCTCGCGTCATTACATGTAAAAGAGGCAGAGGGAGAGGGCTTAAGTATTTTCCCATCATTGAAGCCGGAGAATCCCCAGACCTTGCATATCAAATTGCTAATGGCGTGATCCAAGCAACTGCAATATTCCCAACCTTCGGTCACTGTGCCGCGGAAATCAAATCGCCTTTTAGGATGGTCGGGCATCATGCTTCGTTCAATCTCAGCCCACTTAATGCCGTCGCACTGATGACCGCCGAAATTGGAGGGTCGAGGATTGAGGTCGGCGTAGTCGCGCAAAATGGTGCAGCCTAGCGAGGCTTGGAGCCATAGGTCGTCAAACGGGTAGCTATGCACGAACTGATTCCGCATCAGGATTATGAGTTCGCGGACCATGGCGTCACGTTTTAGCTCGATTACTTGGCGCTTGTCGGCGTCGTTTTCCTCCTTTAATTCTTCAACTAGGTCATTAAGGCCGCTGGTTAGGTCGTTCCATTCTCCGTACTTAGTGAATAGCTCAGGATTCTTTGCTTCGACAGAGATCTTTGCAAGGATCGCTTCGAGAAACTCTTTACAGGTAAGGTTAGAATTGTCGCTCATTTGTCGTGCTTCTTTCTTTCCGTCCGTGTGGCTACTCCATTTATGTGACGGGCGAGCGTGATATTCGCAGGAATCAGCGTATCCCCGTCCAGCTGCAGTCTACTTCCTCGGGTGTCACGGCGCACATCTCGTGCGTCTCGTCATCGGCGAGCAGGACGCTTCCATCGCCGAGCGCGCGGAACTCGAAATCGGTCGAAAACGTGTCGCAGGCCATGAATCGCTCGCCCCGAAATCCCTGCTCTTCGAGCTCGCAGACGGAATAGACGGGCGTGTGGCCGACGATCTGGTCGAGGTGCGGCATCCCGAGGACCGTAAGTTCGCTGGTCGATGCCCACAGGGGCCCGGGGATGCTTATGCCGCCACGTCCGGGGCCGCAGAGGTTGAACAGCAGGAGCTCCTCATCGTTGTGTTTGATAGCCTCGAAGTTGCGGGTTTGAGCGTCGGAAAGTTTCGGGCCT
>CAUWMY010000040.1:0-12716 GCA_963560155.1 uncultured Collinsella sp.
CAAGTTCATGTTGAGGGAACTCCGAGAAAGGTCCCTAAACTAGGCAAGCCCCTACTTTATTTGATTCTAACTAAACTCTGACCAATTTCCAAACCCTCTGGGTTAATGTTTGTTGGCAACAAATATTTCTTTAAACGTATTTGATAGCAATTGCTTATATTTGGATTAAATATATTACTAGTAGCATTTTTGATAGGGGCTATATCGTCGTGTTTTCATTTGCAGTCTTGTTCTTTGAGTCATTTTCTTAATTCTTCTTCAAAGAATTATTTGCCCTATCAGATAAGATTGCCGCTCTCTTCATCACATTTATTTCACTCAATTCAAAGACTGATTCATATTTTCTACATATTTAAATGATATTCGGCTTGCCTTTGTCAGACTAGTCCAATGCGCCAATGACAGAGCCGCAAGCGCCGGCCCATTATTATCGCGCGCGAGATCGTTCACGGAGACTCCCCTCCCCCGTTAGCTTCTGACACTCCCGAAAAGACCGTGAAAAGATAACAACCCACGCAGCTTGTGCGCCATGCAAGGACTATCAAGTCGCAAATTGCGCGCCCAACAGAATCGACCATCTCGAAGACGGGGCTACGCTTGCCTTGCTGCTCCGAAGGGCGAGTATATAACGGTTTTCCGGATGGCGGGGATAGCGCATCGGGAATCATGTCGCAATCCCGGCCGGCCTTCACTATGAGCTTGCGCACCCAAAGCGCCAGCCACACTCATCCAACGTGCAAGAATCGCCCCACTATCTCCAAGACCCCAATGTTTGTGGCGCTGCTGGGTCTCACTTTATCTGCACACCGATGACAGCATGCTCCCACAAAGACGCCTGCACGAGGGGCCGTGCTTGAGATAGAGCTTTTCGAACAAATTCGGGACGAGCCCTCCTGTCCCCGCAGCCGGAATACATTTGATGGATTCAAAGCAAATCGAGCTTACACCATCCATTGGAACACACGAAAGAAGCTGACGAGGCGATGGGGCCGACCCACGAAGACGTTCCAAAAGCAAGGACCATCTAGCGCCTTTAATTATTAGATCAAGATTATGAGACGGGCTTCACCTCGCCCTTGTAGCTACGCGCGCGTGCGCTCGATCTCGACGGAGACCGAGCTCAGCGGCAGTCCCACGGGCGCCCAGGGCTTTTCAAGCTTGACGCGCACGCCGTACGCACTCGGATAGCGCCCGAGCAGCATATCGGCCACGCCCTCGGCGGCCGCCTCGATAATCTTGAACGTATGCGCGCGCATGAATTCGTCGATGGCATGAGCCGCCTCGCCGTAATGAATCGAGGCCGACAAGTCGTCGGTCTCGCCGGCTCGGCGCGTGTCGGTGTAGAACGTCACACTCACCACGAACTTCTGGCCAAGGGCGTTCTCCTCCGGGAACACTCCGTGATTGGCAAACACCTCAAGGCCCTCAATCGAAATGCGGTCGAGGGCCCGAAGGTGCTCGGGTTCCACATGCGCGAGCTGGCGGCGCGTGGCGGGAAGGCCGGCATCGCGGCAAGCAAGCGTGCCGCGGTCGTCCACGATGTTCTCGGGCAGATGCTTCGTATCCATGATGTGCTCCTTTGACGATACGCGTCCCCAGCGGGACGCGCGCTTATATATCAATCGACAGGTTCTTGCGTTCTTCCGACCAATAGCAGGCGTCACGAGCGGAACAGGCAAAACAGGCGCGCGACCGGCCGTCGGCCTCCTTAATCAGGCGCGCGAGAATATCGGCCGTGGCAGGCCCCTCATGCGCATCCCCCTCCCGTCCCGCAAGGGGCCCGCGATGCCCCCCCACCGCGTGCAAGATCGCCGCGCGGTCGGTCCCATCGAAACGCAGGGGCTCGGGCAGAGCGTCCAAGACCTCGGCCGCAATGCGCGTTCCCGCCTCATCATGGGGCTCTCCCGTCTGATACTGGGCGGCACGCCCGATATCGTGCAGCAGCGCCGCGGCATAGACCACATCCCGATGCAGGCCGCAGCCCCTCTCGAGATTGAGAATCCAGGCGATGCGGGCGACATCGAACAGATGGGGCAACCCATGACGGCAAAAAACCCGATCGGCCTCCGCGGCTTCGATCCCCGCCAGGCAGCGGGTGAACAGCTCACTCTCAGCGATCGCGGCTATGCGTTCCATGTTCGCCTCCAAACGTCGACACTCGTTTCCATGTTGTACCCAATACGGCGTGCGCGGCACGGCCGAGACGGCAAAACGGCGCGAACACAACGCAAGGTGTTTTGCCATTGCTAAAACGAAACACCACCGCCCCGGCCAATTCCTACCAGTCACCGAAGATGGCGCTTGCAAGCGCCACAATTCCTACAAATCTCGCTAGCATGTGCCTTCGTGAGGTTGTGCGCCGACTCCGATCGAGCGTGCATCGCACGGGAAAGGAAGGGCCATGGGACTACGCTCTTGGATCAAACGCCACACGGGTCATGGGGGACGGAAGCCTTCAGCTGAAGCCCCGATCGCCGTCACCGCGGCGACGGCGGACACCGCCAACGCCGCCGATCGCGACGGAGACGTCTGGGAACCGCTTCCGGCATTTCTCCCCGTCGACCCGCGCGAGCACGCACACGCCTGCGTCATCGCCTCCGCCATCGCCGCGGGAGACTATCCCACCAGCGAGTTCCGCATCAAGCGCGTCCTCGTTGCCAACCCCGAGCACCGCACGGTCTCCATCATCGCCACGGCACTCGCCGCCGGCGCACTCGATCAAAGCTCATTCACGGTCAAGAACATCTACAAGATGAAAGAGGAGGGCAGCCATGCTGCGTAAATTCAAGATCTCGATCGACGGGACCCAGTACCTGGTGGAGATGGAGGAGGTCGGCGCCCCGACCCCGACCCCGGCGGACGCCGCACCGGCGCCCGCTCCCGTCGCAGCCCCCGCACCTGCGCCCGCACCGGCCCCGGCTCCAACGCCCGAGCCCGCTCCTGCAGCCCCCGCCCCCGCTCCTGCAGCCCCCGCCCCCGCTCCGGCCGGCGCCTTCTCTCAAACCGCGCCCATGCCCGGCACCATCCTTGATATCCACGTGAAGGTCGGTGACGTCGTCACCGCCAATCAGCCCGTCATGGTCCTCGAGGCCATGAAGATGGAGAACGAGGTCGTCGCCGAGCAGGCGGGCACCATCGCTTCCATCAACGTCGAGAAGGGCGCCATGGTGAACCCGGGCGACACGCTCTTCACCCTCGCGTAAGCGCACACATCTAGACGCGCGCCGCCCACAAGGCGGCGTTTTCATCCAGAAACGAGGCACTATGGAAATCCTACTCGACGGCGTGCAGGCGCTCATCGCCGAGCCGGGGCGCATCGCCATGATCGCGATCGGCTGCCTGCTCATGTACCTGGGCATCAAGAAGGAGTACGAGCCCACGCTGCTCGTGCCCATGGGGCTGGGCACCATCCTGGTGAACATCCCGGCATCGGGCGTGCTCATGACCGGCACCGAGCCCGGCCCCTTCCAGATCCTGTTCGACGCCGGTATCGAGACCGAGCTCTTCCCGCTGCTGCTGTTCATCGGCATCGGCGCCATGATCGACTTCGGCCCGCTGCTCGCCAACCCGTTCCTTTTGCTCTTTGGCGCGGCGGCGCAGTTCGGCATCTTCTTCGTGACCATCGTGGCCACGGGCGTCTTCGGCTTCGACATCGCCGACGCGGCCTCCGCGGGCATCATCGCCGCGGCCGACGGCCCCACGTCGATCTTCGTCGCCAACTCGCTCGGCTCCAAGTACATGGGCGCCATCATGGTCGCGGCCTACTCCTACATGGCGCTCGTGCCCATCATCCAGCCCATCGCCATCAAGGCCTGCACCACCAAGAAGGAGCGCGGCATCCGCATGGCCTACCGCCCCGGCCAGGTGTCCAAGACGGCCAAGATCCTCTTCCCCATCACCATCTGCGTGGTCGCCGGCCTCATCGCGCCGGTGTCGCTGCCGCTCGTGGGCTTCCTCATGTTCGGCAACCTGCTGCGCGAGTGCGGCGTGCTCAACGCGCTGTCCGCCTCCGCCCAAAACGAGCTGGTGAACCTCATCTCCATCCTTCTGGGACTCTGCGTCTCGGTGAAGATGGAGTACAGCGAGTTCCTGCAGATCGACACCCTCATCATCATGGGCCTGGGCCTTTTGGGCTTCATCATGGACACCGTGGGCGGCGTCATGTTCGCCAAGCTCCTCAACCTGTTCCGCAAGGAGAAGATCAACCCCATGGTGGGCGCCGCGGGCATCTCCGCGTTCCCCATGGCCTCGCGCGTGGTGCAAAAGCTCGCCACCGAGGAGGACCCGGGCAACTTCATCCTCATGCAGGCCGCCGCTGCCAACGTCGCCGGCCAGATCGCATCTGTCGTCGCCGGTGGCCTCATCCTCGGCCTGCTTCTCTAGAAAGGGGTGCTCAGCATGACTGAATTCCTCGCGGGCCTCGGCCTCTCGACCGATCTCTCGCTCTCCCTGCAGATTCTCGTACTCGGCTGGGGCGGCATCTTCCTCGTCATGTTCCTCATCTACGTGATCTCTATGGGGCTGGCGCGTCTGTTCCCGCCCTCGAAGGAGGAGTAGCCATGGCAAAGCAGATCCGCTTTATGGAGACCGTCCTGCGCGACGGCCAGCAAAGCCAGATCGCCACGCGCATGCCCATCGAGGACATGCTGCCCATTTTGGAGACGCTCGACGCCTGCGGCTTCGAGGCGCTCGAGGTGTGGGGCGGCGCCACGTTCGACAGCTGCCTGCGCTACCTCAACGAGGACCCGTGGGAGCGCCTGCGCACCATCCGCGCGCACGTCAAGAACACCAAGCTGCAGATGCTGCTGCGCGGCCAGAACCTGCTCGGCTACCGCAATTACGCCGACGACGTGGTCGAGGCCCTCGTCAAGAAGTCCGTGGAGAACGGCATCGACGTCATCCGCATCTTCGACGCGCTCAACGACACCCGCAACCTACAGACCTCCATCCGCGCGGCCAAGGAGGCCGGCGGCGAGGTGCAGGCCGCCATCTCCTACACCACGAGCGACGTGCACACGGTGCGCTACTTTGTGAGCCTGGCAAACGAGATGGCGCGCGCCGGCGCGGACTCCATCTGCATCAAGGACATGGCGGGCGTGCTCACCCCCGACGTCGCCTTCGAGCTCGTGAGCGAGATCAAGGCATCGTGCGACCTACCGCTGCAGGTGCACACGCACGGCACTGCGGGCATCGCCCAGATGACCTACCTCAAGGCCGTGGAGGCGGGGGCCGACATCATCGACACCTGCTCCTCCCCCTTCGCCGAGGGCACGAGCCAGCCGGCCACCGAGTCCATGGCCATCGCCCTTGAGGCCCTCGGCTACAAGACCGGTCTGGACATCGACAAGCTCGAAGCCGTCGCGGCGCACTTCCTGCCCATCCGCAACCGCTTCCTGGAGGATGGAGGGCTCAACCCCAAGGTCATGGGCGTAGAGCCCAAGGCGCTGCTGTACAAGGTGCCCGGCGGCATGCTCTCCAACCTTCTCGCCAACCTGAAGGACATGCACGTCGAGGACAAGTACGCCGAGGTCTTGGCCGAGGTTCCGCGCGTACGCGCCGATCTGGGCTACCCGCCGCTCGTCACCCCGCTGTCCCAGATGGTGGGGTCCCAAGCTCTCATGAACGTCATCTCCGGCGAGCGCTACAAGGTCGTGCCCGCCGAGATCAAGGACTACGTGCGCGGACAGTACGGACGCCCGCCGGTGACGATCTCGGAGAAGATCCGCCGCCAGATCATCGGCGACGACGAGGTCATCACCTGCCGTCCGGCCGACCTGATCGAGCCCGCGATGCCGCGCCTGCGCGAGGAGATCTCGCAGTACGCCCGCTCGGAGGAGGACGTGCTGTCCTACGCCCTGTTCCCCGAGCAGGCCCGCGACTTCCTCGGCCGCCGCGAGGATCCGTTCTACGACGTCCCCGTCCAGGAGGTCAGCGTCTCCATCGACGTGGCGTAAAGACAGCGAGACATAGCGTTCCCTACGGCGGGCGCCCGCATCTCCTTCGCGGGCGCCCGCTTTTTCATGCTCGACCTCCATACCCGGTCGAACAGAGGCTTTCCCGCGCGGCCCGAACGCACCGTGGCCCGCGACGGCAACGTCGCGGGCCACGGACCACGTTCTATGAAGCGAGTAGGCTCTACGCCGGACGGATGCAGACATCCACGGCGTCGTAGGTGTCCACGATGCCCCCATCGTGCGAAACGAGTGCGTAGCCATACCCATCGACGCCCAAGAACAGTCCACAGACCAACTCCTCGCCCTCGATGGTGATGACGCGGACCCGCGTGCCGATAAACGCCAACGAGGCGTTATATGCGGCAAGCAGCGGTGCCAAAGGGCCTTCGGCTCCGCCACGCACAGGATCTTTGATCCAACGATCGACCTCAGCGCTCGACGTCTGCTGCGCGGAGCTATCCGGGCTCGGGTATTTGCGGTTCCAACGGTCGGCCGCCGACCAGCCCTCCACGAACTTGAGGATGCCGTCTCGAATGGCATCGGCAAGAACGTCCAAATCGGGACAGGAGGCCCCAGGGGCGAGGACATCGCGCAGGCCCGTCGCTGGCAGTGGAGCCAAAGCTCCGTCACTCGCGGGAAGCTCGGGGGTCTCGATGTTCACACCGATGCCGCACACGGCGAACGCGCCCTCGTCGGACATGGCGAGCTCCGTGAGCACGCCCGCGAGCTTACGGCCGCCCACGACGATGTCGTTGGGCCACTTGAGACGCGCGCCCGGGCAACCCGCCTCACGCAAGGCGCCCATGGCGCCCATCGCACAGGCAACGGGCAAAGCGGGCAACGCGGTGGCGGACACATCGGGCCTGAGAAGAACCGAGAGATACAGGCCTCCGGCGGGAGACGCCCACACATGGGTGCGCTGACCGCGGCCGGCAGTCTGGACGCGCGCACGAAGGGCGGCGCCGTGCGGCGCGCCCTCGCGGCCGCGCCTCTTCATTTCGGCATTGGTCGAACCGATCTCATCGACCACCTCGATGAGCGGCAGATTCTCCCCCATCTCGATCCCCTCTTCCGCTGGAGGCCCCTCACATATGCGAATAAGGCGGCGCGTGCGGGCACTCCCGTCAACGCGCCGCCTCAGCAGATTCAGCGGGTAAAACAACCCTACCTATCTAGCATACGGAAAAATCTTGCCTCGAGCTCTGGGTTTTCGACAAACGCACCCCTACGGGCGAGAGTTGCGGTTTTTGTGCCCGGTTTTTGGACACCGCGCATGGTCATGCACATATGCTCGGCCTCCATATACACAATGGCACCCTTGCAGTCGAGCTCGGCCATGAGCGCATCGGCGACCTGCGCGGTCAGCTGCTCCTGCAGCTGCAGACGACGGGCAAAGACCTCGACCGTGCGGGCGAGCTTGGAAAGGCCCGCCACGCGTCCGTTGGGGATGTAGCCGATGGCTGCCTTGCCGTAGAACGGCAGCATATGGTGCTCGCACAGCGAGTAGAAGGTGATGTCGCGCTCGATGACGAGGTCGTCGCCGGAGACGGCGAAGGTCTTGGACAAATGCTCGGAGGCGCTTCGATCCATGCCGTCGCAAAGCTCGGAATACATGCGCGCCACGCGATCGGGGGTCTCGACGAGCCCCTCGCGATCCGGGTCCTCGCCGATGGCCTCGAGCAGCATCCTGACCGCCACGCGCACCTTTTCCTGATCGACCATCTCTACCAGCTTTCCGCGTTGTTTCATATGCAGGGTATCGTACCACGACAAAAGGCCGCAACCCGACGATCTCGCATGGCAACGGCGCGATGAGTCGGCCCGGTCGTCCGCATGGGGCGTGCAACGGAAGCGCAATTCCAGCTTCTACTCAGCGTCAACAGAGAAGTTAAATCGGCAGGACTTGCCCGGAAAGTATTCGATGCTGATTTCCATCAGCTCGTTATGTTGATCCTCCACAAAACTATGCATGACCTCAAGCGCCGTACCCAACGGCAGGCTAAGAAGGTCGGACTGATGCTCGTCCGCATTAACGGCCCATACGGAGCGATCGGCGTGCGCAGGGCGCACGTCATAAAGCAATTTGATGGTTGAGTACAGAGAATTTGTAGAAAAGTCGTACCCCTCGATTGCCGGAAAGCGGTCGGCAGGAACCCATGTTCTCAAATACACCGAAGGAGTACCGTCCGTATAACGCAACCGCTCCAAATATAGCCAATCGCCACCAGCTGGGCAGCGCTCCCCTGCTGCATATTCCGGAAGCGGGGCATGGCAAAACGAGAGAACTCGTGTGGCGGGAGAATGACCAAGCAGGAGCATCTCCTGAGAGAAACTCAGAATCTTATGGGCAAACATGCCATAGTTTTGCGCCTTTACGAAGCTGCCACGACCACGTTCCCGAACCAGCAGGCCCGCCCCCACTAATGAACCGTATGCCTGTCGGACGACAGGCCGAGACAGGCCGAACTCCGTCGCCAGATCATCCTCCGTCGGCAGCTTGTCGCCGACCTTGAGCGCACCAGAGCCTATCGCCCGAGTGATGGAATCCTCGAGTTGCTTGTGAAGGGGTATGGGAGACGACCGGTCTATCGTCACATAATCGAAGTGCATGCCGTTCCATTCTCGTGAAGAACGCCGCAATAATCGGCACACTTCAATACTATAGCAGCGGCCCCGCCTGAACGGGGCCGCCATACGCGAGCAATGCCGGTGCTTACCGACCCCCTAAGTTACCAATCATCATCACAGGAAGCGGAGGATCGATCGAACGTTCCGATATGCTCTCGTCCGATTTCGACCACGGCATTCGCAAGCTCGTCGATATCATCGGCACCGCCCATCAGCCGTGCCACGACCTCTAGCGCCATGGGCACGTTAGCGCCATACACGACGCGAATCCGCTCGTCGCGTAAGGCGCGCTCCGCAGCACATTGGAATGGGCTGCCCTGAAGCACATCGCACAGCAGCAACACCCCCTGGGCGCCCTCAAGTCGTTCGAGGGCGGTGTCCATCTTGGCATCGAGCTCCGTCTTAGTCTCACCGTCGACGAACTCGACCGTCTCGATATCGCCCTGAGGTCCGAAAATCATCTCTATTCCGGATAGGACTCCCGTCGCGAAGCGCCCATGGCCGGCAAGCAGCAAGCGGATCATATCTGCCTCTCCTACTCGTCGTCGGAGGCGTAGTGAGCCAAGGGCTCCTTGAAGGGGTTCACGTTGGTATCGATGAAGATATCTCGAGCACCCTTCGCGGCGACAAACTGGAATGGCACGGTGTATGCCAAGGGTGCGAGGTACTTGTTCACCTTGTGAGTGAACACGAGATCGCGGTCGTCGGCGTCGGCGAGGTCCTTGCAGGTGATCACATGCACGCGGGGCGTGTAGCGCAGATATGCCTCGCGGAATACGAGCATGCGCTCGAACTCCGCCTCATCCGAGCCGATCATGAAAAGCGTCTGGTTGTCGCGCAGCGCCATGGTCGGCCCATGGCTATACTCCTCGAGCTCATAGCCGATGGTCGGAACGCGAAACATCTCGCCCACCTTGAGCATGCCCTCGAGCATGGAACCGTAATCGACGCCATAGCCAATCACATACAGGCGGTCGCTGTGCGCGATGGAGGCCTTGTTGCGCTCGTACCAAGCCTCGCTCTCATCGATGATCGATTGGAAATCGTTCACGAAATCCTCTGCCTCGGCGATGGCCGCGGCATGCTCATCGGCGGTCATGGCGCCGCGGGCGCGAGCCACGCCCAACGCCCACAGATAGACGCTCAGCACCGAAACCGTGTAGCCCTTGGTCTCGGGGGGCGTGAGCTCCTCGCCAACGAGCAGATGGACGGAGCGGTCCACGTGATGGGTGATCTCGCTCTCCAGGTCGCCCGTGATAGCGAGGGTTCGACATCCGAGTTCGCGGCCGTATTGCATGACCTCGCACGTGGAGACCGACGTGCCCGACTGGCTGATGCCAACCATGAGGATCTGTTTGTTGGGCACCAGACCGGTCCAATCGGGCTTCTCATAATGCTTGAACACGGTGGGGTACTGGGCCTCGGCGGCCATGCCGACGATATGCTTGAAATAGTACGCTGCTATCTGGGAGACGTTGTAGGAGGTACCGGACCCGAAGAAGATGACCTTCTTGATGTCATGCTCCTGGACCAGTTCGACGAACGGGTCGACGAACGCCGAGCGGCCGGCGAGCACCTCGGGGAGCACGGTCGGCTGGTACCTGATGTTATCAAGCACCGTCTGGGCGATTTCTGCCATGATTGCCTTCCAATCAGTCGGGGGCGGGCGCTCGATCGCGACCCCGCCCACACGTCACTTGAACAAATTCGTGATCTCTTCACGCGCGTCGGTGGGGATCATCTGATCGAAGATCGGGATCCCCACCTCTGCAAGGTCATGGAACGCCTGCCATTCCTCAGGCGAGACGAACACCGTCTTGCGCACCTGCTTGGCATCGTCTTTAGTCGACATGTTGCCGACCGTGACATGGTCCACCTTGAAGCCGTTGCGCGCCATGGCGAGGATGGGCTGGGGGCGGTTGCACAAGATCATCACGCGGATTCCGCGGTCGATGTTCGCGAGGAACTTGTCGGCCGCCTTCTTAGTGTCGAAGATCGACAGCTTGCACTCACCGGGGCAACCGAACCTCAATGCGGTCTTGCGCATCTCGTCTTTGGCGATATCGTCATCGACGATCACAATGCGGTCGACGCGATACTCTGGAATCCAAAAGCTGCACACCTGGCCGTGGATCAGGCGATCATCGATGCGAGCGTCTACGATAGCCACTGCACCCACATCCCTACATCGAGACGGCGCCGAGCACGCCCAGGACGAAGCCGATCACGACGATGCCGCCGATGACGGCAGAGGTGTTAAGCCCCTTCTTGAGCGCACCGTACACGCCGAGCGTCGCGGCGAGCGGCAGGAGCTTGGGGAAAATCTGGTTCAGGTAGTCCTGGATGATGATCTCCATCTCACCGATCTGGAAAACGAGCGGACAGTTGATGGAGACCCACATGGCGATCATGGTGCCGATGGACACCGCGCCGATGATGCCGGCGCAGAGGGTCACGAGCTGCATCTGACCGCCCTTCTCGAGCTTCTCGATCAGGCTGGAGCCCTGTGTGTAGCCGAGCTTGATACCGAACCAACGCACCAGGACGTTGGGCAGGTTGAAGACGAACAGCAAGATGAACGGGGCGATGGGGTTGCCTTGCGCGGCGAAGCTGACACCGAGCGAGCAGGCGAGGATACGGAAGATGCCCCAGAAGAACGTATCGCCGATACCGGACAGCGGTCCCATGAGGGAGACCTTGATGGCGTTGACGCCGGAGGTGTCCATGGTTTTGTCCTTGGCGTACATCTCCTCCATGGCGAGCGCGATGCCCATGACGAACGTCGAGGGGGCGCAGGTCATGTTGAAGGCGGCCATGTGACGATGCATCGCCTCACGCAGACCCTCGTCGTCGCCGGCGTAGATCTTGCGCAGCGGCTTCATGATGCCGTATAGGAAGCCCAGCGACTGCATGCGCTCGTAGTTGAAGGAGCTCATGAGGGTGAAGCTGCGAAGGGTGATACCGCGGAAATCCGCATTGGTGAGAACATGGCCATTATCGGCAGCCGTCGCCTCGTTATTGAGAATCTCAGACATGTTCTAGTCCTCCCACTCGTCGTCGGAAGCGATATCGGTGGCAGAAGTTGCGACCGCGGGCTGGACAGCCTGGCCCTGACCGCTCTTGATCTGGAATATGATGAGCGCAATGGCGACCGCGACGGCAGCCATGCCGACCATGTTCATGTCGAAGCCGACAAAGGCAGCGGGTACGAAGCCGAGGATGAAATAGGGCCACAGGGAGCCGTTCATGATGATCTTCATCAGCAGGGCGAAGCCGAGCGCGGGCAGCAGGGCGGCGACGCCGTTGAGGCCGTTGCTGACCCACTCCGGCAGACCGTTGACGATCGTGTCGATGATGCCGCTGCCGAAATACATGAGGGAGAAGGTGAGGATCCAGTAAAGGGCGACCAGCAAGATGGTGCATCCCCAGTGAATCATGGCAAGACCGCGGAAGTTGAGCTTGTCGACCTCTTTATCAGCCATTGCCATAGCCCCGGAAAACAGGGCCATCAAAAGAGTGTTGACGAATTGCATGACAACTGAGACCGGCACGCCGAACATGATGGCGCTTTCGACTCCGGACCCGGTGGTCAAAGCGACCGCGACTCCGATTGTTCCTCCCGTGCCGATATCGAGACCGGCGGTTGGACCGATGGCAGTCGCTCCCATCCACATGAGCTGCATTTGAGCGCCGATGATGAGGCCCTGGGTCACATCGCCCAGGATCAGACCGACCAGGAAACCGGTCACGACGGGCTCGCGGAGCTTACATTCGCCAAGCAACTGCGAGTCTAGGTGCGTTGCGACCACCACAAGGCCGATCAACGCAGCTTGCCAAAGCGTAATCATGCGTTCGTCCTTCCTCTACCGGATAGGGCGCCCCATGGCGTCCTGATTATCTTCATAATATTGTTATTACATTGTAATGATAGAGGGCAGCGGTGAACGTACGAAATCACGTGGGGAGCGGTTGGGGAGGCCGTGGACGCCGACGCCCACCGCGGTTTTCCGACCGATCACCGGGCGGCACCGCGGTAAGACGGCCGAAAACTGCGCCCCAGACACCCAAAGGGGCGCGGCTGTGTTTAGTCAAGTCTGATTTTCGGTTTTGAGCACAGATTTCTTTCGGGTTCCG
>CAUWMY010000041.1:0-12624 GCA_963560155.1 uncultured Collinsella sp.
TCGAGGAGTCGAACCGCTTGCAGGAGCAGATCAAGAAGAACCTGGAGGCGATCGGATATGGGATGTAAGACCGTATGCATCGGAGACGTCGCTGCATACCGCAAGACAACGGTAAAGCCCCTTGAAGGCACCATCTACAACTGCTACAGCCTTCCAGCTTTTGACAACAATCGAACCCCGGAAACGCTCGATGGATCAGCCATCCTCAGCAGCAAGCTCCGTGTTGAGGAGGGCGATATTCTTGTCAACAAGCTGAACATGCGCTTCAAGCGCATCTGGCCCCTCCATTCGCTAAAGCCAAACAGCATTTGCTCGACGGAATTTATGCCGCTCGTTCCGAACGACGATATCGACCCTCGATATCTTCTCTACGTTCTAACAAGCGACAGGTTTACCAACCGTTTATCAGGTATGAGAACAGGAACATCCGGTTCCCATCAGAGAGTTAAACCTGAATGGATACTCGAATACTCCTTCCCGCTGCCCGATATGATTACCCAAGAGCGAATCGGCAGCGTCTTGGGAACTATCGATGACAAGATTGCACTTAACAATCAGCTAAATGGCTATTTAGCTGCCTTGGGCGAAACCATGGCGAATCGCTGCTCAAATGAAACAGACGGAACTCTCGATGATATCTGCAGCCAATCGAAGGAGACCGTCTCCCTGGAAGCCGCCCAGCTTGAAACATACGTTTCGACCGAAAACCTCCTTCCCAACAAAGCCGGGCTTCAGTTGTCGGCAGGCCTTCCCACAAGCGGGAAAGTCACGAGATATCGGAAGGGAGATACGCTAGTCGCAAATATTCGTCCTTACTTCAAAAAGATTTGGTGCGCAACGGATGAAGGAACTTGCTCGGGGGATGTAATAGTGTTCAGGGCAAATGACGCCAGATACGCACCGTATGTTTTCTTCTCTCTATGCCGCGACGAGTTCTTCGAATACGTCATGCTTGGAGCAAAAGGCACCAAAATGCCTCGTGGCGACAAGAAGCAAATGATGACTTTCCCAATATGCACAAACTGCAATTCGACTGATTTGCAATTGCTTCAAGAACTTGCCAGCACGATCGGCGCCAATCATGCTGAGAACAGGCAGCTTGCGCGGTTACGCGACACCCTGCTTCCCAAACTCATGTCGGGCGAAATCGATGTCTCGAAGGTCGACCCTACGCAGCTAAATAGCCATTTAGCTGATTGTTAAGTGCAATCTTCTCCTGAAGGGATTCCAATATTTCACAAATGGCCTTCTGCTGATCAACCGGCGGAAGGCCAACTTGATAGCCCATAATTGCCTTCTTGTCACCGCGGGGCATCTTGGTGCCCTTTGCGGTTTTCATCATATAGTCAAAGAAAGCATCAGAGGAAAGGACCCAGAACAGATAGCTCGGGTCGCACTTTGTCGCTTCGAAAACCAAGACGTCATTTGAGCAAGCGCCATCATGACTCGCATGCCAAATCTTCTTGAAGTAGGGGCGAATATTGGAAACGAGGACGTCATCTTTACGATAGCGCTTCACCTTCCCGTCCGACGGAGCGGATGATGCAGGCGTGATTCCGCCTCGATTTGCGACCATCGACTCCGTCGAAATGTACTCTTCACATTTTGCATTCCTAGCAAAAACCGCCTCGTTGCGATAACGACATATTGACTCAAGATTTTGCTTTTCCACTGGACACCCGCTATTCCGCAGCAATCGTGCACGGCCATCGTTTTGGCAAATTGTCCTACGAATCCGCTGCCTATTTCCCATACACCTCTTCATGCGTGCCCGTTCGGACGAACACAAGCTCATTGCCGCTCAGCTTGTACATAAGCACCCACTGGTCCTTGGCGGGATTTGGCGCTGAATCCACGTGAATCGCTCGGTAACCCAGCCATGAACCAACAAGTGCATGGTCTTTGTAACGTCTTGATAGCTGACCTTCATCGCTCGTAAGCAGCTCAGCAATTGCAACCTTTAGAGCTGCCAGATTCCAGTGCTTCTTCTTGCACGCCTTCACATCACGTTCGAACCGCGGGGAAAATGATGCCGAGTACATTCACATCCCCTACAATCCAAGCGCAGCAAACAAGTCGTCGGCGGACGTATACGTCACGTGCGCGGGATCTGCCAACATGTCTTCAGTCTCCTGAATTGCTTTGATGGTTTCTTCAGGCATACCCTTGAAATCATTACACGGCGTTGCCAGCGGACGAATCTCCACCCACGGCTTATTGTTCTTGAACACCGTAATAGGAAGACCCGTTGCGTTCGCGTTCGCGGTGAGCTTGCTGAAATTGGTTTTTGCCTCGGCCATACCCACCGTCGCTACTGAAAGGCTCATTTCAGCTCCTTTTTTAACCCTATAAGTAGCCCTAATTTTAGCACTACTTCATTAGGAAAGATACTTCTCATGAGATGCCTTTACATTGCTTTGGTTCACCATGGCGTAGTGCATAGTGGTTTCGATCTTGGAGTGACCCAGCAGTCTTTGCACCTGTTCGATGGGCATACCTTTGTCGATTGCGTGCGTGGCCAACGTGCGTCGGAACTTATGAGGATGCACCCTACCAATCTGCGCCCTCTCCCCAAGTGCCTTGATCCTCTTCTCAACCGTACAGACGCTCAGCCGTTGTGTCCTGCCATTGAGCGACACGAATAACGCTGGATTGCCGTCTTTACGCGATTCGAGGTACGCGGCTAGATGGAGCTTTGTCCGCGCGTCGAAGTACACGGGACGCTGCTTGTTGCCCTTGCCCGTGACAACGCACTCCCTCCCCTGGATATCGACGTCATCTATGTCCAGGCGAATCAACTCTCCCACGCGCATCCCCGTCGATGCAAGCAAGTCAACCATTGCCAGGTCTCGCTTACTGTCGCAACTGTCGCGCAGCGCCTCCAGCTCCTCGTCTGATAACGTCTCCTTCGCCTTCACCGCAGTTTTCACCCGCTTTATCTTACGGACAGGGCTCTTAACGATATAATCCTCGTCCTCGAGCCATGAAAAGAAGCTCGATAAGATGCGCCGAATGTTATCGATGGTCACTTTGCTCGAGCCACGCTCAAGCTCATACTCGCTGAGATATTGCCTCAAGTCGTCGCTTGATACGTGCGCGATGGGTTTTGATAGCCGTGATTCCATGTTCTGCAGGGTCGCCTCGTAATACGCAATGGTTTTGGGTGAACAGCCCTCCACTTCCTTGGCGGTTAGAAACAGCTCGAGCAAATCGCCATTGTCGACAGGCTGACGCACGCCTTCTGGGCGCCTGAGAGCCTCTGCAAGGCGTTTGAATTGAAACGGATTCAAGATGGGCTGCATCTCCACCAGAACGGCCTCTATAAGCGCTTCCACTTGTCTTCCCCCTCGAGATCGGCGTACGAACCTGAATAGCGTACGTTTTATTCGTCAGCGCTACTTGCCCTTGCCAATTCGCGACGCACTGCGCCACGAATTGAGCTGAGCTCACTATCGAAGGCTCTTTCGCATATCGGTGCAGCTTATCCACTAAATGGCTATTTAGAAGAGCTAGCGGACGGCATGTTCCGACGGCACTTCGGGGGGCTAACAGACAACGCTACTCTGGCCGATTTTGCCAATGTCACAATGGGTCAATCCCCGGCAGGCAGCTCCTATAACGAGGCGGGGATTGGAACCATCTTTTATCAAGGTCGCGCCGAATTTGGCTGGCGTTACCCCACTCAGAGACTAAGCACTACGGAGCCCAAGCGCATGGCAAAAGCGGGAGATGTCTTGATGAGCGTGCGTGCTCCCGTGGGCGACCTAAACTTGGCGTACGAAGACTGCTGCATTGGACGCGGGCTAGCTGCAATCCACTGCGACTATCCATCGTATGGTCTCTACCTAATGCGCTCACTCCATAAGAAACTTGACGCCTATAACGGTGAGGGGACTGTATTTGGCTCGATAAACGGCAAAGCTCTAAATGGACTCCCCATTGCGTTACCCAACAATGCAGCGATACGCGCGTTTGAAAAAGAAGCCGCACCCATTGATACTCAGATCCGAAACAATGAAGTCGAATCGCGGGCGCTTGTCACCCTCCGCGACGCATTGCTTCCTAAGCTTATGTCGGGCGAGATTGACGTCTCGAAGGTTGACCTCACACAGCTAAATAGCCATTTAGCGGATAAGCTGCACCGATATGCGAAACCCGGGCAGCGCAAGCCGGCCCGGGTTCTTAGCTAGTTATTTCTAGAAGCTCTACGCCTTCTCGGTCGCGGTCTTCTCGGCGACCGCTTTCTTCGCCGTGGTCTTCTTCGTAGTCGCCTTCTTGGCAGTAGTCTTCTTCGCGGTCGAAGCCGTCTTCTTCGCGGCAGCCTTGCCGCGGGCGGTCTTCTTCTCCTTGCCGGGGCAATCCATGTTCACACAGATGCGCCACGGGCCGCGCGCGGTCTCCACCACCACGACGGGCGCGCCGCAGTGCTCGCAGACCTCGCCGGTCGCGGAGAGCTTGCCGCGCGCCGGCAGCGGATAGCTCACACCGCAGTCGTCGTAGTTCGTGCAACGGATGAAGCGCTTGCCGCTCTTCTCGCTCTTATGCGCGATCAGGTCGCCATGACGGCCCGCCTCGGCGCACACGGAGCACTCCCCCACCTTGAGATCGGGCTCGTAGTTGGTGGGGCACTTGGGGTTGACGCATTGCTCGTACGCCTTTTGGCGGAACGGCTGGCACTTGATGCGAGGCGCACCGCACTCGGGACACACGGCGGCCTCGCCCTCGAGCGGGCTCACCTTCACACCAGAGGGCACGGGATAGGTCACGTCGCAGTCGGGCCAGCCCATGCAGCCGATGAAGCTGCCGCGCGTTTTGGCGCTCGTTTTCATGACCAGGTCCTTGCCGCACTTGGGACACGCGCCCACGCGGGCGTCGGCGGTGACGGCGTCCGAGATGGCCTCGCCCAGATCGTCCTTGTGCTCGATGAGCGCATCGAGCATGCCGGCGAGCAGGGCGCGAGAGTGGTCCACGACGTGCTCCTGCGTGTCGGCGCCCTCGGCGACCTTGGTCATGTCGGCGTCGAGCTCGGCGGTCATGTCGGGCGTGGTGACGCGCGGCGCGAACTCCGAGAGCGCGTCGATGATGGCGATGCCGAGCTGACTCGGCTCGATGGGATCGTTCTTGAGGTAGCGCACCGCGTACAGGCGCTCGATGATGCTCGCGCGCGTGGACTTGGTGCCCAGGCCGCGCTTCTCCATCTCCTGGACGAGCTTGCCCTGGCTGTAGCGCGCGGGCGGCTCGGTCTGCTTGGCCTCGAGCTTGATGTCGCGCACGTCGATGACGTCGCCCTCGGCCAGCGCGGGCAGCTGCTCGTCGCGCTTGAGGCCGTAGGGGTAGGCCTCGCGGAAGCCGGCCTCCACCAGCACGTCGCCGCTGGCGGTGAACGGCTCGCCGCCCACATCGATGGACAGCTTGGTGTTCTCGATGGTGGCCGGACCCATCAGCGTCGCCAGGAAGCGACGGGCGATGAGGTTGTAGAGCTTGAGCTGGCCGCCGTCCAGCGTGGTGGGGTCGCCCTGGCCGGTAGGGTGGATCGGAGGGTGGTCGGTGGTCTCGACCTTGCCGCGCGTAGGCGTGAGCGGGCCGGCGAGGACCTTCTTGCACACGGGCGCGAGCGCCGGGGTGCCGGAGGCCAGGCCGCGCACGATGCCCTCGATGTCAAGCGTCTTGGGATACACCGTGTTGTCGACACGGGGATAGGAGATGAAGCCGCTCATGTAGAGGGACTCGGCGATGCGCATGGTGCGCGCGGGGCTGATGCCCTCGGCAGCCGCTGCCGCCTGCAGCGCGGTGGTGTTGAACGGCACCGGGGGCTGCTGCTTGCGGCTGCGCTTGGCCACAGCGGTGACGATGCCGGTGGTCGCGCCGTCGACATGCGCGTACGCCGCCTCGGCGGCCGCCTTGTCCGTGAAGCGCGCCGTGGTGTGGGCGATCTTGAACTCCTGGTCGGAGGCCTCGCCGAGCCCTCGGATCTGCCAGTAATCCTCGGGCACGAAGGCCATGCGCTCGCGCTCGCGCTCGACCACCAGGGCGAGCGTGGGGGTCTGCACGCGACCGGCGGAGCGCACGTTGCCAAAGCCGCCGAACTTGGCGAGCGTGAGGTAGCGCGTGAGGACGGCGCCCCAAATGAGATCGATGTACTGGCGGGACTCGCCGGCGTCGGCCAAATCCTGGTCGAGCTCGACCAGGTTCGCGAAGGCCTCGGTGACCTCGCCCTTGATGAGGGCGGAGTAGCGAGCGCGGCGGGCGGGAAGCTCGGGCGCCACCTCGCGGATCATGTTGAGCGCGTCAGAGCCGATGAGCTCGCCCTCGCGGTCGAAGTCCGTAGCGATGATGACCTCGTCGGCCTTTTTGGCGAGGTTCTTGAGGACGCGGATGATCTCCTTCTCCGCGGGGTTCTTGATGATCGGCGACCACGTGAGGTACGGCAGGCTCTCGACCTTCCAACCCTTGATGTTGATGCCGTTGGCAAGGAAGGGCTTGCGCTTGGTGTCGTAGGGCGGGCGGGCGAGGCCGTCAGGCACGCCGGCGGGCAGGACCTCGCCGTCCTCGGTCAGGCTGTACCAACCCATCTTCTTGTCGAACAGGATCTCGTCGGGGAAATCCGGCGCGAGGATGTGGCCGGCAAGGCCCATTGAGACCCAGTCCTCACCATCGACCTTGAAACGGTAGACCTGCGTGTTATAGACCTTGTCGTTCTTCGGCGCGCCGGCGTCGGACAGCAGCTGTGCGATCTTCTGCGCGGCGATGTTCTTCTCTGCAACGACGAGCTTCACGTCGAGCTCCTCCTCGTACGGCGCGAACGCGCCAGACGCTTTTATATATAGTGTGGGTCAGTGTACACGAGTTCCACCGTTCACGCTAAAAGCCCACGCCGTGGCAAGAGAGCGCACCCCGCATCGCCCGCGAGCGTCCCCTCCGCGGCCTTCGCCCCCTCGGCCGCCTTCGCCCCTCCGCCGAACTTAGCCCCCCGGCCGCCTTCACATCATTGAGATGCAACCAAAGTCACATTCCAGCACCCGTTTTTGTGACTTTGGTTGCATTTCGAGGTGTGACTTTGGTTGCACTTCGAAGCATGGAAAAGAAAGCGCCCGGGATCCTCATCCCGGGCGCTTGGCGTCATGGAGGTTTGGCATCGGGTAAGCTTGGCAACCCGTACAGACGCGCACCGATCGGCTACTCGACGTCCTCGTCCTCGTCGTCACCAAAGAGACCCAGGCGGCTCTCGGTGAGGCCGGCCTTGCCGTCGCGAGCCACAACCACGAAACGGGTGATCATGAGCGAGACCTCGTACAGGGACAGCATGACCGCGTACATGAAGATCAGCGTCACGGGCGAGGCATCGGGCGTGATGGACGCGGAGACCACGAGCATGATTACGTAGACGTAGCGCCACGCCGCGCGGAAGCTGGCATAGGGCACGATGTGGAACACGGCCAGGTAGAACACAATGAGCGGGAGCTCGAACGAGACACCAAAGCCAATCATAAGCAAGAGCTCGGTGTTGATGAAGTCCTCAAGCTTGGGCATGGCGGCGCCAATCGAGCGCGTCTCGCCGAGCAGCCAGTCGAATGCAGCCGGGGCGATGAACATATAGCAAAAGATCACGCCGGCGAAGAACAGCATGGTGGCAACCAACACCGTGGGGACAACCCAGCGGCGCTCATTGGGACGCAGGGCCGGCAGGAAAAACGCCAGGACCTGCCAGATGATCATGGGGGTGCACATAGCGAGCGCAACCTTGATCGCGATGTTGAACTTGATGGAGAAACCGCCGAGTGCAGTCATGACGGAAAGCTGCTCGCCGGGCTGCAGGGAACCGTTGATCGGATCCTTCAAGATATCCACCAGCGTGGGAGCGGCAAAATACATGAAGACGGTGGCGGCGAGCACCGACACGACGACGATGGTGAGGCGACGGCGCAGCTCACCGAGATGGTCCATGAGCGGCATGCGCGCGGGTCCGATGGGCATTACTGCTCCCCTCCCTTCGACTCATTCTCAACATGGGCAGCCTCGGCCTCCGCAGCGGGAGCCGCGGCGCGTTTGCGCGGACGACGGGCGTACAGGTCCTCGGTGGTCAGCACCTCGGGTTCGGGAGCCTCCTCGGCCACCTGCTCGGATTCGGGCTCGGGCTCGACAGCGGGAGCCTCGTCTGCAGGAGCATCCTCGGCGGGATCACTCTTGCCGTCCCCGGCGTTCTCCGCAGCGGCCTCGGCCTCCTTGGCGGCGCGCTCCGCGGCCAGGCGGGCACGGCGCTCGGCGAAGGTCTCCTTGCGCACCGGGGTCTCCTCAGTTGAAGCGGAGCCCTCGGCGTCGGCATCCTCGTCCTTTGCGGCGACGACCACCTTGGGGGCCTTGGCAGCGGCGGCCATGGGATCCACGACCTCGGTCTGGACGACGGCGGTCAGCTTCTCCTGCGTCTCACGGAACTGACGCAGGGCACGACCGATGGTGCGGCCCATCTGCGGCAGCTTGTCGGGACCGAACAGCAAGAAGCCAAAGACCAGGATGATGACCAGCTCGGTCGATCCGATTCCTAGCACGGGATACCTCCCAGTTTCCTCAAATGTCCATGCGGCGCTCCGTGCGCCGTCCAAAGCGGCAATATTCCAAGTATAGCGCCGCCGTACGCCACGACCCGCGACGAGTCACCGTACGAATAAAGCCTTACGCTGCGCTGATGCTAATGTCCTTATCGACGCCCAAAAGCTGCGCGACGCGCAACACATTCGGCTGGGCGCCCGTGATGGACAGGGCGCGCTTGCGGTCGGAGGCGCGACGGGCGGCGCCGACCAGCACGCCGATGCCCGTGGAATCGATATAAGGAACCTGGGAGAAATCGAGCTCGACGCGCTCGGTGGGCTGCTCGAGGGCCAGATCGATTGCGTTGCGGAGCTTGTCGGCGTTCGAGATGTCGATCTCGCCCTCGACGGCGATGAGGTAGCGCTCTGCACTGGGATGCGTGGTGATGGCGAGTTCCATATCCATGCCTTTCGATTGAGTCGCGCTCGGCGCGATCGGTTACTTGCTCAGCGCCTCGAGGCGCTCACGGGCGTAATCGCCCACACCGTAGGTATCGTCCTCGGCGGCGGTTTCGACGGCCTTACGGTAGGCCTTCTCGGCCTTGCCCACATCGCCGTGGGATTCGTAGAACATGCCGAGATTCGCCCATGCGGGCGCGAACGTGGCGTCGCGCGCGACGAAGGCCTCGAGGTCCGCGATGGCCTGCTCATGCTCGCCTGCGTAGAAAACGCAGATGGCGCGGTCCACCTCGGCCGCCGGAGTGGCATTGTTCGCGAGGTACTCGTCGTAGTGGGCGATGGCCTGCTTGAAGACGTCCTGGGCCTTTAGCTGGTCCTCCTCGCTCTTGGCGCCGTTCATGGCGGACATGCCCATATCGAAATAGTTGTTGGCCAGCGTGAGCGGGTCATTTGATACGGGGGCGGCGGAATCGTCGGCCACCTTGGCGTTGCCCTCCTCGTCAAGCTCGACGTCGGGATGGCCCTCGGGCATCTCGACCGAAGCATCCTCGGAGGCAGCCTCGGGCTCGCGCGAACCCAGCTCGTTGATGGTCACCGTGGTGCCCACGAGGTAGCCGATCACCACGCCGAGCACCAGCGAGATGCCGGCGATGGCGAGCACCATCCAAAACGGCGGAGACTGACGCTGCGGGCGAGCGGAGTCGGAGTTGGCCGGAGCGGCGGGCTCGGCAGACGGGCGACGCCCATCCGTCTCGGCGACGTTATCGGACGCAGGCTCGGGCACGGACTCCGCCTCAGCCAGCTCGTCGTCGAAGAACTCGTCGAAATCGTCGGTCATTTAGGCACGCTCCTCGAGCGCGAGTTGGGCGCTCACGAGCTTGACGGCCAGTACGAGCACCTCGAGCGCAGAAGAAAGATCCTCGACGCTGGGGTAGCTCGGGGCGATGCGGATGTTGGTATCGTGTGGGTCCTCGCCATAGGGCCAGGTGGCGCCTGCCGGGGTGAGGGTGACGCCCATCTCGCGGCACAGGGCGCCCACACGCTTGGCGGAGCCCTCGGGACCGTCGAAACTCACGAAATAGCCGCCGCGCGGATGGGTCCAGGTGGCGCAGCCGGTGCCGTCCAGGCCCTCATGCAGCTTGGCATCGACGCACTCGAAACGCGGGCGCATGAACTCGGCATGACGGCGCATATGGGCGCGCACGGCGTCCAGATCGGGCAGAAAGCGCACGTGGCGCAGCTGGTTGAGCTTGTCGGCGCTGATGAGACCGGCCTGCAGGTGATGCGCGATCTCCTTGATGACCACGGGCGATGCGGCGACAAATCCCACGCCAGCGCCGGGGAAGGTGATCTTGGAGGTGGAGGCGAAGGCGATCACGCGGTCCTCGTTGCCGGCCTCTCGAGCGGCGTCGAAGACGTTGAGGAGCTCGTCGCCCTCGTCATACAGGTCGTGCACGCAGTAGGCGTTGTCCCAGAAGATGCGGAAATCGGGGGCGGCCGTCTTCATCGAGGCGAGGCGACGCACCGTCTCGTCGGAGTAGGTATCGCCCGTGGGGTTGGAGTACTTGGGGACGCACCAGATGCCCTTGATGCCCTCGTCGGCCGCGACGAGGCGCTCGACCTCGTCCATATCCGGACCGTTCTCGGTCATGCGCACGGGGACGTTCTCGATGCCCAGATCCTCGGTGATGCCGAAGTGGCGATCGTAGCCGGGCGCGGGGCAGAGGAACTTGACGCGCGCACCGTCGTGCGCGGCGGAGAACTCGGACCACGGGGCATGGCCGCACGTGCCCTTGAGCCAGCACATGGCCACGGAATCATGCTCGATCAGCAAGCTGGAGCTACCGAGCACGAGCGTCTGGGACGGATCGACGCCCAAAAACTCCCCGGCGAGCGCGCGGGCGGAGGGGATGCCCTCGAAGCAGCCGTAGTTGCTGCAGTCCACGCCACCGTCGGTAAGGTCGGAGTCGGCGCTGAGCAGGTCGAGCATGGGGCGGGAGATGGCCACCTGCTCAGGTGACGGCTTGCCGCGAGCCATATCGAGCTTGAGCTCGCGCGCCTTGACCTCGGCGACGCGCGCC
Organism: uncultured Collinsella sp.; assembly: GCA_963560155.1. Taxonomy (GTDB): domain Bacteria; phylum Actinomycetota; class Coriobacteriia; order Coriobacteriales; family Coriobacteriaceae; genus Collinsella. The sequence continues at coordinate 11,066 of CAUWMY010000041.1, forward strand.
TCGAGATCGTCGATGGCGGCGGCCAGCTCGGCGTCGTTCATCGTTTGATACATCGTCTGCATGACGGTTCCCTTTCTCATCGCGAAACGAGAGGGGCGTCACCGCGACGACCCCGCTACGCTGCATCGCTTCGCATCGAAACAGTATACGTGGTTTATCAGGCCCCGCTCCATAGCCGCACAGAATGTGTAGAGTCTCATGCCCGTCTCAAACGGGGCCAGGTACGCATCTCAAACGGGGTCAGGTACGAATTGGGCACCTTCGAATTGAGTCACCTTCGATGCCGAGCCGACGGCAGGCTCGGGCAAAGCCTCGGCTTGCACCCACCCCCGATTGGACTACCCCGTCGCTTCACAATTCCACGACAGGGCTGCCACAGAAGCACCATGGTGAACGGTCGATTTCTTAAGGTGTACGTAAGACGCGACGGAGTCCATGGGGGTCGATTTGCCCATTTATTGCTTCTGACCTCGCATTTCATCGCTCGGGCAAAGTCTCGTAAGACTTTCTTATGCGGATAAGACGGGCCGCACTGGCAATAATGAGGACAGCACCCGAGGGCCAGCAGCGAGGCCCAAAGGCGCCCGTACCGGTGGATGACGAGGAGGCCCGAGCATGCCGTCGTTTTACGATGCCCAGCGCGCCCGGACCCCCCGGCCGCAGCTCAGATGTGCGAACCATTTCTCCTTCCCCCCGACACAGAGAAAGGGTCTCCTCGAACCCACCACCCGTACACGGTCGAGCAACCAGCGAGTCAACCTCCTTCGCTCGTACAACGACCTGCTCGACGCCCTCGACGTGCCGCAATTGCAGCAGTCCATGGCATAACCGCAGCACCAACAAGCAGACTCGGCGAAAGGGCCTCCGCAAGGAGGCCCTTTCCATGTCGCGATCCACCGCGCCCGGCTTGATCGCCACGCACAAAAGCAGGCGCCCGCCGGCGCATCTGCGCAGGCGGGCGCCCGGATACCAGGGGGAGCAATTTGCACCTATCCCCAATTGAGACGCTACATGAGCTTGGTTTCCTCGAGCTTCTCGTTGATCCAACGGTTGGCGCGAATCACCGGGCGGCGGAATACGAGGCCCAGGGCCAAAGACGGAATGAGGTACAGCGCCAGCGTGCCGAGCTCGATCCAGAATTCCATGCCGTAAGCCCCCGCCATGGCGGCGTGCATGGCGTTGATGGCGTGCGTGAACGGCAGGAACGGGTAAACGGCCTGGAAGAAGTCGGCGGTCATCTCGATCGGGAAGGTGCCGCCCGAGCCCGCGACCTGCATGACCAGCAGCACCACCGCGATCGCCTTGCCCACGTCGCCAAAGCTCACCGTGAGCGTGTAGATGATGTTGCTGAACACGAACCCGGCGAGCCAGCCCACGAGCATGAACTGGAAGGGATGCTCGCACTGGATGCCGAAGAACAGCAGGTCGCCGGCGCACACGAGCGTGGCCTGCGCGAATGCCAACAGCGCGAAGAACGCATAGCGACCGAAGTAGAGCTCGTGCTGGCGGATGGGCGCCAACTCGCGGGCGGTCGCCTCGTCAACCTGCGCCTTGAGCAT
>CAUWMY010000042.1:0-12307 GCA_963560155.1 uncultured Collinsella sp.
CTATGCTGAAAAACGAAAGCCGCCATAGTTGACAAAACCATAGAGACACCCCCCGCGGACCCCTGTCCGGCCCCGCGGGGGTTATGCCTATTGATAGGGGGTTTATATGGGGCGATCGGCAGCGTGCACGGCCCAGTCCGTACCGGGGTAGATATCAAATGTGTGTTTGTCAAGTTTCCGCATGCGCGTCAATCGGAAATGGGTAACATGCGTTTAAAAAAAGACGCACATACTAACTGTGTGCGGTTTTCGATATACCTGTTTTACAGGTAGGATTTTTGTTCTAACGGCTATACTGTGCGAGATTGCCAAGCAGGGCTGTGGTTAAGAGCTGCGCCGAGGATGTGAGCACGTCGAGAGGTGAGATTCATGGCCGAGCAGAAAACAGGGCGCGCGTATGACGCCAAGGTACGCCGACAGGCAGTAAAGGTTCTTGCAACCGGTGCGGGGCATCGTGCCCTTGCATCGAAGCTCGGTATCCCCGACGCCACGGCACGTCAGTGGGCACGCTCCTATGCGGCCGGTGGCAAGGTCGCGGTGATGAATGCGGGGGCCACGCATCGCGTGTATCCGTTCGAGCTCAAGCTTTCTGCGGTCAAGGACCGTTTGGAGAACGGCATGAGCGTGCGTGAAGTGATGATCAAGCACGGCATCCCCAGCGAGTCGTCGGTTAAGACCTGGTGTCGTCAGTACCGTGCCCATGGTGAGGAGGCCCTGGTCAACAAGCCGCGCGGCGTCAAGCCGCGTCATGTGCGCGAGCAGCTGGAGCGCGAGCGCGCCGAGGCCGAGCGCGCCGAGCGCGAACGAGCTCAAGGCGGTCAGGCCGAGGAGTAGGTCGAGGGGCCGGAGACGGTCCGGATACGCCAGGTTTCAAGGGCGGGCATCCTTTGGGGTACTCGCCCTTTTCATGTGCGCCGGTTCTAGTACCCCAAGGGGATGTCAAGTTGGTATTGCGCCTGTTCGAGGTCGAGGACCCAGGTGCCGTCTTCAAAGGCCAGCTGGAACCCGAGGAAGGATTCGGAGTCCATTTCGGCGTTCTCGATTGCCTCGGCAAACAGCCCGCGTATGTGCGCCTGCTCGTTCTCGGCGAGGGGCCGTTTGGCTCCCGCCTCGTCAGTGTCCAGCTCGCTCATATAGCTGTAGACGCTCTGCCGCAGCGTGGCGCGCATGTCGAGGAGGTCGGGTCCCCAGGTGTAGAGGTAAAGGCTCGTGGTGCCCTCGTCGGTGTGTACGTAGCAGGAGTCGATCCGATAGCTGAAATTGGAAAGCGCCCAATCCGCATAGACGTTCGCATCGATGCCAAGTTCCTCGCAGGTGTAGCCGGTGGTTTCCATCATGCTCTGGTTAAGGTCATCGATGATCGCCGTACGTTCGGGGCTCTGCTCGCTGGCGATGGCCTGTAGGTAGGTCTCGCAGATCTGCACGCAGGCGCGCTCATCGTCATCCAGGGAGTCCATGTCGATTCCGGGGCTTGGGTCGTGACCGTCGTACGAGGGCGCTTCAGGCTCGATGAGTTCGGGGGAATCCGTCTCGGATGTCAGGTCCGAAAAGAGGCCGCCTATGCCGTAGAACAAGGCGGGCAGCAAGTTCGCCAAGACGACGAAGATGGCAATCGCCCGCACGGTCTTGCCCAGCGGTGAAGGTCCCCGCTTGTCTTTGGGTGCGGCTTTGGCGGCCCGTCGCCCGGCGGTGCGCTCCGCCTGCATCCGCCGCTTTCGCTCGCGCGCTTCGGAGGGGCTGGGGGATTGTTCGCGCCGGGAGTGATCGGCGGTGTCGTCTGCGGAGGGGGCCTCGTAATCGTCGCGCGTCTTGGTGGGGCCGTCGTAGGGGCTCCCGTCAAGGGTGCAGACCTCCGGTTCGATGCCGTCGAACAGCCCGTCGAAAACGCCCGGTTCGTCCCATGGGAGGGTCGGTTCACCGGCGGTGAACGGATCGACCTGGGCGTCGTGCTGTTTGCGTCGTGCCATGGTGCCTCCCATATTCTTCGCGGTGCCGGGGCCCCTCGCGTCTTGGGCGATGGAGTTTGCGGGCCTCGTGCGCGCGGGCGTATCGGCACAGTATATCTTGCGTTCTCGCCGCTTCGCGGCCATACGACCGTTTGCGGGAAACAGGCGGTATCTCGCGGCGGGTTGAACGGCAAGTGGGTATGATGCATCCAACGAAAATCACGTTCTAAGGACCGAACATGTTCTTCCTCTTCGATCTTGTGGGCGGCCTCTTCGGCTTGGCGATCATCTTCGTGATCGTTGGCTTGGTCACGGGCAACCTGTTCTTCGTGGTCAAGCAGCAGCATGCGGTGATCATCGAGCGTCTGGGCAAGTTCCATCGCATCGTGGGTGCCGGCTTCCACGTCAAGATCCCCTTCATCGACCGCAAAGCCGCAACGGTGAGCCTGCGCACCATGAAGAACGGCTTCGATATCGATGTGAAGACGCAGGACAACGTAACCATCGGCCTGGAGGTCTCGGCCCAGTATCACGTGAGCTACGAGATGGGCACGCAGCCTGCCGAGTCCGGCGTGTACAAGAGTTACTACATGCTCCAGCAGCCCGTGGCGCAGATGCGCGACTTCATCACCGACGCCCTGCGCTCTTCGATTCCCGTTTACACGCTCGACGAGGTCTTTGCCAAGAAGGACGACATTGCCAAGGACGTGAACGCCACCGTGTCCGAGCAGATGGATGCCTACGGTTTCACCTTGGTGAGCACGTTGATCACCAAGATCGCGCTGCCCGCCGAGGTCGAGGACTCCATGAACCAGATCAACGCCGCGCAGCGCACCAAGGCCGCGGCGCAGGATCTCGCCGAGGCGGACCGCATCCGCCGCGTCACCGAGGCACGCGCCGAGGCCGAGGCCATGGAGAAGGCCGGCGAAGGTATTGCCAACCAGCGCAAGGCCATCGCCATCGGCATCAAGGATTCGCTCGAGACCATCCAGGAGACGGGTGTGGGCAATGCCGAGGCCAACCAGCTCTTCATGTTCACCCAGTGGACGGAGATGATGAACGAGTTCGCCAAGAGCGGCCGTGCGAGCACCGTGGTGCTGCCCACCGATTTCACGCAGAGCGCGGGCATGTTCGAGCAGATGCTCGCCGCGAGTCAGGCGGTCGACGCCGCGCCTGTGCCCCAGGCGCCCCCGGTTCCGCCGGTGAACTCGCGCTTGGACGTGTAAACTGGGTATATAGCAACCGAAATGCAACGAGGGGGCCGCGGGAAACGGCCCCCTCTCCTGAGGAGAGGGGAAGCGATGAGCAGCTCGAGAAAGATGTTGAAGATTATCGCCATGGTGTCTGCTATCACGGGCCTTGCCATGCTGACGTTCGGCCTGGCCGTTGCCGGTGCGGGCCTGTTCGGCGGCACCGCGATTTCGGGTACGGACGCGGCACCCCTGTACATGGGCGTTTCCGGCGTGTCGGGCCTGTGCTTTGTGGTGATGGGCCTCATGGGCATGCGCGCGTCGAACGTGCCGTCCCGCAGCGGCACCGCGGTCGCGACCTCGTTCGGCAGCCTCGCGGTCACTGCCGTGGCGGTGCTGTTCTGGTCCTGGCAGGGTTTCGTGAAGATCGACATCCCGAACGCGATCCTGCTGGTCGCGGGCGCGCTCGAGGCGCTTGCCGTCCTGTTTCTCGCGCACAAGGTCAAGAAGGAGCACGCCACCTGGCACTAGTCACGCAAGGGCAAGTGGGGGTGCGCTGCCAGTCTCCGGCCGTACGTCCCGGTGCCGGTCCCACCACTTGGGGTCAATTCGCGGGTCCCGGCGCCGAGGTTTGAGGCTGTGAACGATTTTGGTGGCAATACATGGAGCCTATGAACGGACCGTTCATAGGCTCCATTTCTATACAGCTATCTACCTGCGGAAATGATGAGGTTAAAAATGGCGGTGAGGGGTCAATCGTTCATAACCTACCTACGGCGCCTCATCCGGTCGACCATCCCCGTCCAGTCGATCGCGAGCATCCGTGCGAAGGGCCGTTCAAAGACGGGGGCGGCGCAGGCGAGCGTGACGAGGGCGGTCAGCGTCGCGACGGCGAGCGCACCCGGCACGGAGTCGACCATCCACGGCGCTTCGTAAAGGGGCGTGTGGAAGGTGAGCCATGCGCGGATGAGCCGGTGCAGCACATAGACCTGGAGCGTGCGGCGCCCGAGGACGGTGAGCGCGCTTCGCCGTTCGGGTGCGATGCGCACCAGGGCGATGGAGAAGATGGCACCTGCGCCGAGGGCGGCGACCTTCTGCGCAATGCCGAAGAGAAGGCCATGCTCATAGGGGTTGTCGCCATACACCATGGAGAAGAACCAATCATAAGCGCCGGCATCGACCACGCGCACGAGAGCGATGAGCGCCGCCGCCGCGACCGCCGCCGTCGAACCCCTCCACGCGCGCAGGCGCGCGACCGTGCCGGGCTCGAGGTAATAGCCCAGTGCGAAGCACGGTAGGAACGCCATGGTCCTGCTGACGGCGAGAAAACCGCTCGAGAGGTCGATCATGCCCCAAAACAGCGAGATGCACAGGGAGAGCGCCATGCCGCGCCGTGCGCCCAATCGGCTGAGGAGCGGGGTCGCGGCATACCAGCACGCCATGGAGATCAAGTACCACGGCGCCGAGGTGAACGCGCATATGCGCGCGGGCGTGAGGGTGGCGCCGTTGATGAGGGCGAGCGCCAGTTGATAGGCGAATCCGAGGGCGATGAAGCTCGCGATGCGGTTGATGTTGAGATGTCCGCCGCGGTAGGCCCCTTTGGCGAAGAGGCCGGACATGAGCACGAAAAGCGGCATATGGAACAGGTAGATGATGTCGAACATCGCGCTGAGGACGGGGTTCGCGTTGTGGACGGGGTGCGCCATGTGGCCGAATACGACCAGAATGATGAGGATGCCCTTTATGTTGTCGAACAGCGCGATCCGCTCACGGCTGCGTTTCTCCACGCATCTCCCCCTTTTGTCGCACATGGAGCACCAATCCTAGCGCGATGCATGCGTCGGGATGGTTGCCGTAAGATATCTGCATACAATCATGGCGAACGCCAAACGGGCGAGAGGGGCTTTCATGAACCTGGAAAAGACCAAGATCGGCTTCATCGGTTTCGGGAACATGGCGAGCGCCATGGCGGACGGCTGGATCTCCAGCGGAGCGGTTCCCGCGGCGAACATGTGCGCCTGCGCGGGGCGTTATGACGCCCTCGTGCCCCGCTGCGAGGAGCGCGGCATGCGCGCCCTCAAGAGCGCGGCGGACGTGGCGGAGACCTCCGACGTGGTGGTCGTCGCCGTCAAGCCCTACATGATCGAAGATGTCCTGGCGCCGATTGCGGGCGCGCTCGCCGGAAAGACGGTGCTCTCCGTCGCTGCCGGCTGGGATTGCGAGGCGTATGAGCGGGTCATCCCGGGCACGCGCCACCTCTCGACGGTGCCCAACACGCCGGTCGCCATCAACGAGGGCGTCATCGCTTGCGAGAAGACCTCCACGCTCACGTGCGCCGACCATGAGCTCATCTTCGCCCTGCTCGAGCTGCTCGGGTCCCCCATCGAGGTCGAGACGCGCTTGCTGTCCGTGGCGGGCACGGTGGGCGGGTGCTCGCCGGCGTTCGTGGCGATGGTCATCGAGGCGTTGGCGGACGCCGCGGTGAAGCACGGCATCCCGCGCGCGACGGCGTATCCCATGGTGAGCCAGATGATGGCGGGCACCGCGAAGCTGCAGCTCGCCACCGGCATGCATCCGGGTGCCATGAAGGACGCGGTGTGCTCCCCCGGCGGCACCACGATCCGCGGTGTGGCCGAGCTCGAGGCCGCGGGGATGCGCTCGGCGTTCATCCGTGCCATCGACGCCATCGAGGGATAGCGCGCAGTTCGTCGGCGCCGAGGTCGAGTCCTTTGCGATGGAATTCGCTTGCAGCGTATTCGAGCCCCCGCGCGCACTGCGTGGGGCGGATTTTTTCAAGATGAAACACGGATGAAATCTTGTTGACTGCAGTTTGCTAAAGCGCAATACTGCAAAGCGTCCACTTTAGTAGACGGGAGCGCATCCCGCGTGAACGTCGCGAACACAAAGGGTTTTTGAAGTCATGCGTCATCTATGCCTAGACATTCTCAGCATTATTAGCTAGCACGGGTTGGCAAGATGTGCCGCCCGTGCGCTTCACGGGCGGCTGATAGCTGATGGGGGCCGTCGTATCGTATCGACGGCCCCCATTTTTGTGGCTTTGACACTCAAGAGGGGGAGGAATCATGAACGGAGTCGTATTGATGGTGGTGGCGGCGGCTGTTTTGGCCGCGGGCTACCTGGGCTACGGCAGGTGGCTCGCGAACAAATGGGGCGTCGATCGCGAGGCCCTCACGCCGGCGTGCCGCATGGAGGATGGCAAGAACTTCTCGCCCGCATCGGCCTTCACCGTGTTCTCGCACCAGTTCAGCTCGATCTGCGGCGCCGGCCCCGTCACGGGCACCATCGTCGCCATGGCGTTCGGCTGGCTTCCGGTCGTGCTGTGGGTGTTGGTCGGCGGCATCTTCTTCGGCGCCGTGCATGACTTCGGCGCGCTGTACGCCTCGATGAAGAACAACGGCAAGTCCCTCGCCCAGCTCATCGAGAAATACATCGGCCGCACGGGTCGCCGTCTGTTCCTGCTGTTTAGCTGGCTGTTCTGCCTGATCGTCATCGCGGCGTTCACCTCGATGGTCGCCGGCACCTTCAAGTTCACGCCGGATGCCGCGGGCGCGGTCGATTTCGCCAAGTCCTATGCCGCCGGTTGCGCGGGCACGATCTCGATCCTGTTCACCTTCGTCGCCATGGTCTTCGGTTGGGCCTGCCGCAAGTTCCAGCTCACGGGCGCCAAGCAGTTCGCCACCGGCGTCGTCCTCATGGTCGCCATGTTCGCCGTCGGCATGCAGTTCCCCGTCTACCTCGACCTGAACGGCTGGATCGCCGTCGTCATGGTGTACCTGGTGTTCGCCGGCGCCATGCCCATCCAGACGCTCAAGCAGCCGCGCGACTACCTGACCTCCATCATGATGATCGTGATGATCGTCTGCGCCGTGCTCGGCATCGTGGTGCTCGGCGCCAAGGGCCAGGCCACCATCACCGCCCCGGTGTTCACCGGCTTCACCTCCGCTTCCGGCATGATGTTCCCGGTGCTCTTCGTCTCCGTCGCCTGCGGTGCGCTGTCCGGCTTCCATAGCCTCGTGTCCTCAGGCACGTCCTCGAAGATGGTCGAGAACGAGGCCGACGCGGTCAAGGTCGGTTACGGCGCGATGGTCGTCGAGTCCTTCGTCGGCATCCTCGCCATCATCGTCGCCGGCATCATGTTCTCCGACATGAACACCGCCGGCACCGGCGCCCTCAACGCCGGCGTCGCCTCCACCCCGTTCGCGATCTTCGCCACCGGCATCGCCCGCGGCATGCAGGCCTTCGGCATCGACGGCACCGTGGCCACCGTGTTCATGACCATGAACGTCTCCGCCCTCGCCCTGACCTCGCTCGACGCGGTCGCCCGCATCGGCCGCACCTCCTTCTCCGAGTTCTTCGCCACGAGCAACGACGCCCTGGCCGTCGAGAACGAGAAGGCCGGCGCCATGAAGGTCCTCGGCAACCCCTGGTTCGCCACCGTGGTGACGCTGCTGCCCGGTCTTGCCCTCACTTTTGGCGGCTACCTCAACATCTGGCCGCTCTTCGGCGCTTCCAACCAGCTGCTCGGCGGCATGACCATGATCACCTTGGCCGTGTTCTGCAAGTGCACCGGTCGTCGCGGGTGGATGCTCTACGTGCCCGTGGCGTTCCTGCTCGTGTGCACCTTCACCTCGCTCGCCATGAGCATCGCCGGGTGCGTGACGGCGCTCCAGACGGGCGGCATGGCCGTCATGGCGACCTCCGGCCTGCAGCTCGTGTTCGCCGTCCTGCTCGTCGCCCTCGGCCTGATCGTCACCGGCAACTGCCTGAAGGAGCTGCGCGGCAAGGAGTTCGGCTCCATGCCCGACGAGGAGCCCGAGTGGTCCGAGATGGGTGCCCGCGATTATCGCGCCGGCAAGTTCTCGGGCAGGGGAGAGGTTCCCGAGGGCGTTGCCGTCGAGGCGTAAGACCGCTTGACGGAGGTTTCCCACGCGTGGCAGTTCGCATATCACGACGGGTCGGTCGCAGTTGCGGTCGACCCGTTTTGTCCTGCCGGAGACATCGCCGCGGTGTGAAGCGGATGTCCGCCGCGATACGCTCGCCGCGCCCGCTGGGTATAATGGTTCAACATCGATTTAACCCGACTTGGACCGACGGTCCTACTAAGGAGTAATCATGGGCAAGGGTATGAGTTTTGTCGCAGGTGCCGCGCTCGGCGCCGCCGCCGGTGTCGTCCTGGGCGTGCTGTACGCCCCGCGCTCCGGCTCCGAGACCCGCGCCATGGCCGCCGACATGGCCAACGACGCATGGGATTCCGCCCGCGATATGTACGAGCAGGGCGTTGACCAGGCCCGTTGTGCCATGGGCGATTTCGGTCCCACCATGGACGCCGCGACCGACGAGCTCCGCGCCAAGGTCGACCTCGCCCGCGAGCGCATGGACCAGCTGCGCGAGCAGCTCAACGTCGCCGTGGCCTCCGGCACTGTGACCCCCGCCGCCGACGTGGTGGTGGAGGCGGTCGCGCCCGAGGCCCCGCTCGACCCCGCCCAGGCCTAAGGCCGGCTCACCGTCGAACCGCATGCTGGCCGGTGATTTCGCGGGACTCAAGCTGTACAGGCTTCCCGCACAGGACAAGAAACTCAAAAAGGACGGCACACCGCGCGACCCCAAGAAGATCGGCAAGTTCCGCTGCCCGGTGTTCTCCCCGGAGGGCACGCGGGTGGTGGGTTTCATGCTCAGGCTTCCCGATATCGCGGGCATGATCAAGCAGCCCGACCGGTTCGTCGCCTACGACGCGATCGCCGCAGGTGCCGAGGAGATCGTCGTCAAGGAGGGTATCGCCGCGTTCGATGCCGCGGCCGCCAAGCGCCTCGGCGTCGATTTGGACGCGTGCCTCATCTGGACCGGCATGGACGTGCGCACGGTCTCGGGGGAGCGCGTGGGTTACTGCGCCGACGTCGATTTCAACCCCCGCACCGGTGCCGTCAACGCCTTCATCCTCATCGAGGGCGGGGCGTCCAACGCGCTCGTCGGCCATCGCGAGATGCCCGCGAGCATGCTCAAGGGTTATCGCGACGGCGCGATGGTCGTGAGCGACGAGGCGTCCTCCCTCGAGTTCTCCGGTGGTGCCGCGGCCAAGGCCGCCGAGGCGAGCGTGAAGGTCGCCGCGAAGGCGTCCGAGGTGACCGCCAAGGCCAAAGTGCAGGTGAAGAAGGGCACCGCCGTCATCGACGAGAAGGGGTCCGAGGCCCTGGATCGCGGCAGCCGCGCGCTGGGTAAGCAACTCGGCAAGACGAAGGGCATGTTCGGCGCCTTCGTGAGCGAATACAAGAAGGCCGCGGGGACCCCCGCCAAGGGATCGGGGAAGAAGTCCTAGCGCGCCGCCGCCCAAATACGACATCCGATGGACGGGAGAACCATTGCCTAACTACACCACCTCCTATTCCACCAAGAACAAGCCTTGCCACCGCAAGAACACCGACGGGCGCCTCTCGCGCGCCCGCAAGCCCCCGCGTCGCAGAAACGCCCAGTACCTGCGTCGGACGCAGGGCTTCGGCGGCCGGCGCCGCTCCGGTCACGGGTACGGCGGCAACGATCGGCGCCCCTATGCGCTGATCGTGGTCGGCTGCGCCTTCCTGCTGTTCGTGGCGAGCATCGTGTGGTACGCCAACCGCAGCGTCGAGATCACGCTGAACGGCGAGGCCGCTAAGATCCGCATCAACTCGACCATCGAGCGCATCATGAGCGAGAAGGAGCTCGAGACGCGCCCGGGCAACCTGCTCGCCGTGGACGACTCCGTCCTGGAGAAGGGCGGGGGGACCGCATGCACCGTGAAACTCGACGGCAAGGCGGTCGATGCCGACCGCTTGGGCGAGGTTGAGCTGGTGGGCGGCGAGGATCTGGTCATCGGCGACGGCGAGAACGTCTATGAGGAGCACGAGGTCGAGGCGACCTCCATCGAGCCCACGCTCACCATCGACGGTTCGGGCCCCGTGCGCTTCGTGCAGACGTGGGGCGTCCCGGGCAGGTCCGAGGTCTGGACCGGCAAGAAGACCGGCATCGTGGCGGACAAGGGGGTCGTCAAGGACGTCGTGAACGCCGAGGTCACCTGTACCACGGTGACGCCCGACGTCAAGGGGAAGAAATACGTCGCGCTGACGTTCGACGAGGGCCCCAGCTCGCGCACGTCCGACATCCTGGATATCCTCAAGGAGAAGGGCGCGGAGGCGACGTTCTTCGTCTCGGGCGACAAGGTGGCATCCGCCTCGGCCGCCGTCAAGGCGATCGCCGAGTCGGGCAACGAGCTGGGCACCAACGCGTATTCCGACGTGAACCTCGGGTCGCTGTCCGCCGCCGACCTGCGTTCGCAGCTGGGCGACAGCTTCAAGGCGGTCGAGCGCGCGGGCGCCGGTGAGGTCTCCCTCGTGAGGCCGCCCTTCGGCGAGTTCTCCGAGCAGAACTGGGCGGATGCCATGGACCTGGTGAGCGCTGTCGTGTCTTGGAACGTCGACTCGGGCGACTGGCTGCTGCCGGGCGCCTCCGCGGTGGCGGACACGGTCGTCGGCTCGGTGAGCAACGGAAGCATCGTCTTGCTCACGGACAACGATGCGACGTCAGCTCAGACGGTGGAGGCCCTGCCGCAGATCATCGATCGCCTGCAGGCCGAGGGCTACGAGCTCGTGACGCTGTCCGACCTCATCGCCACCGATGACGACCTCAAGGACCTGGTCGACCTCTCTGCGGTGAAGATGCCCGAGAAGGCGAGCCTGCCCGTCGTCTCCGAGGCAACTGAAACGGAATAATGCGGAGTCGAGGCGAGCTATCACAGGCCTTGCGGAAGCCCCTCGCCCGCGCATGGTATAGTTACTTGCGGTTGCGCCCCGACGGGTGCGACCGCAAGTTTTGTCATACATGAGGGTCACGAGAAAGGCCTGAGGTGAAACCTAAACCCCGACCACACAGTCGCTGACCCCTGCGAGTGGCTCCTTCCGCGCACAGCGCGGCAGATGGGCGCCCGCCGGGGTGCATCTGCATATTGAAGGAGCACTATGAACTACCTTTCCGAAATGCTCAAACTTCCGGTCGTGGATGCGGCCGGCGAGAAAATCGGCGTCGTGAACGACCTGGGCATCGCCACGGGCGAGGTCTTCCCCCGTGTCACCGCGCTGGCGTTCCAGGGTCCGGGGAAAACCCCCTTCATGATCTCGTGGCGCAAATACGTGGAGCGCTTCGACGAGGACGGCGTGTACCTCAAGTATCCCGCCACCGACATCCGCTTCTCCTACCTGCAGCCCGATGAGGTCCTGCTCGCCCGCGACATCATGAACAAGCAGATCGTCGACACGCAGGGCATGAAGGTCGTGCGCGTGAACGACATCAAGCTGTCCACCACCGGGGAGAACCAGCTGCGCCTGCTCGGCGCCGAGGTCGGCGCCCGCGGCCTTTTGCGCGCGATTCACCCGCTGCTCGAGCGCGTGAGCGTGAAGATCGCCAAGATGCTCGGCAAGCCGCTCGCCGAGGACATCATCGCCTGGTCCTACATGGACCTGCTCGAGCGCTCCACCAAGCAGATCAAGCTCTCCGTCTCGCACAAGACGCTCTCGGAGCTGCACCCCGCCGACATCGCCGACATCATCGAGCAGCTCGACCCGCGCCTGCGCACGCAGGTGTTCGCGCAGCTCGACACCGAGCAGGCGGCCGAGGCGATCACCGAGCTCGACGACGATGAGCTCATGACCGAGATGCTCGAGGTCCTGTCCGACCGCGAAGCCTCGACGATGCTCGCCACGATGGATCCCGATGACGCCGCCGCGCTCATCGAGGAGCTCGATTACGAGAAGGCCGAGAAGCTCCTGCGCCTCATGGGCGTCAAGGAGGAGAAAGCTATCCGCGACCTGCTCGGCTACGAGGAGGATACCGCCGGCCGCATCATGACCAACCAGTTCGTGGCGCTGCCCGCCACGGCCACGGTCCAGGACGCCATCGATGCCCTGCGCGGTCTCGACGAGGACTTCGAGAGCATCTACTACGTCTACACCACCGACGCCGAGGGCGCCCTCACCGGCGTGCTCTCCATGCGCACCCTCGTGGTCGCCGATCACAGCGACCGCCTCAAGGACCTCGCCTACCGCGACGTGGTGTGGGTCGCCCCCGACCTTGACCAGGAGCTCGTGGCCGACGAGATGACCAAGTACGACCTCGTGGCGATCCCCG
>CAUWMY010000043.1:0-11465 GCA_963560155.1 uncultured Collinsella sp.
CCGGCGCCGGCCAGATGATCAAGGGCTTTGACGCCGCCGTGCTCGACATGGAGGTTGGCGAGAAGAAGACCGTCCACATCCCGGCTGCCGAGGCGTACGGTGAGCGCTCCGAGGACATGATCCTCTTCTTCCCGGCCGATCAGGTGCCGGATTTCGAGAAGATTGAGGTCGGCATGAAGCTCTTCCTGCAGGGTCCCGGCGGCATGCCCGTGCCTGTGACGGTCGTCGAGGTCTCGCCTGAGGGTGTCAAGCTCGACGCCAACCACGAGCTGGCCGGCTGCGACCTCAACTTCGATATCGAGCTCGTCGAGGTCGTGGAGTAACGCTGCGTTCGCACAGATGAAATGGGATGCCCGGGCCCTTGAGGCTCGGGCATTTTGTTTTCCGGTCGTGCTTATGGCCGTCGTGGCTCGGGCATCTTGTTTTCCGGGCATGTCCTTGTCCGGGCTGGTCGAGCATTTCCCGATGCGCGAGTGCCTTTGGCCGCCCACGGCGTTTACAGGCGTAGCCTTTTGGGCAGAAGAAAAACGTTACTCAGGATATAACATTACGGCTGCCGTGAGCCGTCTGCCATGTGCGGCGAATCCGGCCGGCGGCCGTGAACATCACAAGAACGGAGACCCACATGTTTGAATCCCCGTCCCGCGTGCTATTCGACCGCGACCCCGCCATCGCGCAGGCGATCCAAGGGGAGCTCACCCGCGAGCGCCGAAGCATCGAGCTCATCGCCTCCGAGAATTTCACCAGTCCCGCCGTGCTCGAGGCGGTGGGCAGCGTGCTCACCAACAAGTATGCCGAAGGCTACCCCGCGCACCGCTACTACGGCGGATGCGAGCAGGTCGACGTGGTGGAAGACCTTGCCCGCGAGCGCGCTTGCAAGCTGTTCGGGTGCAAGCATGCCAATGTGCAGCCCCACTGCGGCGCCAACGCCAATCTGGCGGCGTATGCGGCCCTTGTGAAGCCCGGCGACACGATCCTCGGCATGAGCCTCGACCATGGCGGCCATCTCACCCATGGTAGCCCGGTGAACTTCTCGGGCAAGCTGTATAACTTCGTTCCCTACGGCCTGTCTCTCGAGACTGAGACCATCGACTATGACGAGCTCGAGCGCCTGGCCGAGGCCGAGCACCCGGCGCTGATCGTGGCTGGCGCCTCCGCCTACGCGCGCACTATCGATTTTGAGCGCATCTCCGCCATCGCGCATGGTGTGGGTGCCCGCCTCATGGTAGATATGGCGCATATCGCCGGCTTGGTCGCGACGGGCGCGCATCCCTCGCCCTTTCCGCATGCCGATGTCGTCACCTCGACGAGCCACAAGACCCTACGCGGCCCGCGCGGCGGCTTTATCCTCACCAACGACGACGAGCTTGCCCGCGCCATTGACAAGGCAGTGTTTCCGGGCACGCAGGGCGGTCCGCTCATACATGTGATTGCGGGTAAGGCGGTGGCTTTTGGCGAGGCCCTGCGCCCCGAGTTCAAGACGTATATCGACCACGTGGTCGAGAACGCTGCGGCACTTGGCGAGGGGATGGCGGCAGGCGGCCTGCGACTCGTGTCCGGTGGGACCGATAACCACCTGTGCCTGGTCGATCTCACGGCCGCGGGCATCTCGGGCAAGGATGCCGAGATGCTGCTCGATGCGGTGGGGCTCACCGTCAACAAGAACTCGATTCCCGGTGAGACACGTTCCCCGTTTGTGACGAGCGGTATTCGCGTGGGGTCTGCCGCGGCCACTACGCGTGGCTTCACGGCAGAGGAGTTCTATGAGATCGGCGGCCTTATCGCGCGCGTGGTGTTTGCCTCGCAAGACGCGAGAGAGCGCATGTGCGTGCGCAAGCGCGTGGAAACCCTGCTCGCGGCGCATCCGCTGTATCCGGGGATGGCGTAGCCGGGTCTTCGCTGCTGTCGAGGTCTCCGCTGCTGTTGGGACGTCTACCGCTGCCGAGGTCCCTGCCGCTGCTGGGACGCCTCCCATTGTCGAGGCTCCTGCCGCCGCCTAGGCTCTTACCGTCGTTTGGTTGCGAGGCGCACGGTAATCGCCGCGAGCGCCCATGCGACGAGCGAGAATGCCGCGCCCACCAGGCCCACGTACGGCATACCGGGCCCGGAGATGACCGCGCCGCCCACGGCGGTGCCGAAGGCGATGCCCACGTTGAACGCCGTGGGCTCCAGCGAGCTCGCCAGCGTGAGTGCCTGTGGGTACTCCTCGGCGGCGGTGGTCATGAACAGAGAGATGCACGGCGTACTCACCACGTACATGGTGAGGGCGATGCCGAGAATGATCGCGAGGGCCCAGGGCATGGCGGGGCCGACCGCCCAGAGGCCGAAGAGCAAGACTGCCTGGATCGGAAAGCTCACGAGCATGGTCTTCACGCCGAAACGCGCGTCGCACCAGCCGCTGAGCAGGTTGGAGGCGAAGCACATGCCGCCGTACGCCATGAGCGCCCCGCTCGCCTCGAGGGTTCCCATGCCGAGGATGTTCTCGAGGTAGGGCGTCACGTAGCCGTAGAACACGTAGATGGAGCCCACGCCGAACATGAAGATGGCGGTTCCGGCGATGATGCGCGGGTCGCGCAGGAGCGGCATCTGCTCGCGTTCGGTGGCCGGGATATCGGTCGCGCCGGTGCGGGGCAGCACGAGGATGAGCGCCGCACACACGACGAGGGACATGACGAGCGTGCCGATGACGGCGTAGTGCCACTCCCAGGTGGCGGCGATGAACTTGCCCGCCGAGGTGGAGATGACCATGGCGATGGAGAACGCGGCGTATACGAGCGAGATGCAGATCGAGATGCGCTTCATGCCGGCGAGCTCGGGGATGTAAGTCGCGCCGATGGCGAGCAGGCCGCCC
The DNA here is from genome assembly GCA_963560155.1 of uncultured Collinsella sp. Taxonomy (GTDB): domain Bacteria; phylum Actinomycetota; class Coriobacteriia; order Coriobacteriales; family Coriobacteriaceae; genus Collinsella. The sequence continues at coordinate 2,852 of CAUWMY010000043.1, forward strand.
GAGACCAGGCCGATGAGCACGCGGGCCGCAAGCAGCATCTCGAAGCTCGTGGCGAGCACCGCGGCGCTGTTGCCGGCGCAAAATAGGACGGAGTAGCCGATCAGCAACGTGCGTCGGGGGATGCGGCCGGTGCCGAGGGCCAGCACGGGCGTTGCGATGGCGTAGGTGATGGAGAACGCGCTCATGAGCATGCCCGCCTGGGAAAGCGGAACGCCGAAATCACGTGCGATCTCGGGTTGGATGCCGATCACGATGAACTCGGAGCAGCCGAGCGAGAACCCGAGCGCGATGAGCAGGCCGATGCATAGCAGTGCGTACGGGGTGAGGCGGACGGTGTCCTGAGGCGCGGCGGGCGCGGCCGGGGTATCGGTGCGAGTGCTCGGTGTCACGGGTACTCCCATCGTGGTTTAGGCGTCGTCGGTGTTCAAATTGACCATTATGCCACTGCAGCTAGTGTAAGGGCCGTGTCATGTCTTTTGACCTTTGGGTTTATCTCGCGGTTGAGGACTACAATGGCATTTCTTGCCATGAGGGGCCTCGCAATCCGCGCGACCCGTGCGGGAGGGATGATTATGAAGAGTGGCATTTCGTCGGGCGCCCGAGCGGCGTCGAAGTTCATCATGGGCTTCGGCCTGGTGAGCATGCTGATGGACATCGTGTATGAGGGTGCGTTGAGCGTGCAAGGGCCGTTGCTGGCCTCGTTGGGAGCTTCGGCGGCCACTGTGGGTCTCATCTCGGGTCTCGGTGAGGCGACCTCGCTCGCCGGTCGCCTGGTAACGGGCCCGCTCGCCGACCGCGTGGGTCGCTACTGGCTGTTCGCGATCGCGGGCTATGCCATCACCGCCCTTGCCGTGCCCGCGATGGGCCTCGCGGGCAGCGTGGTTACCGTGGGCATTCTCGTCGTGGTGGAGCGTATGGGCAAGGCCGTTCGCACGCCCTCGCGCGATGCGATGATTTCGCACGCGTCGGCCGCCGTGGGGCGCGGTAAGGGATTCGCCCTGCACGAGCTCATGGATCAGATCGGTGCCACATTGGGCCCGCTGATCGTTTCGGGCATCCTGTTTGCGACGGGTGGTGAATACGGCCGTGCACTCGGGGTCATGGTTCTGCCGGGGGCGGCGGCAATCGCCGTTCTCGCATGGCTACGCCATCGCAATCCCGATCCGGCCCGATTCGAGCAAGGCGCAGCCGGTTCGGACGATTCCGTCGCAGTTCCGAATGGCGCTGCCGACCCCTCCGCCTCGGCAGCCCGTACTGCCGACTCCGTTGCCACTTCCGCTGCTTCGGTCGCACAGGCGCTGCCACGTCAGTTTTGGGCATACTCCCTGTTTTGCGGCTTGTCGTTGATCGGCGTCGCGACATTCGCCGTGCTTTCTTTCCATATGGTTGGAATCGGTGTCGATGAGTCGTTTGTCCCCGTCATGTATGCCATTGCGATGCTGGTCGACGGCCTTTCCGCTCTGGCGACCGGCGCGTTGTATGACCGCATGGGGCCAAAGACGCTGGTGGTCCTGCCCGTGCTGAGCGCATGCATTCCGCTGTTTGCGTACGGCGACTCCTTTGCGCCCGTTGCCGTGGGCGTGGTGCTTTGGGGTCTAACTACCGGCGTGCAAGAGTCGACCATGCGCGCATATGTCGCAGACCTGCTGCCGTCAGACCAGCGTGCGACAGGCTATGGATACTTCGCGCTGGTAACGGGTGTTGGAACCATGCTGGGCGGCGCCATTTCGGGCTTCATGTACGGTTCGTTTGGCCCCGCTGCAATCAGGGTGTTCGCGCTCGGTATCGAGGCCGTTGCGTTGCTGGCTTTGATGCGTCTGATTCGGAGGAGGAGCGTCAAAACGCGCTGAACGTAAAAAAGTTGCAGTGAAAACGCGTCTCCTCGAGTAGCCGTCTCAATTGCGCTGACAAAACCGCTGGTCGGCGTATTGGGCGCTATGGACATACTCGATGAATCGACGATTCACTGCAACTTTTCTCAAGGTTTGCGCTTTGGCGGTCAGGCGATGCCCGTCATCCGGGCGTGTACTCGCGCCGCTAGCAATCTTTCACGTTCATCGCACGCATGGCGTTCAGGATCGCGATAACGGCCACGCCCACGTCGCCGAACACGGCGAGCCACATGTTGGCGATGCCCACCGCGGCGAGCGCGAGGATGAGCAGCTTCACGCCGATGGCGAACACGATGTTCTGGTGCACGATGCGCATGGTCTTGCGCGCAACCCGGATGGCGCGGGCGATATTGCTCGGCTTGTCGTCCATGAGGACGATATCGGCGGCCTCGATGGCGGCATCCGAGCCCATGGCGCCCATGGCGATGCCCACGTCGGCGCGGGTGAGGACCGGCGCGTCGTTGATGCCGTCGCCCACGAAGGCGAGGTTGCCGCGGGCGGAGTCGAGGATGCGCTCCACCTGCTCGACCTTGTCGCCGGGCAGCAGCTGGGCGTGGTATTCGTCCAGGCCGAGCTTGGAGGCGACGGCGCGCGCCACCTCCTCGCGGTCGCCGGTGAGCATGACGCAGCGCTCGACGCCCGCGGCATGCAGGTCGGCGATGGCCTGCTCGGCGTCGTCTTTCACCACATCGGCGATGACGATGTGACCGGCGTACGATCCGTCGATCGCCACATGCAGGATGGTGCCGGTGAGTTCGCAGTCGGGGCAGGAGATGCCGTGCGCGCTCATGAGCTTGTCGTTGCCCACCAGGACGGCATGTCCGTCGACGGTCGCCTTCACGCCGTGCCCCGACTCCTCGGCGGCTTCCTCGATGCGCGCCTGATCGATGGTGTGCCCCGAATCCGCGGGCGCCTCGTCCAGATATGCCTTCTTGACCGAGAGGGCGATGGGGTGGTCGGAGAACGCCTCGGCGTGTGCGGCCATGGCGAGCAGCTGGTCGTCGTCGATATTGCCTGCCGGATGCACGCCCACGACGCCGAAGGTGCCCGAGGTGAGGGTGCCCGTCTTGTCGAAGACGACGGTGTCGACTTGCGCGAGCGCCTCGAGATAGTTAGAGCCCTTCACCAGGATGCCCAGCCGGCTCGCGCCGCCGATACCACCGAAGAACGACAGCGGCACGGAGATGACGAGCGCGCACGGGCAGCTCACCACGAGGAAGGTCAGGCCGCGAAGGATCCAGTCGGCCCAGGCGCCCATGCCCAGCAGCGACGGGACCACGGTGATGGCGACGGCGGCGAGGGTGACGATGGGGGTGTAGACGCGGGCGAAGCGCGTGATGAAGTTCTCGGTGCGCGCCTTCTTCTCGCTCGCGTTCTCCACGAGCTCGAGGATGCGGCTCACGGTCGACGCGCCGAAGAGCTTGGTGGTGCGGATGCGCAGGACGCCCGTCATGTTGATGCAGCCGGAGATGACCTCGCCGCCCACCTCGATGCGACGCGGCACGGACTCGCCGGTGAGGGCGGCGGTGTCGAGCTGCGAGGTGCCGTCGACCACGATGCCGTCGATCGGCACGCGCTCGCCGGGCTTGACCACGATGATGTCGCCGACCTGCACTTCATCCGGGTCGACTTCCACGAGCTCGCCATTGCGCTCGATGTTGGCGTAATCGGGGGCGATGTCCATCATGGCGGCGATGGACTTGCGGCTCTTGCCCACGGCGTAGCTTTGGAACAGTTCGCCCACCTGGTAGAAGAGCATGACGGCAGCGCCCTCGGCCATGTGAGGCTCGGTCTCGGGGAAGAAAATCATGGCGAATGCGCCGATGGTGGCGACGGCCATGAGGAAGCTCTCGTCGAAGGCCTCGCCGCGGCGGATGTTGCGCCATGCCTTGAGTAGGACGTCGTGTCCGGCGATGAGGTAGGGGATGAGGTAGAGCGCGAAGCTCGCGTACAGCGCGCCAGACTCGCCGAAGATGCCCGCGAGCACGCCGAGCTCGTCGAGCGCCATGACGGTGAAGAAAATGGCGAGCGCGAGGAGGATGCGCTTCAGCCACTTCTTTTGCTTTTTGTTCATGAATGGTCCAATCGATGGGGCTCGCCGGTCGTCGGCGGTTCACGGGTGTCTGTGCGGGCTTGGCGGGCGCTTGGCGACCGCGCGGTTCGCTCGGCGCCGTCGGCGGGCGTCGTGCAGCGTGCGCGTCTTAGCGTAAGATCTCGCAGTCGGGCTCGACCTCGGCGGTGAGCTTGACCACGGCGTCGAGCACGGCGTTGAAGTCCTCGTCGGCGGCCTCGAGGGTGAGCTTCTGGGTGAGGAAGTTGATCTTGGCGTCCTGCACGCCGTCGAGCTTCTTGATGGCGTCCTCGAGCTTGCCGGCGCAGACGGCGCAGTCGATCTCGTCGAGCTTGAAAACCTTGCGCATGATGGGGTCCTTTCGGGTGGTTGGGAAGACTATCGAGACCGCCCGGGTGGGCGTTTACTCGCGGCTCCTCAATTTGGGGACAGTCCCTAAATTGAGGTGAGGGCTACTCGCAGATGTGGGTGAGGCCCTGGTCGAGGATGGTCAGGACGTGGTCGTCGGCGAGCGAGTAGTGGATGTTGCGGCCGTCGCGACGGAATTTGACCAGATGCGCCTGCTTGAGGATGCGCAGCTGATGGGAGACTGCGGATTGTGAGGCTCCGAGGTTCTCGGCGATCTCGTTGACGCTCTTCTCATCGTTCATGAGGGCGTAGAGGATCTTGATGCGCGTGGTGTCGCTGAAGACCTTGAAGAGGTCGGCGAGGTCGTAGAGCAGCTCCTCCTCGGGGAGGGACTCCGCGGTGTCGTCCAGAGTGTGCTCCGGGGTGCCGGCGTTCAGGCAGTGCTGGTTCTCGTGGGTATCCATGGTACCTCCTCTCATATGAACACATGCTCATACATCAACTACAAATGATTATATGAACGTATGCTCATATGTCAAGGAAAAGCTTGCCTGGATTTGCAAGGGGAGGTGATTCGGGTAAGGGTGGGTGATCCAGATTTGCCGGCGGTGCGATTAGCTTGTCGGGACCAGGGAGTTGCGGCGCGTACGACATTCCCGTTGTCTCGGGGTCCGCATGATGTTTGAAAACGGCATCGGCCCGCCCCGGTGCGGAACGGGGCGGGCCGATGCTGCTGTTTGGGAGGGATTTTGCCGGTTGGACCTTAGCGCTGCCTGCTTACTAGATGTTGTCAGGGGGTAGGGGGATTGAGCGCTTGGCCGCGACGGGGGCGAGCGCCAATCCGATGATGGGCCAAGCGAGGAGGCTTACCGCCGAATTTGGCTCATAGAAAACCATCGATTTGAAAACAATGTTCATGGCAAAGCCCAAGATCGAGGCAGGGATTGACGTGATGCCTATCAATGCCAGTGCGAGGATAAGGCCGTCCGTATGCGTCCAGGTGTTCGAAGTGCGGGGCGCATTTTCGGGGTGCGCGAACAGGTTTTTCTTGATGGCTTTGTGCGCTCGAAATATCAGCACGCAGGAGTACAGGCTGAGCGCCGCCGCCGCGATGATGAGTAATGGAAGAAGGACCAGCTTAAGGGCGGCGTCATCCCCCAGAGTTCCCTGAAACAGTTCTTTGTAGAACAGGATGAGGTAGACGGCTAGTAGTGCAAGCCCAAGAAGCGGGCCGAGGAAGGCGGCTTTCTTAATGGCCTTGTGCGAAGCGTCGTCCAATGCTGCCCAATACCGTTTGATGGTTTTCATGGGAGACCTCGATTCACGGGGCATGATGGGATGACGTGATTATAGGTTCACCGTCGTAAAAAAGAGACAGATGTCGCTTTTGCAGGACGACGTGTCGGTGAGTGGAGGGTTTTTGGGCGCGTGTGGTATCTGCCGCCGCTTTTATGGGCGATGCGAGTCTAAATATGCCCGCCGTTCGGTTTCTAGCGCCGAAGGGGCAGAGGTTGTTCGTATTGTTTTTGGAATACATGAGGTATGAAAGGTAATGGCCATTGCAAAACTGCAGGTAGGAGCGGTGCTGACAGGCGGTGTATTTTACGGTTTTGGGTAATGATGCGAAAAGTCTCAGCCCTTGAGTACGGGTTGGTTTAACCCTTGCAATACGGCCACGAGCCAAAGAGTATGCCGCGCATATGTTCCTGCCGTCTGGCGGTTTCCGGCGTGGAGGGCGGAGTGGTGGCACCCAGGGTGCACACTAGTCGCTTTGCAAGCAAGTCGAAGCGGTCGCTGCACGCGATTTGGCTATGGGAGATGCGAATCACCCGCGCCCCCATGCTCTCGAGTGCGAGCGCCCGATCATCGTCGGCTCGGGCACGTCCGGGGACATCGTGTACCATTTCACCTTGACACTCTACAATAACCATGGGGTGCGTGGGTGTTTCTTCCCAGACAAGGTCGCCGTATGCATTCTTTTGGCCGCAAATCTGCTGTGCGGAGTCGTTGAGCTTAATTATCTTGTTATTTTCAAACTGCCCTAGTCCGAGGCCGCCCAATTGCCATGATGACCCTATGAGCATGGAAGCTTTTGCCTCGAAGGGCGATGCTGTTTTGCCCGTGACGTATCGCAGCGCCTGTGCCAGACGGTTCCTTCCGCGCATGCCCTTTTCGCTATCAATCAACTCTTGGATATCATCCAGCTCGAGAAGTGGAGGCCTTCGCCAGAGCACGGTCGGTATCCCCTTTGCGTTGATGATCCGTTGCCAGGAGTCGAGCTTCTCAAGCGTATGTCGATTAACGGCTTGAAAAATCGACTGTTCCAGGTCGCAATTGGGTGTGAAAAACGAGAACGTGCCAGTAAATTCGTAGATAAGCAAAGCAGTCTGGATGGGGTCCAGATGCGTCGAAAGCATGAGCAGAGTCATGAGGGGGGAAGTCACGGAGACATCGAAAGGCGTGTCGACGACGGCTTCGGTCGGCATGCGCTTGGTCCACAGGTGCTGCTTTACAAGTGTCGAGGTGAGTCGGTCTTGATCGATCCGGAGCGCATGGATGGGGACACCAATGATGCTTGCGGCGATAGGGGATTTGCGCAGTTGCGATCTCCCGTAGGGCGTATCGAAGTCGGGGATGGGCGGAAGGGCATAGAGATATCGCGGCGGTGTCCTGTAGTACCGGAGGGCTGATATGTCGCAGAGAATCTTAGTCATATAGGAGAGGATAAGGATGTGCGGCGACTGCCGCAACGGTCTTTGCCGAATGGTATCTATTGTTCAATTAACGGTATCTGCCTGCAGATATATTGGGTACTTGTGTCAGGTTGAGGATAGGTTTTGGCCAGTAGAAGGGAAGGACGCTCAGGTGAGGTTGGCCTGATCATTGTTTGGAGCGCCCTCGGGAAGTAGGGGTCGAGCTTTTTCGTATCTTTTTTAGAAAAGTCAGAGTATGGGCAGTCATCAAAGAAGGAAAGCCCAGGATTTTGGCGGCTCAGATGAGGCTGTACTTGGCTCGAAGCGGAATCGATACGAAAAAGCTCGATCCCTAGGGTGAAGGGCAGCAGCTGGTAGGCGATGCGAGGGCCGAGGTCGCGCGCCTGGTTCATGACGAAGCCTGTCGCGCCGCCGAGTCCCATGCCCACGGCCCAAACGAGCAGGCCCACGCCGATGCCCAGGCCGAGCAGGTCCTCACCCGCATGGGCAGCGATGCACAGGATACCGGTCAAAAACACGAAGGTGTCGAACGCCTCGATGCAAAAATGCGCACTAGGTTGTAGGATTCGGGCGTGTGCCAGGGCTCCTCGGGTTTTTCCGGTTGCTGCGGCTGCGCTGGAGCACTATGTGGTGGACTGACCCCGTGGTTTGTGACGGGTTGCCGGGGCGTGGCCGCCCGGCCGCTCGGCAGAGGATTTGTCGAGGGCTCGCGGGACGCCCCGTGCGAGGGCGGGTTCATTTCTGCTGACTGCCGCCAGCGCGTCCTATCCGTTTACCAGGGCGATGAAGGAGTCGAGCGAATACTCCCCGGAGATGCGCACGCGCGGCAGCGCGGTGACGTCGTCGCCCACGTGAGCCCACGAGTTTTGTGTGGTGAAGGCGCAGAGGATGCCGGCGTCTCGCACGGCGGCGCGCCCGTCGTCGGTGACGTCGCCGAAGGGATAGGCGAAGGCCTGGGTCCCGCCCACGATCTCCTGCGCGTGCTTGAGATCCGCCGCGATTTCATCGCGGCTCATGGCGCTGATGATGCCGCCATGTCCCACGTTGCCGCCGGGCTTGTGCATCCCAAAGGAGTGGGACTCGAAGGCGACGTAGGGGCTGCGGTGGTCGATGACCTTTTGGGCGGCGTCGGCGTCGCTGGCGATGACAAACGAAGTCGCGGGCACTTGATACTTTTCGAGCAGGGGCACACCGACGTTCAGAAAGCCCATCTCGCCGTCATCGAACGTGAGGACGACGCTCTTCGCCGGAAGGCTGTGCTTCCCCTCGATGAAGGCCTTCACCTCGGGATACGACGGGAAGTAGAAATCGTTTTCCTTGAGGTAGGAGAGCTGCTGCTCGAACGCGGTGCTGGCGAGGAAGTTGCCGTTGAGGTCCGCCGGTGGGTTGGCGGGGTCGTAGACGTAGTGGTACATGAGGACGGGCACGCCGCCTTGCATGGTTTCCATCGACTCGACCACATGCACGGTGCGCACGGTTTGCGCGGTATGGCCAGACGAGTCCGACACGCGATAGGTTACTTTGTACGTGCCGGGTGTGTTTAGTCAAGTCTGATTTTCGGTTTTGAGCACAGATTTCTTTCGGGTTCC
>CAUWMY010000044.1:0-10648 GCA_963560155.1 uncultured Collinsella sp.
CACTTCTTCCGTCTCTTCGCGGTATCCGGTTCTCAAGGTACCCGCCGCGGGTCTTCCGAGCTCGTTCGCTCTCGGCCACCCGCGCGGCAAGGAGATATATTGCCAGAGTCCGACTGCCGCGCGCGCGACTATTTGGGTCTCCATATCTTGCACACAACTGACAATCGTTGACCGTCTTCTTACACTACATATAGTGTTCTAAAGACGCTCACCGCCCTATAAGTACCGATTGCCGAAGAGGACAGCATCTCTTGGACTATCTGATTTATTTAGAACTCGTATTTGGAGACCATCTCTGCCGCAGCGTATTAGCCTCAACCTCACCTCAATAAGTCTGAATATGGCACCTTCTTGAGGGTAAACGCGCTCGCAAGAACGATCGGGCCAGCGCAGACCACGGTATGGCTCATCGCCGCCGGCGGTATCTACTTATACATGCCCGCGGTATCCACTTATATATGTATGCATATATATGGGGCTCGCTTCAGCTTGCGATCAAAATGCCGTTCTTCCACGACATGACAGCCTGAGTAAGTTGCTTTCCTTCAGAAGGCGCCATGTTTTGGGATGCCGATGCGGGAAGATTGGGGCAAAGTTGAGCTTTTTCGTATTCAGATCGGTACTTGGCAAGTAGCGTCGCTTTGCGACCTTTCGTCACCTGCTGTTTTGTCTGCAGGAACATCCTTTGTACTTGGCCTTTCCGAAAACGTGTACGAAAAAGCTCAACGAGCCTCACCCGCCGCCGGTTCGCTATGCACGCCGGATTCGCCATGCGTTTGTTTCATAGTTGGTTAGCTATCGTTTGGCTTGACCCATGCATGAAAAAAGCCGGAGCATATGCCCCGGCTCTCTAAGTTAATGTGGTGGAGGTTAGGGGGATCGAACCCCTGACCTCAGGCTTGCAAAGCCCGCGCTCTCCCAGCTGAGCTAAACCCCCACGGAGACAGTAATAAACACCCCAGCGGCGACTCGGCTCTCGCTGGGGTGTTTATTGCGAAAGAAGTGGTGGACCTGACAAGGTTCGAACTTGTGACCTCCCGGTTATCAGCCGGACGCTCTGACCAACTGAGCTACAGGTCCAACGCGGGGATTAATATAGCCCACAGGGGGAAGCCTCGTCAACAACTTTTTTCAAATTACTTTCGAAAGATGAGGCGATAGATGGCCGATCCCATACTCCAAGCAATGAACACGCAGGTAATAGCTGGTATGTAGCCGGATGCGTCAAGAAGCAAATCGAGCTTGTCGAAGTGTCTCGCGGGCACAAATAGCTTGTGGTACTGATCTGCAAAGGAAACGGCCGCGCAAGCCATCACGCCAAGAACGTACATGAGCCACGTCCGCCAGATGCGGATGTATCCGCGCGGGCTACGACGATGAGCCCAGCCCGACATCCATGCCAACACGTTGAGCGTAACAACGCCGCCCATCAACGCGAACTCCACCACGTGCGCTTGCTGTCGGACGGAGAGGCCGTGATTGGAGAACTTAACCGAGAGCAACAGGATGTGGGCGGCCGTCCATTTGAGCGGATTCTCCTCGAAGGTGGGGAGCTGGCCGGATTGAACCAGATAGGCACCGTATTCGGCAAACGAATCGGCCTCCGAAGACAGCGCCAGGCTATCTGATGCCGATTGCTCCGTGAGATAGTAGATGGTCATCGCGCCAAAGACGAGAAGGCCTAGGCAAAGAAGGCGCGCAATCCAACGGAGCGCGGATGCACCACGTCGAGGCTGCGCGGTCGCAGGCTGCTGAGATGCATCCCGTCGGGATGATTGACGAGCTTGGCGATCGGGTTTTGCCGGTGAGGGATAGTAGGTATCGGGGTCGTACGGCGATACAGAATACGCGTACGGCCGCTGCCCGCGCTGCGGATACGCCGCAGGCTCCGTGGAAGGATTCTGTTGCGGGGTGGCGGGGCGGCGCATCTGCACCGTTGGAGTATCCTGCCCGATACGATGCTGCGGAGCGGTGCTCCCCGGCGAAGTTGGCAGATAGTCATCAGCCGGCGCGTTTCCATAGTCAAACGTGTAGTCGTCATTGGGCATGTTGACCCCCTTCCAATTGCCATCATTTTCCTACGGTTTTATGCCGAACGCGGAAACTGAACGGAATGGGCATGAGGGGGGGCGAGGCACGTCTCCGCGCACCGGGCCAAAAGGGCCACCGAAGCCCGTTCATCATGCTGCAATACGCCCCCTACAAGAAAGAAATGCCGATTTCTTTCTTGTAGGGGGCGTATGCTTGGTCCATCTGAAAGAAAAATGACTTTCTTTTGCCAAAAGACATCCTCATTTGCGCTGCGAGCGCAAGCTCCAAGATACACATCCGTCGTAACCTCACTTCAGGAGATCCGCCAAAAGCAATTCGTCGCGGGCACGGCTCGAGGTCCGCGCATGTTCCCTAATCGCCTTCGTAAGAGCGCCACAATCGGCCCAATACTCCTTTAGAAATGACGACTCCTTAACGTCCCTCATTCCAAGGCTCACCTTGCAAAACTCACTCGGACGCAGGGATCGGTTTTTACGGCTTGCCCGTTCCCACTCTTTAAAAGCGCCTTCTCGATGAATGACCAGCATCTCAATCTCGGGCTTTGTGCAAAAGCTTAATACCGTGGCGTCATCACGAACCTTTTTTGGAAGTTCAAATTTCGCTGACGACGTATCGACGATCCTTGCTATCAAAAGGCCTTCTGCGCCACCGTAGTGGTAGTTCGCATTAAAGTACCTGTCCGCTATATCCCGTGCCTTTCTGGTCCGCGTGTAATATCGATCCGGGTCGTCATGGTCTGACACCAAGCGGCCAAAAGGAACCACCAGGGCATCGTGGCTAATCAGCGATTCCACAATCGCTGCCTCGGCGGTCCCCTCCACGGTAAACAATACGAATTTTCTCCCCAGCAGGGCTCGGGCCTCATCCCTATCCATTCAGGCACTCCTTTACATAGAGCCTCATTGCCTGGATATCCGGGTAGTTGGGCAGGGACCCCCTGACTACATTTCGAAGAATTGCAGCGGATTTCTTGTTTTCGATCCGTTTGACCTCATCTGAATAGCGTACGACCTCTGTTTTATGCTCCTCGTCTCGCCTCAAAACATATACAGCGTCCTTACGATGAATCTCATCGAGCAGCTCCGGCACGTGTGTGGTGAATAACAGCTGCGCGCCATGGGGATTTGTCACAGGGGACGAAAAAAGCCCTATTACGACACCGACAAGCGACCTGTTGAGGCTCGTTTCAATCTCATCAACAATCATGTAACCGCCATCACGCAGCCTACCCAAAGCATATTGGACCATTTCTGCGCCGACGATCGTTCCCTTAGAGAGGAACGACCCCACCGCGTCAACGCCCATCACCTTTTCCTCTTCTCCGCAAAACTTCAAGTGGTAAACCTGAAGCTCATCGTCATAGGAAAGCGACTCTATGCTCGGATCGAACGCCCGCAAGACAGGCGCCGGCAGGTTGCCCTTTGGCAATAAACCCATCGGACGAGAAACCCGCTCCCCCGTGCGCCCCGTCACGCGTGAAACTATGCTCGTACGGTCGTCCAAGAATGCGCGCTCGGCCGGAGAGAGAACGGAGTGGTCCAAGTCATGGTCACCGTTCCTTTTCATGAGGATAGAAGCATTCCCCTTAAATTGATCGAGGTCATCCAAAAAGGCACGCTTCGGATACGTCGCGTTGAGCTTCCAGAGGACCTCATCTGCAAATACTAGATCGTCCCCATAGATGCAGCCTGAATTTCTACGCTCAACTCGCTCGCAACGCAAGTTGGACTCCAGAAGATAGAAGGACTCATCTTTCCAGAAAACCACGGAAAGCTCGAGCTCTTGGCCAACCCTTCCAATGCGCCCCTGCTCAAAAGCAAGATGCCTCGATACCCTGCGGTCTGTGATATACGAGACGACAAACTCCAACAAATTGAGCGTCGATGTCTTGCCGGCGGCGTTAACGCCCACGAACCCTAAAACATTATTCGAGTAAACAGCACCAGACGTTCCCAGACGCGTTACGTCAGAAATAGATCCATCTTCATTTTTCGCAACGCGATCAGTTGCGTAGAGGTCCAACGTCAGCATCTCATCTTGATAGAGAGGAAGCCCTTTGGCAACAACCTTAACGATACGCATGGCGCCCCCCTTTTCTAACAGTCGATTAAGCAGACATCCCTAGGTATCGATTTCTACAAGTTCACTGTACCAGATCTATAAACATAAAATATGGCTATAGTTTATCATAATGAACTCTGAATCCGCCGTCAGTCCTGAAACCGCACTGATAGCGTTGCCGTCCCGGCCCCAGCTGCCCATGGGCGGCGTACCTCGCCTCGGTGACCTCCTTGGCCGGGCGCCACCAGGCCTCGTTGTCGCGGTACCACTCGATGATCCTAGCGAGGCCGGTGTAGGTCAGCTTTTCGAGGACGGTGACGTGCACGCCCGGGTGCTCGCACGCGGCGTGGTAGACGAAGTTGGAGCCGATGAAGCCGCAGCCACCGGTGACGACGATGCGCTTCGGCTCGAAGGTGCCGCCCATTCGCTCCTCCCATCCTTGAGCCAAACTCCCGACGTGTCCATCGCTTCCGTCCGCTGTAAAGGCCCGCATGGCGGCAAACATGCCCGCCCTCCCGATGCCGCAAAGCGCTCGCCAGCCGAAGCGACGCGCGTCACTCACCGGACGCCGGAGCCCAGCGCCGGGACTATGGCAGACGATACCGAGTCCCCCTGCCCGATCCGATCCTCGTGACGCGACCGTCGCTCACGAGGTCGGCCAGGATCCGACCCGCCGTCGACTGGGAGACCCCGAGGCTGGCTTGAACCTCCGCTCGGGTCCGAGCGCCGTCGGCAAGCGCGCACATCGCCGCCTCCGACAACGACCCAGCAGCCTCGGCGACCTTCACATCCTGCGCATTCCTGTTCGGCAGCGCAATGGAAAACGTATTCGCCGTCACCGTTATTTCCGGAGACAGCCCCTCTCCCTCATAGCTTTCCCGCATCCTGCCAATACCGGTCCCGTACGCCTCGATAAGCTCCAAGCGGAACAGCACGTTGGCGAGCGCACGGTTGCGCGGCATGGAGATCCGAGCGGAGAGGTCTTCGTATTCGATACCCATCGGCAACCCCCCAAGCGATACGATCTCCACCGCGGAGGGTATAACAGAAACGAGTGTGGGACCGGACAGCGCGTACTCGCGATGCGCGACCGAATTCACAAGAGCCTCCCGAAGCGCAACTGCGGGGTAATCATACCAATCAATCCGCTCAAGGCCCGAGAACTCGGTTCGATAGTGGTTATGGGCCTGGAGGAACGCATAGGCGTCGGCGAGCTGCTTGAGGATCGAGCCCGCGTACTCGCGGCGTTCGGTGAACACGCTCCGGCTGTCGTCTGAAAACGCAGCGGCCTTCATCGTCGGAGGACATTGGTCCGACAGCAGGAGCCCTAGATTTGTGAAGGCGCCGTCGGGATTGAGTATGCCCAGCGTCCGCATCTCGCCGGGCCCGAGCGGAAGCCCCTTCCTTTCGAACTCCGCTTGCGCATAACGGAACGTGAGGTCCTGGTTCATCGAGAGGCGGGCTTCGAACACGTCTCCGTCGCATTCTCGAATCATGCGGATGATAGCGGAATCGCTTGCGGGCACGCTCGCGGCACCCGAGTTCATCTCACGCTTGAACTCTACGGTCTCCCCTTCCCGAACGTCCATATTCCCATCCTTCTATTCACATCTACTCACATCTAATCATTCTAATCATCATATGAGTAGATATGAATGGATTCGAATCAAATGCCCACTCCGGCGGGGGGCGATTCACGACGGCGATCATCGAGGGCCGCCGCAATGCTCGACACGACGTCGGTCAGCTCGCAATCACGAGCGACCTCTCGCAGGAGCCACTGTTTATCGACGAACAGTTTCTTCCGTTTGCCATTACTCCGAAAACAGACTGTCGATCTCTGCTATCGGAATTGCCCCAACACGCTCCATAGCAACAGCTTACTGTCCGCCCTCATCAAAACGCTCTGCAAGGATCTTGTTGATGGCCATCTCTTCTAAGGTGATTCCCTGCCTGGCAAGAACACTCCTCACGTAGCCAATAAGACCTCCCGCCTTGCCGGTCTCCTCGCTGCACATCTTTTGAAGCTCGTCACCATATTCAGTGAAGGTCACCCCGCCGATTTCAACGGGGCCTCGACGTCCAGCAAGCTGATAGCTCACGCCATCAATGCAAAGAACAACTCGAGCGGCCTCAGGGAAATGCATGGATGTCCCCACATCAACTAGGCCCAGCGTTGCAAGGCGAGAGACCTCGCTATAAGTTATCTCCCCGCCGCAGTAGGTTGTGTTTCCACCATCGAGGGTCAGCAAGGGTATCACTGGCTGCTGAACGCCGTACTGGTTCATCCCGCCAGCGCTCCACTGACACACCTTTTTAAAGGACTCCGCGTCACGCGCGTTCATGTCCGCAAGAATTGACATCGTCTTGAACGAGTAAGAGCCGGGCTCTTCGCATTCCCCCGCCAACACCGCAGCCCAAGCCAGCTGCAGCTCTTCATCAAATTCTTGTCCAGCATATTGATCGAAACGATATCGCCACGACAGACCAACATCGGGGTTGTCTAGACCATCATTCGACTGCTTCCTCGCAAACTCATACACTGTCTCGCGGTTCACCCTACACAGCAACTCTCTAAAAAGCGTGCTGCAATAATCCTCAATCGCTTCTTTCGGAAAGCCCAACTCCATCATCTGGTCTCTGACTTTAGCAATATGTTTGATATTCTCCGAGTCCAGATGCCTCTCCGCCCATCCGCGATTAATCATCTTGAGCCCGGGAACCCAATTGTCAAGGCTATTAATCGTCGATGCCACATCCAGCTTTACCTCGAACTTGCTATCCATTCACAATCACCCCAGCATTGATGTCCAGATCACCCTTGTAATGCATCCAACCACACAAACCGCATGTACACCATCATGCCCGAGCCCAGGCTACCCGCGCTGCAAGACTGCCCGAACCTTTCCGACCAGCATGAGGGCCGTGTCGTCTCGCAGGGCAACTGCGACGGCAATGTCCACGGCGCTGTAGATGAACAGACCACGATTGCGATTGCTCCGGGACCGGCGGAGAACGCGGTCGCGAGCGACCATGCGCAGCCCGCGGACACCGCGACGGCGACCGCGTTGGACGCCGCCATGCGCGCCAGGTCGCGCGGGCGCACGAAGGACGAGAGCACGTCGCGGGCGCACCAGAGCTCGATGCACAGGACGGTCGCCTCGGTGGCCAAAAGCGCAACGCCCGCGCCCACCGCCCCGAACGGGCCGTCCAACAGCAGGTTGAGCACCACGCTCACCGGGGCCGCCGCGATGCTCGACATGGCCATCTGCCTCTCGCGGCCCAGCGGGGACAGGATGCACATCGCCACAAAGTAGCTGACGCACGACATGAGGCTCACCGCGCCGATGATCCACACCGGCGTCACCGCACCGGCAAACGCCTCGCCGGACACGAACAGGACCACGGGCTCGGCGAACATCAGCAGGCAGCACATCACCGCCAGGCAGATGTTCATCGTGAGGCCAAAGCCTGTGCGCACCAACCTGCGAAACCCCACAACGTCGTCGGCCATTTGGTCGTGCGCTATCCGGGGCACGAACACCCCCGTCACCGCACCGACCACACTGCATTGCACATGTTCGATCTTCACTGCGAGCTGATGCAGCCCCACCTGGTAATTCCCATGCGACAACACACCAAGCATCGTACTGTTGAACGAGAGGTACACCGACTGCGCAATTGCCTGCGCGCCAAACACCATGAGCGGCCTGATGTGACGACGGACATCCAGCCTGCCAACGCTCTTAAAATCGAGCAGCTTGTGGAGACGAACCAGATTGAACAGGTTGTTTCCGCAGGTGACGAGCGCAAGAATCGCACCGTATACCAGATAGTCGCCTGGACGGCGGACGAACAGCAACGTCGCGGCGAACGCCAGCATTTTGAAAACGACGCTACGGACCGTGATGTATGAGTACTGCTCGATCCCCTGGTAGAACCACTCGACCCCGTACGAGAGCATCAGGGTTCCCACCAGGAACATCCACATAAGCGGCGCCACGGACGCAAAACTCGGCACAACGAAGATGGCCGCGGCGAACCCGATCATCACAACCGAAGTCGTGGCGGTAATGATGACGAGCAGCTCTTTTACCACGCGCGCTAACTCGCGGGCATCGTCCCGCACGCGCGCGCATTCGCGCATGCCATACACGTTGACGCCCAGCAAACACAGCGCAGACGCCCACGTTGATACGCTCTGAGCAAACGAAACGTCACCCAAGCGCTCCACGGAGAGCACGCGGGAGACATACGGAATGGTGATGAGCGCCACGATCAGATTCGATGCCGTGAGCAGCGTATTCATTATTGCGTTATGGGTTACGGATCGAGTTTTCACGATAACCTACTTTGCGCTCATGCGATTGCGCAAGCGCTTAGCGGCTTCAACGGCCAAGACGCTCACATGCAGAGCGCCAAACCAACCCCTCTTGAGCGCAAACATCTCCCAGCGCTTATCGACCCGGAGCCCCTTGCACCATGGACCCCACAAACCAGCAGACTCCACGCGGGACTGAATGGTCGCAAGCTCACGCACTTCCTGCCCGCGCGGCAAACCAGACTTAACCAATATGTGCACCAGGCTAGTCACCTGCAAAAGCGCGCTTTGATGCGCGAGTGTGGAACAATCGGAGCCCAAATGCGCCGCATATTGCAAAAACGCCTCCAACGCCACCATCAAATCATCCACGTATTGGTTCTCATAATGCGCCGTACAGCCCTGCGGATTAGGCCGGTAGAAGTAGAGCGGAGCGTCAAGATAGTAAAAGCTATGTGCAGCGCTTGCGAGCGGCGTGAGCTGTAGTAAGTCCTCCGCATAGGTCAATCCGTGGTGCGCCGAATAGTCCGCATCGACATCGATAACCGAACGCTTACAGCATTTGCTCCACACGCTGATCAGGAAGCCCTCGCACACCATGCGCTCAAATTGACCGTAATCGCGCCCGTTGTACAGGCCCTCGGCCAAAGGAAGCCGACTTTCCGGAGCAACCGCATAATCCGGAGTACGGGCAAAAGAGAATCCGATGATATCCGGCGCGTAGCCATCAATAACGCAAGCTAGTCTCTCCAGGGCATCAGACCGCAGGACATCATCCGCATCGAGCGTCACGATATGATCCCCTGATGCGTAGCCCAGCGCTACGCGACGTGCGAGAAGAAGGCCAGAGTTTTCCTGGTGAACCACCGTAACGTTGCCACAAGTAGCCGCAAAGGCGTCGCAAACTTCAGCAGATCCATCTGTCGAGCCGTCATCAACCAGCACCACCTCATAATCCGAAAGAGTCTGGTTGAGAATTGACGCCAACGCGTCATTCAGATGAGGCAGCGCGTTGTAGACCGGAACAAGGATTGAGAATCGAGGCATTGGGTCCCCTTATGCAGACGTGCCGGACTGAGTCGAAACATCAAAACAGCTGGAATCCTGCTCAATCCGCAATTTCTCGATCTTTCGGGCAATCGCACGTGCATCCGGAATTGTCTCTATAAGATTGTCCGCCACTTCCGCGCAGGCAGAGCCCTTCATAACGATCGCCCTCGTCCCGCACGCTACTGCCTCGGCAACATTCATGCCGAATGTCTCCTCAGTGCCAGGATTTAAGAACACGTCAGCAGAGCTGTATATCTTTGCAAGCTCACTGGCATCGTCGACTCGGCGCAGTCCAACGGCTTTTCCCCTTGCAATACGCAGCTGCTTTCCATTCAATCCAACAAGAACGATTGCGTATTTGCTGCTGTCGAGCAGCTCTGCCAATTTTAGGAAAATCGACAGGCCCTTTCTCTCGCCCCATTTTGAAGCGACACCAAGCACCATGAATCTATCCCCAATTCCATGACGCTCCCTGAAATCGCTTGCCCTCGGCCTGAAAATAGCCTGATCAACTTTATGGGGGACAACAGTCGTTTCGTACTTAGAGAGGAAGCTCCTGTCCACATAGCCCTTCAACCATTTCGACGGAACAACCAGCTTCATTCTTTCAGGGTTCCGTCAAGATTCTTGCGCACTTTCCGACAGCCCATAGGCCCGCCGTCCGGTACGGCTACTCCTCCCGCAGCGTCACGTCCAGGTGGCGCCTCGAGCCCCGCTCGCTCTCCGCGACGTACTTGAGCCTCGCGGTGACGAGCATGAGCGCCGACTTCCCGTCCGGGAAGGTGCCCACCACGCGCGTTCGCCTGCGGACCTCGCGGTTCAGGCGCTCGAGGGCGTTGTTGATGCGGATGCGTCGCCAGTGCTCGCACGGGAAGCCCGTGTACGCCAGGGTCTCGGGGGAGCCTTCGCGGACGACCCTGGCGGCCTCACCGAGCCGCATCCGCTCGAGCTCGTCCGCGACCGCGAGCGCCTTTGCCTCGGCGGCCTCGCGCGACTCCATGGCGTGGACCGCCTCGAGCATGGCCGCGACCGCGGCGCGCCTGGACTTCGGCACGCGGGCGGGCACGTTGCGGTGGAAGTGCACGGTGCAGCGCCGGTGGGCGGCATCGGGGAACACCTCCGCGATCGAGCCGACCATGCCTGACGCCTTGTCCCCGACGACCA
>CAUWMY010000045.1:0-10484 GCA_963560155.1 uncultured Collinsella sp.
TTAGTATACACGCCCGCGGGCGTCTCCATATTGTCTTCGCAATGTTTTTGCAGGTGAGGGCCGTTGCCCACCCCGCCGAACCTCAATTTAGGGACTGTCCCTAAATTGAGGCTACTCGCTGCGAAGAGCTTCCACGGGGTCGCGGCGGGCGGCGCTGCGGCTGGGGATGAGCCCGGCTATGACGGTGAGGGCAACGCTAATGAGGATGAGGCCGAGGGCCGAGGAGATGGGCAGGCGCATCACGTTCTCCACGTGGTGCACGGCGAGCGCCCACGCGTTCACGGGGAATGAGACGGCCACCACCACCGCAATGGCGAGCACGCCCGCGATGAGACCCTCGATGAAGGTCTCGGCGTTGAAGACGTTGGCGATATTTCGCTTGGATGCGCCCATCGCGCGAAGGATGCCGATCTCCTTCTTGCGCTCGAGCACGCTGATGTAGGTGATGATGCCGATCATGATGGAGCTCACCACGAGCGAGATGCTCACAAAGGCGATAAGCACGAGCGAGATCATGTTGACGATGCTCGTCACGCTGCCCATGAGCACGCCCATGTAATCCGTGTAGACGATGACCTTATCGTCCTTCCCCGCGGCGCGCATGTCCTCGTTGTAACGGTCGATCGCCCCGAGCACCGCGTCTTTGGCCTCGAAGTCAACGGGATAGATGCTGACCGCCTGCGGGTCGGCCGCATCGGCGTAGCCGAGCGTCGCAAGGTTGTTGTCGTAGGTGAGCCTGCCGGCGTTGGCGTAGCTCCCCATGAGCGATGCGAGATCCTCCGCATCCATGTTGAAATGGATGGCACGCGCGAAGGCCCCGCCGTCGACCGAGAACGCCCGCTGCATGTTGGCAGCGAGACGCTGGGCGAGCTGAGGCGCGGCTGCCGCGAAGGTGCGGCTAAGCCCCTCCTGAAGCTGCGAGCCAATCGCGGCAGCGAGCTGCTTGGAAACCTGACCAGCCACGTCCTTGAGAGCGCGTGCCATGTAGGGAGCCAAATCGTCACGCACATAGGTGCGCACGATATCGTCCAGACGCTCGGCAACGGGCTTGCCCGCCACGGCTGCCACCTCGTCAAGCAGGGCAGCGCCACCCTCGGGCGCCGCGGACCCGGCATATGCGACGAACTGTTCGACGAGCTTTTCGCCAAAATCGGGCTCGCTCGGGCGCAGGCCCGCACCGTGCTCAGGCAGCCAGCCCATCAGGAACCGCTCGACAAACGCGCCCGAGAGCTTTGACACCTGTTCGAACTGCGCCTTGTCGAGCACGGGATCGCTCGCGAGATCGCCCAGAATGCCCTCGAAATCCGGCGTCGGCGCGCCCGAGAGGACAGCGGCAAGGTCCACTCCCTCAAGAGCGCTCGATATGTCTATGTCCACCCCGCCCATGTCGAGCCCCGCGAAATCAAAACCCGAAAGATCGAGTCCGGCACCGAGCTTGGCCGCGTCGATCTTGAACGCGGACTTGAGGGCGGCACTGTCGACCGTGAACAGGCTCGCCAAGTCGACGCCGCGCTTGGCCTCCTCCTGCAACGTTGCGAACGGCTTGCCGGTGAAGACGTCCACCTCGGGCTCGGCGAGCTGTGCCCGCACGATCTCCGAATTCGCAGCGCGCTTCATGAGTTCATCGGTCAAGCCGCTGGTATAGGCGATGCCCTGCGAGAGCGCGGCGGACTTTGCCGTGGGACTCGGCTGGACGATGCCCACGATCTTGAGGTCCAGGCCCTGGCTCACCTGGCCCGCCATGAACGAGTCGTCGTCGGACATGTCGGTCCAACCGCCAGTCTCGGCGTTGCGGCGATACGAGTCGGAAGCGGCGAGAACCTTGAACGTCGTGCCGAGCGCGTCATCGTAGGTGAAATCTTCGGCAACCTCGGGGACATTGACCTCCCCCGAGCCGCTCATGGTGCGCTCGACCATCCGATCGAGAGCGGCGGGGTCCAGCACGCCCATGCTGTACAACGAGAAATCCGATATCTTGCCACGGGCCGAAAGCACGAGGACGCACTCATCGGCCGCCTTGGCCCATCGGCCGGCGACCACGTCGTACTGCTCGTCGAGCAGCTCTGGATTGTCGATCATCTCGTTGAACGCCGTGGCGCCCGTCATCATGGTGCCCGCCATCGCGGCGCTCGACGCCCCGCCGGTCATGGCGGTCGTCATTGCGTTGGGCGAAAGGCGCACCGGCCCCTCCGAGGTATCGGACCGATACACGAGCGGTGTGATGCCGTAGTCATACTGGATGGCCGAGACCTCGCCATCGAGCTCCTTGGCGTCCTTATCCAAAAAGCCCTTGAAACTCGCCATATCGTTGGATTTCACGCTCGCGAACATATCGGAGAGCATCGTGAATATCGGAATGGGCTCCTTCAGGTCGACTTTGCGGCCTCCCTCGACGTCGGCAGATGGCGCCTCGGAGCCGTCGGCCCCCTCCCCGGGCGTCTCTTCGTCAGATGTGCCGGCGTCCCCCGTCATCATGCTCGTGAGGTCGTAGCTCTGCCGCGCGATCGTGAGCGGGTAGCTCGACAGCGCGTCCTGCTCGACCTTGGCGATGTAGCCGTTCACGCCGTTGGAGAGCGCCAAAATCGCCGCGATGCCGATGATGCCGATCGACCCGGCGAAGGCCGTCATGATGGTGCGGCCCTTCTTGGTCATGAGGTTGTTGAAGGATAGGGAGAGCGCCGTGAGCAGACCCATCGACGAGCGGTGCGCGGGACCCTCGTCGGGATGGGCGACGGCAGCCGCACGCGCGCCCTCGACCTCATCCTCCGTCACGGGGCGCGTGTCCCCGGCGAGACGCCCGTCCTTGATGCGCACGATGCGCGTCGCGTAATCTTCGGCGAGCTGCGGGTTGTGCGTGACCATGATCACGAGCCGCTCGCGGGCGACCTCCGCGAGCAGATCCATCACCTGGATGCCCGTCTCGGTATCGAGGGCGCCCGTGGGCTCATCGGCGAGCACGATCTCGGGATCGTTCACCAGCGCGCGGGCGATGGCGACGCGTTGCATCTGGCCGCCCGAGAGCTGCGATGGCTTCTTGTTCACATGCGCGCCAAGACCCACGCGCTCGAGCGCGGCACGGGCGCGGCGCTGCCGCTCAGCGCGGTCCACGCCCGCCAACGTGAGCGCGAGCTCCACATTGGCCAAGATCGTCTGGTGCGGGATGAGGTTGTAGCTCTGGAAGATGAAGCCCACGCGATGGTTGCGGTACGTATCCCACTCCGCATCCGTATAGTCGCGGGTCGAGGTTCCGTTCACCACGATGTCGCCCGAGTCGGCGTGGTCGAAGCCGCCCAATATGTTCAAGAACGTGGTCTTGCCGGAACCCGATGGGCCCAGAACCGCCACGAACTCGCTCTCCCTGAAGGTGACGGAAACGCCGTCCAGAGCGCGCTGGACCAGGTCCCCCGTCTTATATGTCTTGGCGATGTCGCGAATCTCAATCATGCGCAGCCTATCCACGTGATGTCGTATTCGCTTTTCGTACCCACATTCGACGCGTTTAGGCGAACGCGGGGACGCGATACAAAGACCTTATGCGGGCATCGGCGAGACGGGCCGCCAGGAAATCGCGAACCGCTGCGCCGGTAGTGCCAGCCGGCGAATCAGCCCAAAGGCCTACTCCGAAAGCTCTCCCGCGGCCATGCGCTCGGCGAGGCGGGCGTTGGTCCACTGGCGGACGAGCTCGTAGAGCACCGCCACGATGGGAATGAAGAACACGATGCCCACGATGCCGAAGAGCTTTCCGCCCACGAGCGCGGCGATGAGGGTCCACAGCGCGGAGAGGCCCACGGAGGAACCCACCACATGGGGATAGATAAACTGATTCTCGACGAACTGGACGGCCAGGTACACGATCACGCAGATGATCGCCTGGCCGGGCGAAGCGAGCAGGGTGAGGAACGCGCCGATGGCGCACGACGCGAAGGCACCCACATACGGCACGAAGGCGAAGACCGCCGTGAGGAAGCCGATAAGCCCGGCATACGGCAGGCGGAAGAGGGAGAACGCGATGAAGATGAGCGTGCCCAAGATGCACGCCTCCAGGCACTGCCCCGAGAGGAACTTGGAGTACGTGTCGGTTGCCAACGCCGCGACGTGGCGGATGCGCAACGCGTGTCGCGGGGCGAGATGGGCATCCATCATACGGTTGACCTGACGGCCGAGCACGCGCTTGCTCGCCAGAACGTACACGGCGATGACGAAGGCGAACACCGTGCTCGAGACAACCGAGACGGTGGAGCGCGCAGCGGCGAACACCGAGGTGGCGATGGAGCCGAGGCCGAAGTCCATCAGGCCCTGCAGGCCCTGCGAGCGGGAGGCCGAACCGTCGGCGGGCTGCAACCAGGCCATGAGCTTGTCCACGTCCACACCCTCGGCCGACAGGGCGCGCTCTATCTCGGGCAGGCGCTCAGCCAGCAGGGGCGCGACGGTGCGAGCGGAGGCGACGAGCTCGGGCACGAGCATCGTGACGGCCATGACGGCCACGCCGGCGATGGCGATGAGCACCAGCACGATGCTCACCACGGTCACAAGACCCGGCTGAGGACGCTTCTCCTCCGGGAGGCGCTCGACCAGGCGGCCGAGCATGCGCTCCATGCCCGAAACGGGCACGTTCAGCACGAAGGCGAATCCAAGGCCGAGCAGCACCGGGAAGAAGATGTTGATGACGGCGGACAAGGCGCCGATCACCACGTCGAGGTGCATGACGGCGGCATAGAGGCAAACGCCGAACGCGATCAGCGAGGCGGCGCGGCGCGATTTCTCATCGAACATGGGCATCCTTACATGAGGGCGGCACCCGCGGTCCATCGAGACCTCGGGTGCCACTCGGTTTTGGGCCTTATACCCAATCTTTGAACCCATCACACGGCCGTTCGCCCTCCCGCGCGCACTCAAGCACCCGCCAACAGAACGTCTCCGGACGGGCTGGTGTCGGCATAACCGGTTTTCAGGAAGGTGTAGATGGCCTTCGAATAGTACGCCGACCCGAGCTCCGAGGGATGGGAGTAATCGCGCAGGAAATACCGGTCGTACTCATGGCCGGAGAAATCCGCGACCTGAAAACCCGCATCGGCGGCCGCATCGCGCACCATGCGATAGTACTGCTGACGGACCTCGCACGTGTAAACGGTCTGGTCGTAGGCCGCCCCTTTGACGGGCTGGATCACGATGAGCGGCTCGACCCCCGTCTCGCGGCACACATCGAGAACCATCTTGAAGTCCTCGAACTCCTGCGAGCTGAAGTACTCGTCACCCCGCACCTTCCAGCTCTTGTTCGCGCCCTCCAGCCACGTCTTGAAATGCTTGCCGTACCAGGCGTCGCTCATTCCAAGGTCGTTGCCCGTCGCCTGAGCCCGGGCGGCGCGATCGGCCTCGGTGAACACCGCGTCCCAATCGGGACCGCCGGTCGCGCGGGGCGGACGCGGGGCGGTCGCGTCGCCTGCAACACCAGAACCCCGACCGTCGAGGGCCAGGTCGTGAGCGAGGCGTACATCGGATGCAAGGGTTTTCGCCGCCTCATCCACATCGCGCACGATGCGCTCGACGGGCCCCTCGTTCGCCGGCTCTCCGGCGCCGTACTCGGCCGCGCGCTGAGCCACGCGTCGCTTCAACCCATCGGATATATCGCCGTTCGCCATGAACGCCTCGAAAGCCCCGGATGAATACACGTCGGGAAAATCGCGCGCGGGGCGGCGGTACGCCATGAACCATTGGATGCTCGGGAAAAGCACCACGCGGCGCGGGGCATCCGCCATCGAGGCAAAGGCACCGATCTCGATTGCCTGCCACAGGTCCGCGCAACCCGCACGGCCCGCCATCAGCGCGCCCACATCGTAGGTGCCGGGAGCAAGCAGGTTACCCGGATGAGAGAAGCCCGCCGGCCCCGGGTTGAGCTCCGAAGACCCGAACACCGGGGCGACCGACTCGCCGCGCTCGGCGCTGCGTTCGTATTGGCCCCGCATGAGCTGCCAACTCGACACCTCTTGCGCCGTGGGGTAGCCCACGAAGGGGACGTCCTCATCTGCGAACCGACTCTCCCAGGCATACGCGGCACCGCCGCCGACGGCGAGTGTCGCAGCCAGGGCCAGAGCGATGATGCGTCTTCTCATGACAACCCCCTAGAACTCTGCATACACCGGGCTTGCCGGCGCGCCATACGGGGAGAGCACGAAAAACCACCCGAGCACCGCCACGAGCACCACGACGGCCGCAAACCAAGCGACGGCCGCCGAAGCCGCGTCCGAGTAGAACCATGTGCGCACGCGCTCGGGCGTCAAGGAACGCAGGCACGAAAACGCAGACGCGCCGCGCCCCGCGGCGCGCACGGCCTCGCCCGGACGGCCCTCGGCGCTCATCACAGTCTCACCGCGATCTGCTCGATGATCTTGTTCACCGTGTTCATTTCCGAGCGCTCGACCGCGGTGGGCGCGATGTCCACACCGAAGCGCTCCTCGATCTCGACGAGCACTTCGATAGCGGCGAGGGAGTCGAGCAGGCCAGCCGCGAACAGGTCGATGTCGCGCTCCTCGCGCACGGCCTCGTCGTCGCAGATGTCTTCCAGCATGTCGAGGACCTCTGCCTCGAGTTCGTTCCTATCCATTGATGATCCTTTCGATGATGTGGGTGAGCTGACCGGAGAAGAGCGCGAAGCCGATGACCACGAGCTGCATCGTGACGAACCACGACAGCGCCCGGTACCAACGCTTGCGCTTGTTCCGCTTGTAGAAGTTCGACCGCTTTTGGTAGACCTCGGTGAGCGCGAGCAACACGCCGTGATACAGGCCGTACGCAAGGTAGTCGACGGTCAACCCATGCCACGCGCCCATGAGCAGCATGTCGACCAGGTAGGCCGCGCACGCCGTGTGCAGGCGGCTCGAGAAGAGCTTTCGCTTGGAGGCCATGCGCACGAACCTCATGAAGACGAAGTCGCGCAGCCACGTGGACAACGTGATGTGCCAACGGTTCCAAAAGTCCTTCATGTCCTGCGCCGCAAACGGGGCGCGGAAATTCCGGGGCGTGGCGATGCCGAAGCAGTAACTCGCCCCCACTGCCATGAGCGAATAGCCGGCAAAGTCGAAGAAGAGATACAGGGCGTAGACGTACGCGCGGGCGATGGTGCGCACCGGCGCCGGCCCGGGAATCGAGATCACCGCCGGCACGCCCGCGAGCTGCGCGGTGGCGGAAGGGTCGAGGGCCGTCTGCGCAATCGTCGCCAGCACCAGTTGCGACACGGCTCCGGCGAGCAGGAGCAAGATGCCCCGACTGAAGAGGTCGGCGTACTCGGATCGGGAAAGCCGTCTGTCGGCGTCTTCTCGGAACCGACGCGACCGATCGATCGGCCCCGAGGTGAACGTCGCGAAAAACGTCAGGAAGTACAGGTAGTCAACGACGCCGAGGTCGTCGATGAGCCCATCGCGGATTTCGATGAGCACCTGCACCGCCTTGAAGGTGAGGTAACTGATGCCGATGAAGCCCAGCAGGTTCGCATCGAACACCGCCCCCACCTTGTAGATGACGAGCGGAGCGATGGTCGCGACAAGCGATGCGCGGTACACCGCCATGCTCTTGCGGCCGCTCTTCCAGCTGGCGAGCGTCGCACGCATGGACGCGAACGCCACCGCGAGAAACACCGCGAACGCAGCGGCGCCGGTAGGACTGCCCGCGAAGAGCAGACCGACCATCACGCATGAGGCCGCGAAGCCGTAATACTTGATACGTCTCTCCATGAAGCCGAGCACTGCGGCGGGAACCACCGCTGTGGCGAGCGCCATGAAAAACGACGGGGAGGTATAAAAGCCCATCGGTGCCTATTTCTTCTCGGTGAGGGCACGGCGGTCGAGTTTGCCATTGCCGGTCATGGGCAAGGACTCATGGAACGCGACCTTCTTCGGAACCATGTAATGGGGCAGGAACTCGGCCAGGCGCTCCTTAAGCACGAGACCCGCGCGAAACGGCGTGTCCCCGAGCGGCGCGGACGGCACGACATGCGCCACGAGGTGCGAGATCTTCCCGTCCCGATACACCGGGGCGACCGCGGCGGCGGCGATCTCGGGCAGGCGACGCAAATGACCCTCGATCTCGCCGAGCTCGATGCGAAAGCCGTTGAGTTTGACCTGCAGATCGAGGCGGCCGCGGAAATGCAGCATGCCCTCGGCGTCGAGATAGCCCTCATCGCCGGTTCGATAGGCACGCACGGCGGCGCCGTCGAGCACAGCATTGTCGAAGACGCGCGTCGTGAGGTCGGGCCGCCCAAAGTAGCCGCGGGCGACCGTATCGCCCTCGATAACGACCTCGCCGAAGGTGCCGGCGGGAACGGAACGCCCCTCCTCATCGACGATGCGGATACGCGTGCCGAGGCGCGGGGCGCCCACGGGCAAGGGCTCGGGGCTCGCCGCCATCTCGGCCGTCACCTCAACCGAGGTGACGGCGACGGTCGACTCGGTCGGACCGTAGGTGTTGACTACGCGAGCCCGCGGGAAGCGCTCGAGCAGGCGCGCGGCCGTCGCGTTCGGCAGCGTCTCGCCGCAGAACAAGAAGAGCCTGAGCTCGGGCATGGCGCTCTGGTCGAAATCGGCATTCGCAAGGCAAAGCTCGGCAAACGACGGGGTCGAGACCCAGATATCCGCGCCGCTCTCCTTGAGCGCGGCGAACTGAGCCGCCATGCTGAGCTGCGCCTCGGCGGCCAGCGAGTACAACGTGCCGCCACCGCCGAGAGCGCCGGCGAGCTCGAACACCGACAGGTCGAACGAGAAGGGCGCCTGATCGAGCCACACGCGACCATCCGAGCGCTCGGGGGTGTTGCCGTGGGCGAGTTCGAGGTCCCATGCGCAGAAGTTGTCAAAGCAGGCCGCCGTGACCTCGACGCCCTTGGGCGCACCGGTCGAACCGGAGGTGAACAGGATGTACGCGAGGTCCTCCCCATCGATCCAGCGATCGCGGTCGGAGTGGCCCGTGGCCGCCACGAGGTCGTCGATGGTGCGATGCTCGATAACGGTGACGGGCGGCATGTCGTCGCATGTGGGGAAGCTTCCCACCGCCAGCACGAGCGGGGCCTCAATGCCCGCGTCGCCCGTCATGGAGGCACGGATCTGCGTGGCGATCGACGCGGTGCGCTGCGGCGGCACGGAGTTGCCGTCGATGGGAACGTAGGGGCACCCGGCCTTCATGCAGGCGAGAAAGCATACGACCATGAACGGGTCCTTGTTGCCGTACACGATGACGGGCATACCGCGCTCGACAAGCTTGCCCACCTGCTCGGCGAGCGCCTCAGACGCCGCCCACAGCTCTCGATAGGTCAGGCTCATCCCCGTCGATGTGCGCACGGCGGTCCGGCAGGGCCACTCGCGGGCGACTCGCTCGATGTTCTCCAGGTACTTCACGTGTCATCCCATCCCTTCGGTTCCACACGGGCGCCATGGGCGCCGTGTCCGAGAGCCTACCCCCCCCCGACGCTGTTTTGGCAAGCATGACTTCGGGAGATACGGGGAGGCCTCGTCTTGATGCCGCGCCCCATTGTGCCCGCCGAAGCTTTGCGCATTCTTACCGCCGGGTGACGTTTGCGTAAGAGTGGTTATGAAGTGCTGAAGACGCGGACGGATCATCCATTCGTGTGGAGGAACGCGGGCGCGAGCCCGCACGTGTAAAAACGCACCCGTCCCCAAATTGCACACATACGCACGGCAGATAGGCCTGGACGGTGGCGTATTATTGAAGGGTTAGCAAACCGTTCGGCTCAAGGTCGTGCGACCGCCGCCGACGGAGACGACCCGTTCAGAAAGAAGGGCAGGACTCAATGGTCTCTCGCGTGTACGTAGAGAAGAAACCCGGGTTTGACGTCGAGGCGCAGCAGCTGCTCGCCGAGCTTCGCGACACCCTGGGCATCGAGGCGCTCACGGCCTTGCGCGTCATCAACCGCTATGACGTCGAGGGCATCGACGAGGAGTTGTTCGCTCGCTGCGTCCCCACCGTGTTCTCCGAGCCGCAGGTCGACTTCGCCTATGACGAACTCCCCGAGGAGCCCGGCGCGACCGTCTTCGCCGTCGAGGCGCTGCCCGGCCAGTTCGACCAGCGCGCCGCCTCCGCCGCCGAGTGCGTGCAGCTGATCTCCTGCGGCGAGCGCCCCACCGTCCGCTCCGCCAAGGTCTACCTGCTCTCCGGCGATCTTTCCACCGAGGACTTCAACGCCATCAAGGGCTACGTGGTGAACCCGGTCGAGTCCCGCCTCGCCGAGCTCGAGCGCCCCGAGACCCTCACCCAGGAGATTCCCGACCCCGAGCCGGTCGAGATCATCGACGGCTTCCGCGAGATGGACGAGGCCGCCCTCGCCTCCTTCATCGCCGAGCGCGGTCTTGCCATGGACGAGGCCGACATCGCGTTCTGCCAGCAGTACTTCAAGGATGAAGATCGCGACCCCACCATCACCGAGATTCGCGTGATCGACACCTACTGGTCCGACCACTGCCGCCACACCACCTTCGGCACCA
>CAUWMY010000046.1:0-10056 GCA_963560155.1 uncultured Collinsella sp.
CTGCTCATGGCCTAATTCTAGAGCCTTTCCGGTCCCTAAACTAGGCAAGCCCCAATCTTTAACTAAGGAGACGCATTGCCCCCAAACGCAATGCCCCGAAGG
This sequence comes from uncultured Collinsella sp., assembly GCA_963560155.1. Classification (GTDB taxonomy): domain Bacteria; phylum Actinomycetota; class Coriobacteriia; order Coriobacteriales; family Coriobacteriaceae; genus Collinsella. The sequence continues at coordinate 103 of CAUWMY010000046.1, forward strand.
TGGGTTCACGCCGGGCAACTCGATTCCCGTGTGAACGCAAGGAGCGGTGTGACAGTTCGAAGCCCATGCGGTCGCTTTGGCCGACAGACTGAGGCTCTCAACGAAAATCGGTAGCACAACTCGACAAAACTTCAGGATTCGTCGAAGTTTTGTCGAGTTGTGCTACCGATTGAGGCGAACGGGGCACCGCTGTGAGACGGCCGTTGATCAGCAGCACCGTGGCGAAACCACGCGCAACGCCTTACCGCCCCTGAAGCCTACTCGCCCTCGGCCTCGCGGCGCTTCTGCTCGGCACGCGCCGGCAGGATGCGGAACTTGACCCACCATGCCACAACGCCCACGGCGACGACGATGATGACGACCTTCACCACGTCGGACACCCACTCGGCCTGAGCGGTAATCTGCTCCCAGGCGCCGCCGGCGAAGAAACCCAGCGTGCACAGGATGGCGTTCCACACGAGCGAACCCACGAGGGTGTAGAGGGCGAAACGAACCATGTTCATCTTGGCAGTACCGGCGGGGATGGAGATGAGACTGCGCACCACGGGGATGCAACGGCAGATGAGCACCGTGATCTGGCCCTTGCGATCGAACCAGCCGATAGCCTTGGCCACATCGTCGGAATGGAAGCCGAGCATGCGCATGGGCTTGGTGTCGAAGAAGTCCTCAAGGCGCTCCTGGGAGAGCAGGCGGCCGATGCCGTAGAGGAAGTAAGCGCCCACGACCGAGCCGACCGTCGCGGCGATGATGACGCCGGGGAGCGTCATCTCCGTCTGCGTGGCGAGAAAGCCCGACAGCGGCAGGATGAGCTCGCTGGGGATGGGCGGGAACACGTTCTCGAAAAGAATGAGCCCGGCGACCGCGAGATAGCCGAACTGGCTGATGAAGCCGAAAAATGCCTCCTGCATGGGATGCCTTTCTGAATGAGCGCGGCACGCGTCTGCCGCAAAAGCAAGTGACACCATGATACCGAGCGCGCGCAAAGGCGAGGTAATGTCCGCAGTCTTTCCAAAACCGCGAGGCGCCGCCACGGGCAGCGGCCACAACCGCTCATTCCGACCTTGTTAATCCTAGTATTCTTCTCGACATTACAGGCAGGTGCGCGTACACTTGCAGCTCACGACATGCGCACGGCATGCGCCCTGCGCAGCGCGGACTCGCACGCATCAACAACGAGGGAGGGACATGGGAGCCATCGCCACCGTCCGCGAGGACATCGCCGCCGTCAGGGCAAACGACCCCGCGGCCCAAAGCCCACTCGTGATCTTCCTGTCCTATCCGGGACTGCACGCCAAATGGATGCACACGCCGGAGCACTGGCTCTGGGAGCACGGGGCCCGCGGGCTCGCACGCGTTCTCTCGCAAATCACCCGGTTTTTCACCGGCGTCGAAATCCACCCCGCCGCGCAGATCGGGCGTCGGCTATTCATCGACCATGCCATGGGGGTCGTGATCGGCGAGACCACGGTGGTGGGCGATGATTGCGTGCTCTACCAGGGAGTCACGCTCGGCGGCACGGGCAACGAATGCGGCAAGCGCCATCCCACCTTGGGCAACAACGTCACCGTTGGAACGGGCGCCAAGGTGCTCGGCAACATCCACATCGGGGACAACGTGCGCATCGGCGGAAACTCGGTCGTGGTCAAGGACGTGCCGAGCGACAGCACCGTGGTGGGCATCCCCGGTCGCGTTGTGCGCCGCAACGGATGCCGCGTGCTCACCGAGTCCTTCGATGCGACCCATCATCGTGAGTCCATGCCCGACCCCGTCGAGGAGGCCTCGATCATGAACCGCGAGGGTATCGCCGACAACGCCCGCCGCATCGCCGAGCTCGAGGCGCAGATAGCCGAGCTTGGGGCATTGGTAAAGACCCTCGCAGGCGGAGAACAGGCGCGGGGCCGAAAAGGACAAGGGGCTAAAACCAGTCCAGCCCCTCACGCAAATCGCGAACTCAGACCCCCAGCGCGGTGATGGGGACCACCATGACGCCGTCGGGGCGCGTATAGGCGAACGAGGAAAGACCGCATATGACCACGTGTATCTCAGGGGGCACGGCGCGGGGATCGTTCTCCATGTCGCGCTTGAGGGAGAGCAGGGAGTCCGCAGCCGCATCGATCTGATTCGCCCCGAGCTTGACTTCAAAAGCGCCCCAACGCCCATCCGCCAGCTCCACCACGGCGTCTATCTCCCTGTTGAGTCCGTCGCGGTAGTGGAACAGCTTGCCGCCGCTCGCCGCGGCATACACCGCCAAGTCCCTCTCGCACAGCGACTCGAACAGGAAGCCGAAGGTCTCCAGATCGCCCATGAGGCGGTCCCGCGTCAAATTGAGGGCCGCCGCCGCAAGGGAGGGGTCGGCGAAGTGCCGCTTGGGCTTCTTCCCCACGCGGACCGAGGACCGGACCGCATGCGGAGGCTAGAACAGCGGATTGAGTGATTTTCAGTGATTTCATTGCGTGATTTTCAGTAAGATCATTGCGTCGTTTTCAGTGATTTCACTGAGGAGTTTTCAGTGGATGACGGGCGGCGAGCTCCGGCACGCAAACGAAACAGATCCGTCCAGGCGAGCTTCCACATGATGCCCTCCCAGTTCGCGTAAGGCCCTTCCCAGCCCTCGATCCATGCAAAACGGGCGCCCCAGGTTGAACCGGGACGCCCGTCTGAGCGCTTATGCGCGTTGCTTCGCTACCGAGGCGAAACCGCTACGCCTTGCGACGCTTGCGGATCACCAGGGCGGTCGCGACCAGGGCAACGCCCGCGACGCCGCACGCCGCTATCGGAAGCATGGAGTCGTCGCCCGTCTGGGGCAGGCCGGCACCCGGCTTGCCGGGCTTCTGGCTCGGCTTCTGCTCGGGCTGCTCGGGCTTGGGCTGCTCGGGCTTGGGCTGCTCGGGCTCGGGGTCCACCGGCGGCTTAGGCGCGGGCGGAACCGTGCCGTCGTCCTTGACCCACTTGCCGAAGACCGTCATATCGGCCTCGACCTTGGTCTTGGCGGTGAACTCGTTGCCCGCGGTGCAGGCCTCGTCCGTAAACCAACCGGCAAAGACATAGCCCTCGGCGGTCGGGACGGGCAGCTTGTCGCCGAGCGCGGTGCCCTGCTCGATGTCGAGCGCGGCGGGTGCCTCAACGCCGGCGGAAACGTCGCCCTTGTAGGCGAAGGTCACCGTGACGGCCTTCTTGAGCAGGTCCTCGATGCCCTTGAGCTCGTCGAGGGCCTTCTTGACCTGCTCCTCGCTCTTGGGGCAGTCGGCGACCAGCTCGGCGGCCTCCAGCTTGTCCATCACCTCCTGGACGCTCTCAGGCGTCCACTTACCGGACTCGATCGTGGCGCGGACCTTGTCGATACGCTGATAGAGCTTGGAGGTGTCAATCTGCTCACCAGGCTTGGAGGGCAGGTTTTTGCCCATCACCTCGAGCTCGACAATGTGATTAGTATTGCCCGCCGTCGGCTTGCCCTGACCGTTCACATCAGTGTTACCGCACATGTAAACGCGAACGTAACGAGCGCGAGTCCCGGGCATGACGGGGAACTTCTTGCCGTCCTTGCTCTCCTTGTAGGGCTCCCCGTCTCCGACGCCGAAGCCATGTTTGTCTTCCTTGTCGGCGTTGAAGATCACCGTGTCGTTGTCCTTGTCGAACTTCTCGTCCTCAGACGCGACGATGACCGTGTTCTTGTACTCGCGTTGTCCGCCGTTCCAATAGCGCCACAAATTGACATCGGTAAGCTCGTACACAGCTCCAAGGTCGACCTGCAGATACGAACTGTCGGCCTTGTCATTTGAGCCGAACTCGCCGAAGTTATCGGTCGTGCCCTTGTTACCATCGACTGCCATTGTGACGGGACGATCTTTCTTGTTGCACTCGGCGTCAGTGCCATCCTTAGTCCAGGCAGCCTTGACCGACTTGCCCTTGGAAAGGTTCTTCACAGACGTATCGGGAATGACCTTGTCGTGCATGGCCTTGATCTCGTCGTACCCGAGGGCGCGATCGTAGACCTTCGCGGAGGCCTCGTCCTTGGACTTGTCGAAGGCACCGCCAGCGAACACGATGTCACCCGCGGGGGTCTCACTGTGGAAGTTCTTCGCATCGTACTTGGAAGAGGAGGTCTTACCGTCAACGTAGATCTTCAGGTTTCCGTTGTTCTCGCGGACGCCGGCGACGGTGTGCTTGTTGCCATCGTTCACTTTGACCTCGGCGGTGGCGCGCACGCCGTTGACATCGATGTAGGGCATGCCGTTCTCATCGATGCCGAGCTCGTATGCGCCCTCCTGCTTCACCAGCGGGCCATGACCCGTGGTGTTCACGTGGGAGAACACGGTGAAGCCGGTCTTGGAGGATAGCGAGGCGTCCTTGGAGGCAAGCTTCTTGGTATAGGGGGTCAGGCGGGACGGGCAGCGGGAGGCCACCACGTTGTCCTCGTGGAAGTCGACGGAGGCGGTGTCGCCTTTCAGCGCATTGCCAGCCATGTCGGTGATGCCAGAAACCTTGACGTCGAGCTTCTCGCCCTGCTCAGGCGCCTTGTCCAGCGTGATGTGGAACGTCACGCCGTCAGCGGAGCGCTTGACCTTGTCGGCAGGAACGTCCTTGCCGTTAACGGTGAACTTGGCATCGCCCTTGACCTTCTCGTCCATGCGGACGATGAGCTCGGTCTTGCCGTCGTGACGGACGGTCTCGATGGACGGGCCCTGCTTGTCGCCGGCACCAGGCTTGGTCACACGGATGGTGAGGGACTCCTCGGGCTGAAGCTCGAGGGAAACCCTTTTGCCAATGGTAAACGTGCCCTTGTCGGCAATCTTGGACGTGTCGCCGGGCTGGGTGTGGCGGCGCTCAATCACGTAGTCAAACGTGTCGCCGGCGTTGCCCTTGACGCCCAGCGTGGCGTCGTCGAACGTGAAGTCAAGGGCCTGAACCTTCTCGGCGTTGGCGTTGCGGACGGTCAGGATGCCCTCGTCACCCTCAAAGCCTGCATAGCCATAGGTGTTGTAGATGCCCCTGCCGTCGCTATTGAGCTTGACGTAGCCGTCTTTCCTGGCCGCTGCGCCGGTGCCAAGAGTCACTCCATCGACGGGCCATCCGCCGAACATGCGCGCGTTGCGCAGAAGATGGTAGTTCTGCTCGTACCACTCGAAGAACTCAGCGTTTACCTCGTACTTCTCCTCGTCGAGAATCGCATCGGAATAGTACAGCTCCCAGAACGCCGTGCCGCGCCCGGCCATGGTGTAGAGGTAGTTCTGGAACCCCTCCGCCGTCGCGGTGTCCGGCTTCATGTTCGGGCCCTCTGGGTCCTTACCGTACACCGGGTCATGATTGTAGATGTGGGAGAGCGGGAACTGGAACATGTGCCCGTTGACGAAGTTGTAGTACACGGCATCGCGGGCATTCAGGTTGCCGTCATGCACCGTGCTGCCATGATCCGTGCGCGCGTGGTCGAACTGGCACTGGAGCCACACGGAATTGACCCACTGCAGCAGCCATGGGCTCGGAATGGTGTGCGTGGTACTGGAGATCCAGTAGTTGGCAATTCCGTTATCCTCAGCATTCGCGCGGACGACCTCGTACAGGTCGATCCAGGCCTCCCACATATCGGAGCAGTGATACATCTGGTTGCGACCGCCAGTCATGTGGCCCTTGATCGTGCCGTTGCCCGAATGCCCGGGCAGGCCGTCCTTGGAGTTGTTCTGCCCGCCGAAGTAGTTGTACTGATTCTCGTCCGCGAAGCCGTCCCACTTCCAGTAATTCACGCGCCACTTGTTCTGGAAATCGCATACGAGCTTGGCGTAGTTCTCAAGGTACGTGCGGTCGGCGACGTCAATCGAGCCGCCGGCCATCATGCCGAGGCCCTGAGCTTGCAGGGAATTGGCAATCGCGCCTTGCGTGCCATAGCCGCCGCGGGGACCGATCCAGACGCCGAGGCCGGAACCGAAGTTCTGCACGAGGTCGGCGATCGGATCGAATTCATTGGGGAACTTGTTCTTGTCGAATGCCCAGAAGCCCGGATTCGCACTGTAGTTCATCCAACCATCATCAACCGCGTACGTGTCGAGCGGGTCCATCTCGGAGTTGGCGAACTCCTTGTCGATGTTAATGAACCCCTCGTAGACGTTCTGCTCAGTGATGTTCTTCTGATAGTCATACCAAGAGCTGTACTGCACTCGGAACTCGGAGGGAACGGAGATATCGTCGATGTAGTCGAAGAAATCGGCCTGCACCACGCGGTAATCCTTGGCGGCGGCGGCGCCGGCGACCGTCTGCCACGTGCTGTAGTGGATGCTACCATCCTCGGCACGCGTGGCCTGACCGTCGTTCGCAAGGCGATCCATGGTCTTGCCCGTGTAGTAGCGCGGACGGCCGAGCTGCTTGCCGTCCTCGTTCACGATCTGCGTATCGGCGGCCGGGAACTCGCAGCCGAAGAACATGCCGTCGGCATAGAACGGCTGCCCGAGAATTGCTCGCTCGGCTGTCTGACCGACGATTACGCCCTGATCGGTGGGAATGGTCCACCTGTCCTTCTCGGCGACGTTGGTCACGTCGATCGACTCGAGGTCGATGTAATCGATCTCGGCATCGAGTTTATCCTCCTCGGGCACCGAGATCTCAAGGTACTTGCGCATGTAGTGGTCGCCATTGTAGGCCACGATGTTCTCGGTGATGGCGTAGGTGGCACCGTTGAACTCGACCGGCTTGAACTTGAAGGAAAGCTTCTTGCCCGTCTTCTGCTGCTTATTGATAGTCGGGTTCGTGTCCGTCACAACGGGATCACCGTCGAGCTCGAGCTCGCTCGACTTGAGGAACATCGAGGGCTCCTCGTGCGGTTTGGGCTCGGTCCAAGGCTCGGCATAGAGGTCGAACTCCTCACCACCGCAGAGCTGCTTGCCGTTGCAGCTGCTCGTGGCGACCAGGCGGACGCGGCGGGCGGTCTGCGGGGCATTCAGGTTAACATGAATGGCCTCGCCCTTGTTGCCGCTGTAATCGAAGTCGCCCTTGCTCACGCTCTTCCACGCGTCGGCGTTATCCTCCGCGGGAGCCGTCTCATCGCTGTTCACGAGCAGCTCGTAACCCTTGATGTTGCCGTTCGCGGCAGTGGGGTTACCGTTGTTGTCGCGGGGATCATAGGCAAAGCTCTCGAATTCGACTTCTTTGCCGAACTCGAAATCGACGCGGTGCGGGAGATTGCCGACCGGATTTCCGCCCTTTTCATAGTCGGAATGCCAGATCGTCTGATTATTGTTGTCAATCAGGTGCTTGGCGTAGCCCTGATTGGGCTTCTCGAGCTCAGTCTCCTCGGAGTCCGTCGAAACCGTCCAGCCCTCCGTGGAGATCGGCTCCTGCACGGGCTCGGCCGTGTTGTCCTTCTTGGTGCGCTTGATGATGAACTCCTCGCTGCCGCCCTCGGCGAGGGACAGCTTGGTGTTCGCGCGCTTGTTATCGATCTCGGTAGTCTTGAGCTTGCCGTCAGCGGTGCTGAACGTGCGAGAGATCGCGTCATTGCCGATGGTGAACGTGTTGCCCGCTTGCGTGACCGCAACGTTACCGCCGGTGTAAGACACCCCCCCCGCTTCGGCGAACGCCTGCATGGGAAGCGATGACGCGGTCACCACCGCGATCATGGCGCCCACGCAACAGCGTTTGAGCCATTGGTTGGCCATTCTCTCTCCTTCCTCGTCCGGGACGTCTGCCGTCCCAGCCTCCGCACGCCGCATAGGCAGAGTGCACCAATAGTCAAACCAATTTAGCGTATGGGGATACCCCCCCCCCTGATGAAATTCCCGTCCATCGGCAAACGGTGCCGATATGCCGCTGAGTGGTAGGGACCAGGATACAAATCTGATACCAGCCGCAGCTATAATCCGCTGGATAACGCGCAGTTTAGCAAGCTCGCCATTCACTGGTATTACTTTTGAGGACCGTTTGAGATTCAAATCCCATTCCCGACCGCAAGAAGCTTTACATACCCGGCGCGGACGAGCATGTCCCCGCAGGTCATTCCCAACCGTGCGAACGGAACATGCTTTGATAACAAGATGATAACTAGAAGGCAACTAGAACCTGTGTGCCAGAATCACAAAGATGCAGGTAGACGACGTGCCGCCTTTCCATCCCTTTGCGATTTGTGATTCTGGCGCAACTAAACCGATTCCTGCGATTTCCATCACGAACAAACGCATCCCCGCCCTATGCCCAATACGGTATATAGCGTCGATACTTATCCCCGGCATCCTCGTCCTCGTCCTTGATGAGCCCCTCATCACAGCACTCTTTAATCAAACGAGAGACTGCCACGGTGTTCTTCCGCGAATCGTCCAAGCCAAACCGTTCGCGAAGAGACTGGTTGCACATCGAATCATCGCGCGCATACATGAGGCATGCATGCCAATACACGGCCTCTTTGCGTTCGGCCTTTTTCATGCGTGAATAAGCATCTCCGGAGTACAGCGTCACGCTCGTCCCAAGCCCCTCGTCGCTCTCGACCTTGGGGGCGGCGATATGGCACGCCTCGCACGACGCGACCACGATATCCCATCCGCTGCCCTGCTCCTCGCACAGGTGCATCTGGCGCAGCAGCCCCGCGAGTGCCGCATTCCTGCTTTTTGGCTGCGCGTTGAGCATACGTTCCTTAGGAACGAGGGACTCTCCCGGGTTCGAGAACACGATTCTGCCGTTGAACACGCTGACCACGGGAGAGGAATGCGTGTCCGAAAGATCTTGATGGATGACCATATTGGATAAAAGCTCTCGCATCGCCCGCTCGGGGTACTCCGCGCGCATCCGCCTGAAGGCCCCATCGATCTGCTCGCTTTGCGGCAGCAGCGAGAGCAGGTGGCGGTTTGCCTGTTCCAGCGCAAGGGCATAGCCAACGTCAAATGTGGTATCGCTCGTCTTATCAAGTACGTCCCTCCCCGCATAGGAGACCACGCGGATCGGCCGCTTCCTGAGCCCGGAAAACGAGCTGAGGGACTTTGCGACCAAAAGGGCGCCGAGGTTCAGAATCGAATATCGACCGTTGTCCTGCTTACGAACGAGGTCCTGCTCCTCGAGAAACGGCAGCGCGTCCTCGAGGGCCATCGGCTTGCGTATGCCGAGCAGCCTAAAATACGCATCGATGTCCAGTTTTGACGGCAGGTCGCCGAGTTCCACATCTCGCTCTGCCACCTTCAACTCAAAGTCGCCCGCCTGCAGGCGCTCCCACAGTCGTGCTTCTTTTGCGGACCCGGGCTGCAAGCGAACCGTGCTGCTTCCCTCGCGAATATACGGAGCCTTATCGAAGCAGACGGGCTGGCCCACAGCCGCGTCAACCTCAAGGACAACAAGCCTCAACCCGTTGTGCTCGATACAGCGAAACTCGTAGCTGGCATGCAGCGACAGAAAGAGGCGAAGCCAGATTTGCAGGTCCTGGTTGCCCTTTCCCTTTGCATGATAAGGGTCGAACTGGGTGCCGACCAGCGCATGGGAGCCGTCCTCGACTCCCCAGATCTTATAGGCACGCGAACGACCCAGGTAGGCCGCGACATTCGCCAACGCAGAGATGTCACGGCCGATCCTCTCGGGATCGACGTTGCCCTCTTTGAATTCGATCCACTCGGTCTCATCCGGATAGCCGATAAGGGAGTAGACGAGCTCCATGTCATCCGCTTCGCCCATTCGGTCCCTCCTTCTAGAAGATTTGATAACAAGATGATAACTAGAAGGCAACTAGAAGGCAACTAGAACCTGCATGCCGAAATCACAAAGATGCAGGTAGACGGCGTGTCACTTTCACAGCCCCTTGCGATTTGTGATTCTGGCGCAACTAAACCGATTCTTGCGACCGCCATCGCGACATATATGCAGTCCCTTTTGCCAAGTAGCAACCTCGCAAGGTCCAGGACGAGAACGCCCTCTTGGATATAAGGTTTACGCCTTATGGGGGGTGTCTCTATGGTTTTGTCAACTATGGCGGCTTTCGTTTTTCAGCATAGC
>CAUWMY010000047.1:0-9807 GCA_963560155.1 uncultured Collinsella sp.
ACGACTACCACATGACCCTCGCGCTCGCCATGGGCGCCGACTTCCTCATGCTCGGCCGCTACTTCGCCCGTTTCGACGAGTCCCCGACCTCCCGCGTGAACGTCAACGGCCAGTACATGAAGGAGTACTGGGGCGAGGGCTCCGCGCGCGCCCGCAACTGGCAGCGCTACGACCTGGGCGGCGCCCAGAAGCTCTCCTTCGTCGAGGGCGTCGACTCCTATGTGCCCTACGCCGGCTCCCTCAAGGACGGTGTGAACGGCACTCTGTACAAGGTCAAGTCCACCATGTGCAACTGCGGCGCGCTCTCCATTCCCGAGCTGCAGGATAAGGCCCGTCTCACCCTCGTGTCCGCCACCTCCATCGTCGAGGGCGGCGCCCATGACGTCGTGGTCAAGGACTCCCAGCAAACGGTGAGCTATAACTAAACGGTTCTAAATCATCCTACAGGCTAATGCTCAGAAGGCTCGCGTGCGCTCGCATGCGAGCCTTCTGCTATTTTGGGTACGAAGGATTTGTCAGTATTTAATGTGAAGCTGGTTTGACGGCGTTCTGCCAAATTGACGTGGGTGCAGCCCGCGTTTCAAAGCTGCCTGTCATCGCCTCGTTGCTCGTTTGCTGCTATCTGCAATCGCTTGTCGTAGTTCGCTGGTCATGGTCGCCTCTTTTCGAATGAATCGAGTTCAGAGTGGATAAGTTTTCTCCAAAAACAATCGAAGCGCTCGGGTATTACGTCTATATATATTCTGATCCCGTGACTAAAGTTCCTTTTTATGTCGGCAAGGGAAAGGGCAATAGGGCATTCGCTCATTTGCACGACGGTTCCGAAAGCGATAAGGCACACAAGATTGCCGAGATACAAGCGCGTGGCAGGCAACCTCTCATCGAAATTTTGGCTTTCGGCCTTGATGAGAAGGCCGCATATAAAGTCGAGGCGGCGGCAATTGACTTACTTGGACTGAAGAATCTGACGAACAAGCAGGCGGGCCATGAATCGAGCCTATATGGACGGATAGAGGTTTCGGAGCTCGATGCGAGGTTTGATCACGGAGAATTGACCGAGTCGGATTTTCTCGAAGATGCGGTCTTGGTCAAGGTCAACCAGCTCTATCGAAACGGAATGTCCGATTTTGAGTTGTATGAGGTAACACGAGGGTTTTGGCGTGTGGACAAAAGTAAGATTGAGGGAATCCATCTTGCTCTGGCGGTCTATGACGGCATGGTTCTTGAAGCCTATGAAATCGCGGCATGGTTGCCGGCGGGTTCGGACATGTGTGCGGATCGCTCGGTCAGTCAAGCCGAGTCGGCTCATCGCATGGAGTTCGTAGGGCGCGTTGCCGATCAGTGTATTAGAGATCGCTATGTCGGAAAGGGCGTTTCGGGGCTGTACGCGCCGGGGAGCGCAAATCCCATCCGCTATGTGAGGGCCGCTTATTCGCGTAAGGCGCTTGTGGAGATCCACAGGGTTCTCGAGGATATCGAACTGACAGGGGAGAAGAGAGAGTGGTGCTCAAACTTCAGCTTCTATGACCCACGGCAGGATGATCCCTACGGCCTTGAAAACAGCTTGAATGATTTGCTGGATTTGGCCTACCGAGGAGGATTTGTCCCCGTTGACTACGGGGTTGTATATCAATCGATAGGAAAAGAAGATATAGCGGTCAGAAAGGCATCCAAGAAGGAGCTTTTGGAGTTGAGCGACTGCCAATTGGTCTCGATTCTGGGCTATCAGTTCAGGGACGATCACTTTGACAACGGCTCGTGGATCAGAACGTATGTGGCAAATGGATTGGCTTATCACTACTTCCATGAGCTGGCCGTGCGTTGGGGTTGCGCGTAATCTATTTTCGGGAACTCTAGTTGTTGCAAAAATCCCTTGTTGGAATTACCAGAAACCGCATCTCAATTCCTGCCCTGAATATCCTGGCGTTTCTGCAGGTCGTATTCTGTTGAGGCACAGCAATTATCAGGTTCTTGCACAGTGCTCTACCTTAAAGGGATTATTGCAGCATTCTTTGGGAACAATGGCCAACACTCAAATCCATGGTAGGGGGGGTGGTGAATGAGGGCCTTTGTTCTTTCTCATTTTTCGGCATTGTGGTGGTTTTTGAGTCATCGTGACCCCCGTGTAGACAGCAATGTGCCAAATCTTGTTATTCCAAAGTCGGCCGATGCTCCCGATGTCTTGTTGGTTGAGCAGCTGCGCTGGTCCATCGGCCTTGACGGGCCCCTCGATTTCTTGGTTCTGGGTGATGGCGCGTTCCGAAGGAGTGCTTCGGTTCGGCCGCATGGCTGCACGCAGGATTTGCCGTCCGGCAGCCTGATTCCCATAGCGTGCCATGCGAGCGACGCGGAGCTGTTCGTATGCAGTCCCGAACTTGCCTTTTTGCAGATATGCCAAATTGTCGACACGACCGAGGCGATCTATTTTGGCATGTGCGCCTGTTCGGATTTTCGGTTCGACCCCTTCGCCCAGGGTGGCGTCGTGTATCGAGCAGAAGGTTCGCACTCGATTGCGAGCTTGCGTTCAATGGAGGCGTTCCTGGATAGCGCGAAGGGGATCAGGGGCGTCAAGCGGGCACGTTCGGCCTTGGTGCACGTCTGCGAGCATGCGCGGTCTCCAAAAGAGTGCGCTTTGGGAATGCTCTTCTGTCTTCCATCTAGGCTCGGCGGTTTTGATTTAGGGCAGCTTTCCTTTAACGAGGGGGTGCGAGTTTTCGATGGGCGCGATCGATGGGGCAGGTCGAAATGCATAACGCGCTACCCTGACATCGTTATTCGTTCTAAGACCTGCAAAGGTGAGCGGCGCATGGTGTTTGTTGACTACGATCCCGTGAGTACGCACGCGGGCGACGAGAAGGCCCTGCTCGACTCTCGGCGCAGGAACGATATCGCTACCATTCGCGACGCATCGCATTTTTCCATCACCTCTGACGATGCGGGAAGCTTTGACTATTTGGAAATGCTTGCAGACCGGATAAGGAGGATGCTGGGGAGGAGGGCACGACCGTTGCTGCGCGGGTCGAAGGACTCCGCGTCGAATAGGGAAGTGCTTCGCAGCGCGCGAGAGCAAAGACATCTCTTGTGGTCGCAATTCGTGGTCAAGTCGTTCGACTTAGTGATTTACGACATGAGATGATGGCTTGTTTGCTGTTGCGCGGCGCACGGCGCACCGCGGCACGCCCCTGGCGCATCAATCGATGATGGGTTTTACCTGGGGGCGTCTCGAAATGGGCAGCGTTTGCGATTGTGTCATGCGGGAATGTTGGTGCTTGGAATGCGGCTGTGAACTGGGTTGCCGCACAATTCCCTTGATATTAATTGCGGTCACTATACTTACACTTCCAAGCACGTCTAAGATTTGCAATTCCTGCGTCTTTGGCAATTCAGCCATCCAACTGTCCTGTCATCTCCTTTGTAACATTTTGTGTCAAGGGAATTATGCGGCAACCCATGTAGTCGTTGCGGATTCAGCAGAGTGCCGTGCACAATCACGCCCGCCCGTACACGGCAGTGCCCACCCAATAACGGTGATCCGACGCTTGCGCGTGGGCGCGCCCGCTTACGCATGGCAGCCTTCTTTTCACGCATAATGGAGCCATTGGCATAGAGAGGCCTCCCGAGACGCGTGATGGCCTCTGGCTGCGTACGATCTGTCTAAGTTGCTGGGGAACTATCACCCCCTCCCTCACAAGATCGGTCACTTGCTCTATAGGCAGACCTGCTAAACTCTTGAACGTTACCGACGCGGCGCGGCGGCCCCCGAGCGGCCCCGGCGCTTGAACGATAGGAGCCAACCATGTGCGATTGCCACGAGCACGATCACGCTGGTCGCACGGCGGGGGAGATCCCGGCTTACGACGCGCAGACCATTGAGGAAAAGTGGATGAAGTCCTGGGAGGAGCAGAATCTCTTCGCCGTTGACACCGATTCCACCAAGCCCAAGAAGTACGTCCTCGAGATGTTCCCGTACCCTTCGGGTGACCTGCACATGGGTCACGCCCGCAACTACACCATCGGCGACGCCATGGCCCGTCAGGCCCGTATGCGCGGCTACGACGTGCTGCACCCCATCGGCTTCGACGCCTTCGGCCTTCCCGCCGAGAACGCCGCCATCAAGCACAACACCCAGGCGGCGGCGTGGACCTATAAGAACATGGACCAGGCCCTCGCCACCATGAAGCGCATGGGCTTTTCCTACGACATGGATCGCCTGGTCAAGACGTGCAGCCCCGACTACTACCGCTGGGGCCAGTGGATCTTCGAGAAGCTGTGGGAGCGCGGTCTGGTCTACCGCAAGAAGAACCCGGTCAACTGGTGCCCCAAGTGCGAGACCGTGCTCGCCAACGAGCAGGTGACCGAGGGCCGCTGCTGGCGCTGCGACTCGGAGGTCGAGAAGCGCGACCTCGAGCAGTGGTACATCAAGATCACCGAGTACGCCCAGGAGCTCCTCGATGACCTCGAGAAGCTGCCCGGTTGGCCCGAGCGCGTCAAGCAGATGCAGGCGAACTGGATCGGCCGCTCCGAGGGTGCCGAGGTCGATTTCACCCTGTGCGATGCCGAGGGCGACCCCATCCCGGGTGACGAGGGCAAGATCACCGTCTTCACCACGCGCGCCGACACGCTGTTCGGCAACACGTTCTTCCTGCTCGCCCCCGAGTACAAGGGCCTGATGGACCTGGTCGATGGTACCGAGTACGAGGCGGCTGTCCGCGAGGTCGTGGAGGGCGCCAAGCACATCTCCGCCGTCGAGCGCGCCCAGGGCACGCTCGAGAAGCACGGCGCGTTCACCGGCCGCTACGTGGTCAACCCCGTCTCGGGCGCCAAGGTTCCCGTGTGGGTTGCGGACTATGTCATCTCCGACTATGGCACCGGTGCCGTCATGGCCGTGCCCTGCGGCGATGCGCGCGACTTCGATTTCGCCAAGAAATATGACCTGCCCATCGTGCCTATCATCCTCTCCGAGGACGATCCGCTCTACGAGGACCTTAAACGCGAGCAGGGCACGCGCGTGACTTCAGTCGACTGGGACGAGGCGCTCACCTGCGAGGGCAAGCTCGTCCAGTCCGGAAAGTACACCGGTATGACGGGCGGCAAGCATTCCGAGGGCGAGGCCGCCATCGTGGCCGACCTTGAGGCCGCCGGCACCGGCAGGCGCTCCGTGCAGTACCGCCTGCGCGACTGGCTCATCTCCCGTCAGCGCTACTGGGGCAACCCCATTCCGGCCATCCACTGCGAGCATTGCGGGATCGTCCCCGTGCCCGCCGATCAGCTTCCGGTCATGCTGCCCGAGAACCTCGACCTCACCGCTGGCGAGACGCTCGCCGAGTGCCGCGACTTCTACGAGACGACCTGCCCCGTGTGCGGCGCGCCTGCTCGCCGCGAGACGGATACCATGGACACCTTCACGTGCTCCAGCTGGTACTACCTGCGCTACACCGATCCGCACAACACCGAGCTGCCGTTCTCGCGCGAGGCCGCGAACCGCTTCATGCCGGTCGACAATTACATCGGCGGCATCGAGCACGCGATCCTTCACCTGCTGTACAGCCGCTTCTTCACCAAGGCCCTGCGCGATATGGGTCTGCTCGACGTCGACGAGCCGTTCACCAACCTGCTGTGCCAGGGTATGGTGAAGGACGAGAACGGCGACACCATGTCCAAGTCCAAGGGCAACGTCGTGCCCCCGAGCTCCGTCATCGAGCCCTTCGGCGCCGATACGATGCGTCTGGCGATCCTGTTCATCGCCCCGCCCGAGAAGGACTTCGACTGGGACCCCAACGCCGTCGAGGGCGCCAACCGTTTCATCAAGCGCGCCTGGCGCATCGTCTGGCAGCTCTCCGAGACCGCGGGCGATGCCACCTCGCTCGATAAGGGCGCCCTGTCCAAGCCCGCACTCGAGCTGTACCGCGAGCGCCATCGCACGCTGGCCAAGTGCACCGAGGACTTCGATCGCGGCCAGTTCAACACGGCCATCTCCGCGATGATGGAGCTCGTGAACGCCGCGAGCGCCTATATCAACGCCGTGCCCGCTGCGGAGCGCGACGCCGCACTCACCGCGCTCGTCGCCTGCGACATCGTCTCCGTCCTGGCGCCGATCTGCCCGTTCGCCTGCGAGGAGCTGTGGCATGCCGCCCTCGGCCGCGAGGGGAGCGTCTACACCGCCCCGTGGCCGGAGTTCGACGTCGCCGAGGCCGCGGCCGACGAGGTCGAGATCGCCGTCCAGGTGCTCGGCAAGATGCGCGCACGCGTGATGGTGCCGGCGGGCGCCGATGCCGCCGCCATGCAGGCCGCCGCTGAGGCCGCCGTGGCCAAGCACATCGAGGGCAAGACGGTCGTCAAGGCCATCTGCGTGCCGGGCAAACTTGTAAATCTTGTGGTGAAGTAGGCTTCCAAATCGGGTCTATCCACGGCAAAATTGCCCCGTACGCTGGGAATGTGTTATAGTCCTCTTAAATGAAGTTGTCACGTGAAGGGAGTGCGGGTTCGCCCGCGCTCCCTTTTCATGAAAGTGAGGTGTCACATGGTCAAGAGCAAGGTGGAGCAGGACATCATCGATGCCCTGGAGGCCCGAGCCGCCGAGCACGGCATCGACATCGTCGACGTCGAGGTCGTCGGTGCCACCAAGGCCCCGTGCGTGCGCGTGCGCCTGGACAAGCTCGAGGGCGACCCCATCAACCTCGACGAGGTCACGGCCCAGACCGCCTGGGTGTCCGAGGTCGTCGAGGCCCTGGATCCCATCTCGAGCGCCTACACGCTCGAGGTCAGCTCTCCGGGTATGAAGCGCCCGCTGCGCCGCCCGTCCGACTTCGCCCGTTTCGTGGGCGAGGACGTCGAGCTCACCACCACGGCCATGGAGGGGCGCCGTTCCTACAAGGGTGCCATCGCCGCCGCCACCGACGCCACCGTGACCATCCAGCCCGAGGGCGAGGATGCGGTCACCATCCCATTTGATGACGTGAAGAAGTGCACCTTGAAGCCGGTCTTCGACTTCAAGGGCGTGAAGGAAGGGAACTAACCATGGCAGATGCCGATTTCACCATGATGGAAGCTCTCATGGAACTGTGCCAGGAGAAGCACATCGACCAGCTCTACCTGCTCGATCGCCTTGAGGCCGCGCTCGCCGAGACCTACGCTCGCGTTCTCAAGCTCGACTGGGGCGCGAAGGTCACCATCGACCGCACCACCGGCAAGATTTACGTGTACCGCCTCGAGCCCATCGACGACTCCATGGATGAGGAGGGCAACTTCACCGAGTACGAGGAGATCGACGTCACCCCCAAGGACGTGAGCCGCCTCGCCGCCCAGACCGCCAAGGCCGAGATCAACGCCATCGTGCGCAATGCCGCCCGCGAGCAGATCTACGAGGAGTTCTCCGGCCGCGTGGGCGACCTCATCAACGGCACCGTGCTGCAGTCCACGCCCGACTTCACCATCGTGAAGATCCGCGAGGGCGTCGAGGCCGAGCTGCCCCACTTCGACCAGCGCCGCTATCCCGACGAGCGCAATGAGCGCCCCGCCGGTGAGCGCTACCTGCACAACCAGCACCTCAAGGCCGTCATCATCGACGTCCGCGACCCCAACTCCACGCTTCCCCCGGTGCGCGGCGAGCACTCCCGCCCGCCGATCGTCATCTCGCGCACTCACTCCGAGCTCATGCGTCGCCTGTTCGAGCAGGAGGTGCCCGAGGTCTATGAGGGCACCGTCGAGCTCAAGTCCATCGCCCGCGAGCCGGGCATGCGCTCCAAGGTCGCCGTCCACTCCCTGGACGATCGCCTCGACCCGGTCGGCGCCTGCGTGGGCCCCAAGGGCAGCCGCGTGCGCGCCGTCGTGGGCGAGTTGCGCGGCGAGCGCGTCGACGTCATCCTGTGGGATGAGGATCCTGCCGTCTACGTCGCCAACGCCCTGTCCCCGGCCAAGGTGACTCGCGTGCTCATCGACCCCGAGAAGAACTACGCCGGCGTCATCGTCCCCGACGACCAGCTGTCGCTCGCCATCGGCAAGGAGGGTCAGAACGCCCGTCTGGCCGCCCGCCTCACCGGCTGGCACATCGATATCAAGAGCGAGACCCTCGCGGCCGATATCTTGAAGAACGTCCCGCTGGCCCCGCAGCCGGTCGTCGAGGACCTGATCGACGATGAGCCCGCCGACCTCGAGCCCGAGCGCTGCGCTCACGTCGGCGAGGACGGCACCCGCTGCCGCAACCAGGCCCGCCCCGGCTCCCGCTTCTGCGGCGTGCATGACGAGGACGGCCTCGACGGCGCCGATGCCGATGCGTTGGCATGCGCTGAGGACCTCATCTAGGCCCGCGTTCGAACGCACCCGATACCCGTTGATTGAAGATGCGCGCGACGCGCATGAGAGGTAGGTGAAGGATATGGCGAAAGTCCGTATTTCCAGCCTGGCCAAAGAGTTTGGCATGACGTCCAAGGAGCTCATGGGCCACCTTGAAGAGATGAAGATCCCGGCGAAATCCCCGTCGTCCTCCCTCGAGGACGCCTTCGTCGCCATGGTCAAGAAGCAGCTCGCCCCCGTGATCGAGGCCCGCGCCGCCGAGGTCGAGGCCGCCAAGCGCGCCGAGGAGGAGGCCGAGCGCGCCGCCGAGGCCGAGGCAGCCGCCAAGGAGGAGGCCGAGCGCCTTGCCGCTGAGGCCCGTCGCGAGGAGGAGCGCCGCTTGTCCCAGGAGGCTCAGGCCGCCGCCGAGGCCGCCCGAGCCGCCAAGGAGGAGGCCGAGCGCCGTGCCAAGGAGGAGGCCGAGAAGGCCGCCCGCGAGGCGGAGCTCGAGGCCAAGCGCCGCGCGGTACCCGCCTCCGACTCCGGCATGAGGTTCCGCTCCCTGCTCGATCAGATCGCCGAGCAGGAGGTCGTCCTCAAGGAGAAGAAGGCCGCCGAGGCCGCCAAGCCCGCGTCCGACTCCCGCTCCGACCGTGGCGGGCGTCGCGGCAACCGCAACGCCGGCCAGAACGGCGCCGCCGCCACGGACGCTCCGGCCCGCACGCGTCGTCGCAGCTCCGCCCCGGCCGTCAACATGCCCGACAACTTCCCGCCCTCGCCCGACAAGGCCGGCAAGGGCAAGAAGGGCCGCAAGGGCGCTTCCCATGAGAGCCACGAGGGCGAGGATCGTTACGCCCGCATGGCCCGTGAGGCCGAGGAGTACAGCCGCGAGAAGGTTCTGGCGGACGCCCGCGCGGCCGTCGAGGAGGCCTCTCGCGAGTCCTCCGGCCGCCGCAAGAAGCGCAAGGAGAAGCGTGCAGCCGAGGCCGCTGCTGCAGCCGAGGAGCGCAAGATCGAGGAGGCTCTGGCTCAGGGCATCAACCCCGAGGACCTCGACGCCGTCAAGGTCTCCGAGGGCGTGACCGTCGCCGAGCTCGCCGAGGCCCTCGACGTCTCCGCCAACGACATCATCAAGCGCCTGTTCCTGCTGGGCACCCCGCTCACCATGACGCAGACCATGAGTAACGACCTGGTCGAGCTCGTCGCCGACGACCTGGGCCGCCAGGTGCGCATCGTCACCGCTGAGGAGGAGAACTCCTTCAACTTCTACGACGCGCCCGAGGACCTCAAGCCCCGTCCGCCCGTGGTCACCGTCATGGGCCACGTCGACCACGGCAAGACCAGCCTGCTCGACGCCATCCGCCACACCAACGTCTGGAGCGGCGAGGCCGGCGGCATCACGCAGCATATCGGCGCTTCCGAGGTCACCATCAACGGTCGCCAGATCACTTTCGTCGACACCCCGGGTCACGAGGCGTTCACCGCCATGCGTGCCCGTGGCGCCAAGATCACGGACGTCGTCGTCCTGGTCGTCGC
>CAUWMY010000048.1:0-9646 GCA_963560155.1 uncultured Collinsella sp.
CTGCTCATGGCCTAATTCTAGAGCCTTTCCGGTCCCTAAACTAGGCAAGCCCCATTGGAATTGCATGTCAGGTTGTACAGGAGCCTTGTCGGCTCGGACGCCTCCGCCCGCATGGACGAAGACGCCGACGCACATGACTCGCAATCCACCTCATCGGGGATCTCCGTCCCGGACGTGCTTCTGGCATGCGACCGGGTGCTGCTTGACGCGTTTCAGGGGAACACGGGGGATGTCCGCGCCTTGGACGAGCATATGCAGAAACTCGTGCAGGTGCTGCTGGCACGGCATCTCGAGCCGATCGCGGCCTTTGTGCGCATGACGGCGGCGACATGTCGGCTGATGGCGGGTCTTCCGGTGGTGGACGAGCGCGCGTTTGTGGATGCGGGGACGGCCTCCGTTCGCTGCTCCGACTTCGCCTCCCAGCTGTATTGCCTGGTCGGCGAGGGATGGCAGGACCTGGCGGTCGGTCAGATCGTGAACGCGCAGTTCCGTGCGCAGCAGGTGATTAAGCTGGCGGATCCGACGGAGACGTTCGTCATCTCGTGGGCTCGGTTTTTGGAATGCGCGGCGCATCTGCTGAATTCCTCGCGAGTCGTGTTGAACGAAGAGGCCGATGAATTTGACGTGGTGGACGGGGAGTGCACGGTGGTCGATGCCTGGACCGTCGCCCTGCATCTATCTGCGACCTCTCGGTTGTCGGAGCTTTCGGCATGGTTCTCCCTGCATCGAGGTCTGCTGCTGGATGATGGGATCCGCTCACTCGCACGCCAGCTCATCCATGCCGTCGGCGAGAGGGCGACCGCGCTCGTCCGCATGTTGCCCTCTGGCTTTTGCGAAGCCGAATCCAAGGGCGCCGCGACTCCGTTCGCGCCTCCCGACCTCTTCGATGTGGCGGCGATTGAAGGCGGGCAGCGCTTGGGCAGGGTGACCATCAGCCTGTTCGGTGGATTTCAGGCGATCCGCAACGGACACACGCTTACCGATTCGCTGTGGCGCCGGAAGAAGGCGTGCGTGATCGCCGCACGTCTCGCGTTGGCAGGGGGCAATTTCGTCGGACGGCAGGTCATCATGGATGAAGTATGGCCGGATAAGGATTACAAGCACGCGCGTGAATCGATGTACTCGTCGCTGAGCTCGCTGCGTTCCGCGTTCGGCCAACATGCGGATGGCCCCCAATACGTGCTCACCCAGGGCGAGGGTGTGGCGCTGAATGCGGAGTACGTCATGTCGGACACGATGTGCTTCGATGCGCTTGCAAGGGATGTGCTGTTGAGGAGGGCGGGGACATCATCGCGCGAGCTGATTGAGACCTGCTTGAAGATAGAGGAGATCTACAAGGGGCCGCTGTATGTGCCCGACAGCGGATGCACGGCGTATTACCTGCATATGCGTAGGGCGTATCAGATGAAGTTCGCGGACTGCATGGTCCGGGGAATCGAGGCGGCCTTGGAGATGGACGACCTCCCATCGGCGTCTTGGCTTGTCGAGGCGGTGTTGCGACAGGCGCCGTTGCGAGAGGACGTCATCAGGTGCGCCATGCGCATCTACGACAAGACGGGAAGGAGGAGGGAGATCGTCGAGTTGTACAACAATCACCTGCATCTGCTCGAGCAGGAATTGGGCTCGATACCAGAGGAAGAGACGCGGCTGACGTACGAGTCCATCATCGGGCGCGCAGGGTCGCCGAAGATGCTCTGACGTGCGGGCATCGATAAAGCGAGGGGGCGCATCGGATTGCGCCCCCAGTGGCAGTGCGATTCGAGTTGAGAGGACATCACCGATGCCGACTGCCCGCCTCCGCGCGATCTAGTCGAGCTTGATGTGCTCGATATCCTTGCGGCTGCTCTCGCGATAGATGGTGAAGCGATGACCGATGACCTGCACGACCTCGGCGCCGACGCGCTCGGCGAGCTGCTCGGCCGCTTCACGGCAAGACAGGAGGCTGCCATCCTGGACGGAGCATTTGATGAGCTCGCGTGCCTCGAGGGCCTCCTCGGCCTGCTTGGCGATCGCGTCGGTGACATCGGCCTTGCCGATGTTCACGACGGGATTGAGGTGGTGCGCGAGGGCGCGGAGTTGGCGGACCTGCTTGCCGGTGAGAGCCATATGTTCGCTCGCTTTCTGCGAATAAGATGATTTCAGCAGGTAAACGATAGCGCACTGCCGGAATGCGGGCAAGCGGGGAGCGGTTCTTCCATGGACTCCTCCATGATGCGCTCATGAGGCGCCGCGGGATGCCTCCCCGCCGCCTCGGCGCTGCGTCACTTCTTATGTTTCGTGTCTTGTGCGGGAAGCACGGTGGGAGCGGGAACGTTAGAATAGTTGAACAAACGCAAAACAAGACGTTCACCGAAGGAGACGCCATGTCCATCACGCCCCAGGAGATCGCCGAGACGCGCGGCATGGTCTCAGAGCACAACTTGGACATCCGCACGATCACCATGGGCATATCGCTCATGGGCTGCGCGGACGAGAATCTGGATCGTATGTGCACGAAGGTGTACGACCATGTGACGCGGACCGCCGAGCATCTCGTCGAGACGGCGGAGGGCTTGGAGCGCGAGTACGGCATCCCGATCGTAAACAAGCGCGTCGCGGTGACTCCGGTCGCCCAGATCGCATCAGCTTGCCTGGACGAGGACCTCGTCCCGCTCGCTCACGCGCTCGATCGCGCCGCCGAGACGTTGGGCATCGATTACCTCGGCGGTTACTCCGCCCTCGTCCACAAGGGAATCGGCAATGCCGATCGTCGGCTCATCAACTGCATCCCCCGCGCGCTCGCCGAGACGAGCCGCGTGTGCTCGAGCATCAACGTCGCGACGCTGCGCGCCGGCATCAACATGGACGCCGTCCTCATGGCGGCCCAAACTATCATAGATGCCGCCGAGCTCACCGCCGATCGCGAGTGCGTCGGCGCCTCCAAGTTCGTCTGCTTCGCCAACATGGTGGAGGATTCCCCGTTCATGGCCGGCGCCGTCCATGGTTCCGGCGAGGCGGACGCCGTCATCAACGTTGGCGTATCCGGTCCCGGTGTCATGGCGGCGGCTCTCGAGGAGCTGCCTGCGGATGCCGATATGATGCAGGTGGCCGAGCGCATCAAGCAGACCGCGTTCAAGATCACGCGCGCCGGCGAGCTCATGAGCCGGGAGGCGGCCCGCCGCCTCGGGGTCGAGAAGGGCATCGTGGACCTCAGCCTCGCCCCCACGCCCGCCATCGGCGATTCCGTCGCGCGCATCTTGGAGATCATCGGCGTCGGTCAGTGCGGCGGCCCTGGTACCACCGCCGCCCTTGCCCTGCTCAACGACTGCGTCAAGAAAGGCGGCGTTATGGCGAGCTCCTCGGTGGGTGGCCTGTCTGGCGCCTTCATCCCCGTCTCCGAGGACGCCGGCATGATCGAGGCGGCGGAGGCCGGTGCGCTCTCCCTCGAGAAGCTCGAGGCCATGACCTGCGTGTGCTCCGTGGGCCTCGACATGATCGCCGTTCCTGGCGATACCGATGTCGAGACCATCGCGGGCATCATCGCTGACGAGATGGCCATCGGCGTCATCAACAACAAGACCACCGCCGTCCGCATCATCCCCGCTATCGGAAAGGGCGTCGGCGAGTCGGTCGAATACGGTGGCCTGTTCGGCCGGGCCCCCATCATGCCGGTCAACAGCCATGCCGGCACGGTGTTCGCACATCGCGGCGGCCGTTTCCCGGCACCCATGAATTCGCTCAAGAACTAGCGAAGCGTCGAGGTAATCTCGGTTGATGCACAGGTGAAGTCAAGCGCGGACGGGGTCTTAGGACTGGCCCGTCCGCGCTTTTGTCCGCTTAGGTCGATTGCGACGTTGCTCCGATAAAGATGTTGAGGTTTTTCGTATTCATTTCGGTTTTTGTCGAGTAGCAGCTCTAATTCCCAACATGTACCTGCGTGTTTGTTGGGAAAAACCGAGCTCTACTTGGCAAAACCGGAAAACGATACGAAAAACCTCAACTTCCAAGCTGGATTGCGTTAACCGAAGACTTTTGCGGCGATGCGTGCGGACTCCGCGGCGTCTTTGGCATAGAAATCGGCGCCGATCTGCTCTGCATATTCGGGCGTGAGCACGGCTCCGCCCACCATGACGAGCGTTCCTGGGGCCTCGCGATGCAACAGGTCGATGGTTTTCGCCATATTGGGGACGGTCGTGGTCATCAGCGCGGACAAGCCCACGAGCTTGATATCGTGCTCGCGCACCGCATCGAGCACGGCCAGTGGCTTTACGTCGCGTCCGAGGTCAATCACTGTGTATCCGTAGTTGTCGAGCAGCATTTTGACGATGTTCTTGCCGATGTCATGGATATCGCCCTCAACGGTGGCCACGCAGATCGTTCCCTTGTCGAGCTCCTTACTGGCGGGCATCTGCTCCCGTATGACGTCAAAACCCGCACGCGCCGCTTCCGCCGAGGCCATGAGCTGCGGTAAGAACAGCTCTCCTCGATCGAAGCGCGTCCCAACTTCGTCAAGGGCGGGGATAAGGTGAGCATCGATGAGGTCGAGCGGGGAGAGGATGTTCAGCAGTTCGCGTGTGAGCTCGGCCGTCTCGCGTTTGCGTCCAGAGAGCACGAAATGGCCGATTGACCGCTCAGAGTTCGGGAAAGGCGCGCTCGGCGCATTCCCGTTGACGCGTGTGGAGGCGGTGGCGTCCGGCAAACGGATGGCCTTGTCCTCGGACTTCGCGTATGGGTCGCGCCATCCCGCGTAACGCTCGATGTAATCTCGTGCGCCGGCATCCTCGCCATTGAGGACACGGAAGGTGCGCACGGCGTCCATGTAGCGATCCGAACCGGGGTTGAGGATCGGGGCGTCCAGTCCGGCTCCGAGGGCGGCGGCGAGGAACGCGCCGTTGAGCAGGGGCCGCTGCGGCAGCCCAAAGCTGACGTTCGACACGCCGAGCGTGCACTTGACCCCCAGGTGTTCCTTGACCATCGAGATGGCACGGAGCGTCTCGAGCGCTTGGCGCTGATCGGTCGAGACGGTCATGGCGAGGCAGTCGATGAGGAGGCGTGAGCGTGGGATGCCGTGGCGCTCGGCTTCTCCCACGATGCGCTCGGCGATTTCGAACCGCTGCTCGTCGGTGGTGGGGATGCCCGCCTCATCGAGCGTGAGACCAATGACGTTGGCTCCGTATCGCGCGGCGATGGGCAAAATTTCGTCCAGGACCTCTTGCTTGCCGTTGACGGAATTGATGATCGGCTTGCCGGGGTACCGCCGGACGGCGGCCTCGAGCGCGGCGGGGACGGTGGAGTCGAACTGGAGCGGCAGCGTGACGGCCCCCGAGAGGCGTTCACCGGCGACTTGTAAGGCATCGACCTCGTCGATATCGGGGAGTCCCACGTTGACGTCGAGGATATCGGCCCCCTGCTCCTGCTGCGCGATGCCCTCGCTCACGAGATAGTCGAAATCTCGAGCGCGGAGCGCCTCCTTGAGCCGCTTCTTGCCCGTGGGATTGATCCGTTCGCCGATGACGGCGATGGCTCGGCTTTCGGCGGGAAGCGAGATGAGTGCTTGGGCGCTCGTGACGGTGAACGCCTGGGGCACCTCTCGCTTGCGCGGGGTGCGCCCCCGCAGTACATCGGCGATGAGGGCGATGTGACGGGGATTGGTGCCACAGCATCCTCCGAGAATGCCAACGCCGTCGTCCACCATGCCACGAACTGCCGCGGCGTACTCCTCGGGTCCGATGTCAAAGACGGTGCAGTCGTGTTCGACATGGGGAAGACCCGCATTCGCCTGGACAATCAGGGGCTTTTCCGTGACGGCGAGCATGCGCTGGGCAAGTGCGCGCAGCTCGTGCGGCCCTTGGGAGCAGTTGATGCCCAGCGCGTCGACCCCAAGGGCATCGAGGGTGACGGCGGCGACTTCTGGGGAGGTGCCCAGGAACGTACGGCCATCTGCCTCAAAGGTCATCGTCGCGAAGATGGGAAGCTCGGTGTTCTCGCGGCACGCAAGGACGGCGGCCTTGACCTCGAGTACGTCGGTCATCGTCTCGATGATGAACAGGTCGGCACCGGCGTCCGAAGCAGCTCGAGCCTGCTCGGCGAATGCGTCGTATGCCTCATCGAAGCTGAGCGTGCCCAAAGGGCGCAAGAGTGCGCCGAGCGGACCGATGTCGGCGGCGACCAGGTGAGCGCCGGCAGCACGAGCGCACGAAACGGCGGCAGCGTAGACCTCGCCGACCGTTGCGCGGCCATCGAGCTTCAGCCGGTTCGCTCCAAAGGTGTTGGTGGTGATGACGTCGCTGCCCGCCTCGACGTACGCCCGATGGATCGCCTCGATGTGCTCGGGGCTCGTGAGGCAGAGCAGCTCGGGAAGTTCTCCGGCCGCCAGGCCGGCGGCTTGGAGCATGGTTCCCATGCCGCCGTCGAACAACAGGTGACAATCGCCGTTGATGGCTTTGCGCAGCAAGGTGTCCATGGGTCTCCTTGTCGTCGGACGGTCTTTCATCCTAGCAGGTGGTGCCGCGTTTGCGCATGGAACAGGAGTCGCGCAAGCGGCAAATGGCGCATCGCGCCGGCGCATCGGCGGCGCGGGGCGCCCCCTCAAAAACGCCGATCATTGCGCTCACGGATTTGCTGGGCACCATGAGGTTGGTGGGTGTGACGGTGAGCCCGATTCGTCGGGTGGCATCAAGGGATGCGAGAAGCCGTCCCTGCGCCTCGAGCGGGCAATCGCCATATCCGCACGAGAAACGCCAGTTGCATGAAAGGCCGGCGGCGGATGCCGCGTCTTGCACCATGGAGTCGAGGCGCTCGACGGCTGCCTCGATGAGGGCAGAGGACGCCGCATCGTAGATTGCGGCATCCAATGGGCTTTGTGCGCCGAGCGCGCGCAGGCGCCGCTCGTTGTCCATGCCGAGCGTGCATGCGAGCACCGTGCACCAGCGTGCGTCCTTGAGGTGGCGGTAGATGTCACGTCCCCTGAGGGTTGCGACCGTTCCCGTGAGGTGAATACACGCTTTCCCCTTGTCGTCAAGGGTGGAGGCGTCTACGGGAAACGTCGCGAAGACGCCTCGCGCCCGTCCATGGGCTTCGACGTCGCGTGCGACCCGCTCGATCCTGCCTGCCAGGTCGTATTCGATTTTCTGTCCCGTATGCCCCAGATATCGCAGCATTTCATTGCGGTCAATCGCGAGGGGATCCTCCGTGTCGCCAAACGTGACGACGCGCGGCCCCGCAAGCGCGCCAGGGAGTCCGCGCATGCTCGACGACGTGGCCTCGGTTTGCGTATCCACGGCTAGCGGGTCTCTTGACGAAGGGCACTCATGGCGGCACGGGCGACGCTCGGTCGGTTCATGGTGTAGATGTGCAGGCCGTCCACGCCGTGGTCGCCGAGGTCCTCAAGCTGGCGGCACGCATATTCGATGCCGGCGGCACGCAGGCTGTCCGGATCGTCTTCAAAACGCGCGAGCAGTTTGATAACGGGAGAGGGAAGCGAGGCGCCGCACATGAACACCATGCGACTGATCTGCTGCTTGCCCATGAAGGGCATAATTCCGGCGGTGATGGGGACGATGATGCCGGCGGCGCGGGCGCGTTCGTGAAAACGGTAGAAGAAGTCATTGTCAAAGAAGAGCTGCGTCACAAAGAAGCTCGCACCGGCGTCTTGCTTCATCTTAAGATGGGTGATTGATCGATCGAGGTCATCGCACTCGATGTGGTCCTCGGGATACGCGGCGCCGCCCACGCAAAACCCCGCCTCGACGAGGGCGGGGATGATGTCCATGGCATAGCGGTAGTCGGCGGAGCCTGGGCCCGTCGGCACTCCCTGTGGCACGTCACCGCGCAGCGCCAGCACATTCACGATTCCCGCCTGATGGAGTTCGTCGATCTTGGCGGGCAGGTCGGTGTGGCGCAGGGAGATGCACGTTTGATGGGCGCAGGACGCGAGGCCCAGCTCGTCCGTCAGCATGGAGGCAATCTGCGTGGTGGCGGCGTTGTTGGAGGGGCCGCCCGCCGAGTACGTGACGCTCACAAAATCAGGGGCGAGCCGGGCGAACTCTTCGCCGACTTCGCGCGCACGCTCCAAGGTGAGCTCGCCTTTGGGCGGGAACATCTCGAATGAGACGGGCAAGGAGCCCCGGGCGGCGGCGTTAGCGAACAGCTCATCGATTCTCATAGTCGCTCCTGATTGGCTGGATGGCGGCAAATAGCGATATGGTACGCCCTGATCAGGGGGGAGGGATGCGGCCGTTCCGCCGCCGTAACACACTCGTCATATGGGTTTGCCGCCCCCGATGCGAAGGGCGGCAAACACAAGACTCCATATGGGGGGCGATGTGGTGCATTGCGTGCGTGCTACGGCGGAAGGGAGCTTTGGCACGCACGCGCACGGCATTAGAACTGAAGGACCTCGGCAACCTCGCGAGCACATGCGAGGGCGTCGGCTATGGCGCTCACCACGAGCGACGACCCGGTGCGTGCATCGCCGCAGGCGATGAGCACCAGCTGTTCCGGGATCTCATGCTCAGACCCCTCGATACGGCGGGGGTGCCCACGCAGTCATTGCCGGTGTCGTCGCCGCCTATCACGACGACGTCGAGGCCGTGTGCGGATAGAGCGCTGTTCTCGGGGTCGCCCGCAAGCACCGCGCGGGTCGCCGCCTCGAGGTAGTCGACGGCGTAGTACACGATGGTCCGTGCGCTCATGGAACAGATGTAGAAGATCTTCCCGTCGAGGGAGGGCTCGGCATCGGCACGCTTCTCGATGGAGCGACGGCACACGTAGAGTGCGCGCTCGAATTCGTCGCCGGCCTCGATCGAGTCGGGGCGTCCCAGGAACGCCTGCATGATGGTGGGCATGCAAGCCTGTGCGGTCGAACCGAGGTCATGCGGGTCGACGGGGACGGTGCGCCAAAAGAGCAGGGGGATACCGCAAGCGGCGCATTCCTCTTCGAAGATGCGGCGTGCGTCCACCACCCCGTGCTCATCGCGCGGCAAAAAGACCATCGCCACGCCGTAGTCGCCCTCTGCGGGCAGGAGATGCCCGCACTTCTGCGCCTCCTTGCGGAAGAATCGATGCGGGACCTGGAAGAGAATGCCCGCGCCGTCACCGGTGTTGCGCTCGAGCCCCACGCCGCCGCGGTGCTCGAGGTTCACCAAGACGGAGAGGGCGTCGTCGAGGATCTGGTGACTGCGCTCACCCTTGATGCTCGCCAGGGCGCCGATGTCGCATGCATCGTGTTCGAATTCGGGTTTATAGAGGGTCGGCTGGTCGTCCTTGCCTGTGGCGGGCGATATGGGTGTCTGTTCCATGCCTGCTCCCTTGCTCTTGATGCCAGCGAGAATCGTTCGGCAGGAATGGTACGTTCGGTTGGTTGCGTGTGGTTTGTGATGTGTTTCCCGATGGTTTCCGGCATGCGAACATCTGAATACACACATTTCACATCCATGCTGAGCTGGGATTATCCAAAAACGGACGAAATACGCCGTCGAATGATTTTTTTGCCGCAGGTGTGTTTACGGCATTCTTTCCGCAGGCAGCATGCGGTACGCTACGATATGTTTCACGCTAGCAACGCAGCGGAAATTGCATCGAAACGTATGGCGTATAGGCTGCAATCGTCCGCTAGCACCAGCGTCGCTCACGCGCGGCGCGCCACGAAGGGAGCATCTGATGGCCG
>CAUWMY010000049.1:0-9403 GCA_963560155.1 uncultured Collinsella sp.
CAAGTTCATGTTGAGGGAACTCCGAGAAAGGCCCCTAAACTAGGCAAGCCCCTTTGCTTTATGCCGACCTCATTGTTGTACGGAATTGACAAAAAAAGGGGGCGGGGGTACATTCAAAAGTGAGTCTGAGTAATCCCCGCTGTAAGCGTGATTCAGACTAAAAAAACTAACAGGGGGTGCAAGAGGGTGAACAACACGCGACAGTGACGTGAAAAGGCCGTTTGAGTGCGTTGGGCATGTTTTCCCGACGTGAGGGCGCCGCTGGCGCGCTCGGTATTGACACCCTCGGGCGGCGTCGGATTCGTTGGCTTCCGAGCGTTCATTTGTTGGGGAATGGTCGCTCGGCAGCTAACGGCTGCATCGACAACCGCGTCAATCGGGTCAGCGCCGCGTGCGTGGTCCGGTTGCGAGGAGATGAATACGCTCGGCATGCGACGCGGCTCGCCGCTGCGGTGCCGCCGCATGGCCATACCGCCGCCCCGTTACGGCGGCGCTTTTGAAGCGGCCCCTATGATCCGGGGCCGTTCCCTTTTGCAAATCTGACACAACCGAATTGTCGCCAAACACCGTCGTTGTGGGCGGTCATGGCAGGTCATCGGCATCGTGCGAGCCCGTCTGCGCGCCGAGCGTCTTTCGTATGAGCGCGGAACGGGGGTGGGTGCCATGTGGTGCGTCATACGGACGGCATGCGGTGCGGAGCGTCGAACGTTGGAGCGGATCGTGCGCGGCACGGCTTCGAGGGCGCTGGCCGAATGCTTCGTCCCCCAGTTTCAAACCCAGATAAAAGTGCACGGCTCGTAGCGCTTCTGCGCGCGGGACATGATGCCCGGCTACCTGTTTGCGATCAGCGAAGCCCCACGTGAGCTGCAGCGATGCCTGCTTGCGCTGGATTGCGCCGCGAGTCTCGTCATATTCGGCCGCACGGTGGCCGCGTTACCGGGCGAGCTCGTGGCGTTCTACGAGCGCTGGACTCGGCCGGGCGACCGCGTGATCCCCATGAGCTTCGGCGAGCTCGGGCCATCCGGCGTGGTGGTCATGAGCGGTCCGCTTCTCGGGTGCGAGGGGCTCATCTCCAAGGTTGATCGACGTAAGAGCACGGCGCTCGTCGAATTCGGCTCCGATGCGGGGCAGGCGGCGCTGCGCGTTGGTCTGGGGCTGCGCGCCGCACGGTGCGTGGCTGAATAGGAGGAATGATGGGTTTGAGGGAGCGGAAGGCGCGCGCGTGCCGATTGTTGGGCTGCGCTGCGGCGACGTTCGCGCTCGCCGCGCTCGCGCTGCCGCAGCAGGCGCTCGCGGCGGCGTATCAGTCGGTCGACACGCCGGTGTACGCCGCGACGTCCGAGGGCGTGACCGTGACCGCCGAGGTGGGCGAGCGCGACAAGGAGACGGGGTCCTACCCGGTCTCCGTTGAGGTGACGATCGCTCCCGGCGTGACCGCCGAGGAGCTCGATGCCAACCTGACTGCTGCGTTCGGCAAGGTCAAATGCGAGACGGAGAAAAACGGCGTGCTTTTGCCGGGCGATTCCGTTGCGGTCGCGGTGCGCGTGAAGAATGAATCCGCAGTCACCTATCGG
Source organism: uncultured Collinsella sp. (assembly GCA_963560155.1). Taxonomy (GTDB): domain Bacteria; phylum Actinomycetota; class Coriobacteriia; order Coriobacteriales; family Coriobacteriaceae; genus Collinsella. The sequence continues at coordinate 1,575 of CAUWMY010000049.1, forward strand.
TATCGCAGCGGTTCGCTGAAGCTGGGCACCACGGGCGCCACCCCGCATGCGGGCGCTTCCGAGGTTGCGGCCTTCGACGGCAGGCCCGTGTATATCGGGTCGAGCGAGCGGTTCCAAAACTGCGTCTACCGCTCGTTCAACGAGCCGCTGCGCGTGCTGTTCGGCCTGCCCGAGCCCGATAATTGGGCGTCGATGATTGAGGTCAACGAGTACAACGAGCGGATTGAGCACATCTTCACCGACGAGGATGGTTGTCTGACCTCGGCCCTTGCAAAAGCCGGGCACGACAGTCTTGCGGCATATTACATCGCGTATTACAACGAGCATCTCGACGAGTACGGCGGCGCGCAGCCGATCGAGCATCTGCAGGATGCGAGTGTGGCGTACTTGGACGAACTGTTCTGCTGCCTGGGTGCGCGCGGTGCCAATTGGCAGGGCGGCCCATGGGTGCGCGAGACGGAGCCCGAGCTGGCCGCTTTGGGTTATTACTACCTCTACGGCAGGCTTCTGACCGTCAACGGCACGCCCGTGGGGCAGCTGATGGCGAAGGGGGCAAAGTACGACGACCTCGACGCCGCGTATGCGAAGCAGGGCCTGTTGGCGCCGGGTGCGACGGTCGAGTTGCCTGCGCTGACCTACGTCCTCGATGGCCCCAACACGCGCAACTGCTACCAGAACCATGCGATCAACCTGGGTGCCTGCTTCTCGGTCGAGCGCGTGTATGACGCGTCAGTGTACAAGTATGACGCCACCGACGAGGCCCATGCGCTCAAGGGCGCCGAGTTCGCCCTCTACGCCGACGAGGCCTGCACGCAGCGCGTGGGCGATGCCGCGATCGTGACCGGCGCCGACGGCACCGCGCAGCTGCTCTCCGGCGTTACCGCCGGCACGTACTGGCTCAAGGAGGTCACGGCGCCTGAGGGCTACGATGCCCTGTCCGAACCGGTGCGCGTGGAGCTGAGCGCCAAGGCCCTGGGGGATCGCGATGCGCTCGTGGTGCGCGTGGCGAACACGCTTACGCCCGCGCCCGAGCCGGAGCCCAAGCCCGAGCCCAAGCCCGAGCCGACCCCGGACCCCGAGCCGAAGCCCGAGCCCAAGCCCGAGCCGACCCCGGACCCCGAGCCGAAGCCCGAGCCGAAGCCCGAGCCGAAGCCCGAGACGCTGCCGCACACGGGCGACGTGCAGCTCATCGCCGCCGCCGGGACCTCGGTAATCGGTACATGTGTAATTTTTTCCGGAATGCGGTCGCGCCGTCGCTAATCGACAAAGGACTCATCGAGCTGCGAGCGCGCCACTCCGACAATGGCGCGCAGATCGCAAACGCCTACTGCGCCACGGCGCTCGGCCTCGAGGTCGCGCGCATCTCAGAGGCTGTGCGGGGGCGCTAACCCATCGGTTGGCTGAACGTGGAGCCTGCGGTTCAAATGAGCCGTAGGCTCCGTGCGTTTTGGCCCTCGTCGTCATCGTCGTGTGCTATCATTTTGACCGCTGCGTTGACGGAGAGGTTGCGCCTCGCCGCACGTTGCCAAGAGAGGGTGGGTCACTGGCTGCAAGCCCGCCTGCGACGTGGAGGTGTGAGTTCACTCCCGAGCTGCGACCTGAACGGTCGCGCCGCCGAGCATGATTCGGCATGCGCGCTGAGTAGGGGAGCCGCGCGGCCCTGCGACATGGGTTCAAAGCGGGTTCGCCGGAGAGAAAACCGGCGGCCAATCAAGGTGGTACCGCGGAATCTTCATCCGTCCTTGGGCAGTGCGAGAGCACGAACGCCCAAGGGCGGATTTCTATTTGGTCACAACGTACTGGAAGGGGTACTGAGATGAGCCTGATCGACGAGCTTGAGGAGCTCGAGCAGCGAGCGCGCGAGATGATCGAGGGCGCCGAGACGACCGAGAAGCTCGAGGCCGCCCGTGTGGCGCTCATGGGTCGCAAGGGCGAGATCACCGGCCTCATGCGCATGATGGGCAAGATCGAGCCCGAGGAGCGCCCGGTGCTCGGAAAGCGCGCAAACGAGATGCGCCGCATGGCCGAGACCTTGCTCGACAGCCGCATGAAGGACCTCAAGCGCGCCGCCGTGCGCGAGCTCATGGCCACCGAGACCGTCGATATCACGCTGCCGGGCGCCCGCCCGCAGATCGGCCACGCGCACCTCATCAACCAGATCATCGAGGAGATCGAGGACGTGTTCTGCGGCATCGGCTACACCGTCGAGACCGGTCCTCAGGTCGAGTCCAGCTGGTACAACTTCACCGCGCTGAACGCCCCGCTCGACCATCCGAGCCGTTCCGCGCGCGACACCTTCTATGTGAAGGACAACGCCCCCGGCACTGCGGCGCATCCCGAGGAGCATGCCCATGGCGAGTCCGACGTGCTGCTGCGCACCCAGACCTCCGGCGTGCAGGTGCACACCATGGAGACCCAGGAGCCGCCCATTTACATGATCGCCCCGGGACGCGTGTACCGCCCCGATACGGCCGACGCCTGCCACCTGCCCCAGTTCCATCAGATCGAGGGCCTCGTCGTGGATAAGGGCATCACCTTCGGCGACCTCAAGGGCACGCTCGACTACTTCGTGAAGTGCATGTTCGGCGAGGACCGCGCCACGCGCTACCGCCCGCACTTCTTCCCGTTCACCGAGCCCTCCTGCGAGGTCGACGTGAGCTGCGGCGTGTGCGGCGGCGAGGGTTGCCCCTTCTGCAAGCATTCCGGTTGGATCGAGATCTTGGGCTGCGGTATGGTCGATCCCAACGTCCTGCGCAACTGCGGCATCGATCCCGAGGTCTACTCGGGCTTCGCCTTCGGCGCTGGCGTCGAGCGCATCGCGGCGCTTCGCTACGACCTGCCCGACCTGCGCACACTTGTCACCGGTGACATGCGCTTCCTGAACCAGTTCTAGGCTGACCCATCCCTGCGGCTTTCCCGGGCACCCGACCTTCGGGTTCAATCGTCAGGCGCCCGGGCAACCCGTTTCCGTTGTGCAACCCGTTTCCGTTGTAGATATCTCCACCTCAATTTGGGGACAGTCCCTAAATTGAGGTGTCTATAGAAGAGAGTTTGAGATGAAAGTTTCTTACGACTGGCTGAAGAGCATGGTCGAGCTGCCGGAGGACCCCTCCGAGCTCTCCCGCGAGTTCATCCGCACCGGCACCGAGGTCGAGGCCATCGAGACGGTGGGCGAGTCTTTCGACCACATCGTGACGGCCAAGGTCCTCTCCAAGGAGGCTCATCCCGATTCCGACCACCTGTGGGTCACCATGGTCGACGTGGGCACCAACAACGTGGACGCCGAGGGCAACCCGGAGCCCCTGCAGATCGTGTGCGGCGCGCAGAACTTCAACGAGGGCGATCACATCGTGACCGCGATGATCGGCGCCGAGCTCCCCGGCGACATCAAGATCAAGAAGGGCAAGCTCCGCGGCGTCGTGTCCTGCGGCATGAATTGCTCCGCGCGCGAGCTCGGCCTCTCCGCTGATCACGAGGGCATCATGATCCTTCCCGAGGATGCGCCCATCGGCATGCCGCTCGCGCAGTACCTGGGCACGTCCGACACCGTGCTCGACTGTGAGATCACCCCGAACCGCGCCGACTGCCTATCCATGATTGGCATCGCGCGCGAGGTCGGTGCCATTTACGATCGCGATTTCCACGTCGAGCTGCCCGCCATTGCCGACGAGTCCGGCACTCCGACCGCCGACACCGTCTCCGTCGAGCTCATCGACGAGGGCCTGTGCGATCGCTACGTCGCCCGCGTGGTGCGCGACGTGAAGGTCGGCCCGTCGCCCGAGTGGCTCGTCCAGCGCCTCAACGCCTGTGGCGTCCGCACGCACAACAACATCGTGGACATCACCAACTACGTGATGATGCTCACCGGCCAGCCCCTGCACGCCTTCGACCTCAATGCGTTCGAGGAGAAGGACGGCCGCCGCGCCGTGGCCGTTCGCGCCGCGCGCGAGGGCGAGGTCTTCCGCACCCTCGACGACGTGGAGCGCACGCTCTCCGCGGGCATGGGCCTCATCGCCACCGGCGAGGCCGGCGCCACGCCGGTCGCGCTCGCGGGCGTCATGGGCGGCATGGACTCCGAGGTCACCGACGCCACCGTCGACGTGCTGGTGGAGAGCGCCTGCTTCAACGCCGGCCGCACCTCCCACACCAGCCGCGACCTCGCACTGATTTCCGACGCCTCCATCCGCTTCGAGCGTCAGGTCGACGAGACCGGCTGCATGGACGTGGCCAACATCGCCTGCGCCCTCATCGAGCAGCTCGCCGGCGGACAGGTTGCCCCGGGTTGCGTTGACGTCTATCCTGCGCCCAAGCAGCTCGCCCCCATCAGCCTGCGTCTTTCCCGCGTGCACGAGCTGTGCGGCGCCGCGATCGAGCCCGCCTTCATCGAGCGCTCCCTCACGCGCCTCGGCTGCTCCGTCGAGGCCGAGGGCGAGGGCGACGCGGTCGTGTTCACAGTCGTCCCCGCGACCTTCCGCCCCGACCTCACCCGAGAGATCGACCTGATCGAGGAGGTCCTGCGTCTGTGGGGCATGGATCGCGTCGAGGCCACCATCCCCGCCGCCAAGAACCACATCGGCGGCCTCACCCGTGAGCAGCAGCTCACCCGCAAGGTCGGTCGGGTCCTGCGCGCCTGCGGTCTCAACGAGACCATGAACTTCTCCTTCGCCGCCCCCGGCGACCTCGAGCGCATCGGCATGACCGATGAGGGCCGCGGGTGCCCGGTCGAGATCATGAACCCGCTCGTGGCCGAGCAGACCGAGATGCGCCGCTCGCTCATCCCGGGCTTGCTGCAGTCCGTCGAGTACAACATCAAGCACAGCACCGCAAACGTGCAGTTGTATGAGATCGGCACGCTGTTCTTCGGCCGCGAGAATGCCAGCGCGCCGAAGGAGCGCGAGTCCGTGGCGGGCGTGCTGTCCGGATCCATGGGCGATGTGACCTGGAATTACAAGCCCATGCCGCTGCGTTTCTTCGACGGCAAGGGCGTTGTCGAGGAGCTGCTCTCCCAGCTGCGCACGCCTAAGGTCCGCTTCCGCCCCGCCGACGGCGACGACTACGCTTTCCTGCAGCCCGGCCGAGGCGCCGAGGTGCTCTCCGGCGGTACGGTTCTCGGCTGGGTCGGCGAGATCCATCCCGATGCGCGCGACGTCTACGGCATCGACATTCCCGTGGTCGCGTTTGAGCTCAACCTCGAGGCACTGCTCAAGGGTGCCGGCTCCCAGGAGGCCTATCGCGAGTTCTCCCAGTTCCCGAGCGTCGAGCACGACCTTGCGATCGTCGTCGACGACGATGTGACCTGCGAGGACCTTGAGCGCCGCCTGCGCTCCGCCGGCGGCAAGCTGCTCGTGGGCGTGCGCCTGTTCGACGTGTACCGCGACCCGGTGCGCGTGGGCGTGGGCAAGAAGTCCATGGCCTTCGCGCTCACCTACCGTGCCGACGACCATACCCTCACGAGCGAGGAGGTCGAGCGCGCCCACTCCAAGCTGGTGACGAAGGTGTGCAAGGCCACCGGCGGCGAGGTCCGCAGCTAGTGCCCAGCTGGAACATACATATTGCGCATGCGGAGCGGCTGCTCAAGGGCGGCGGCTCCGTTGCGCGCGCCGTGCGCGACCGAAACGCGTTTCTGTTCGGCAACTTGATTCCCGATATCTATGTGGGCTACATGGTGCCCGGCGTGGTGCGGCCCGTTCCATATCGAGTGACGCATTTCGCCAAGCCCGAGCACATCCCCAAGCCACGCGCCGGTGAGTTCTTCGACGCATATGTGCTGCCGCTCGCGCGCGAGTGCGGGCTGTTGGATGCACGCGGTGACGGTTGCGTAGCGGGGGGAGGTATCGAGGCGGCCCGCTTGGCCTCCGACGCTTCCGGTTTCGTGGGTGCCGATTCTGATCGTGCGCCCGTTGGTCCTACCGGCTCTTCGGCGGCCGGGGGTCCTGCCCTGGAGCGGTCCTGGCAGGCGCCCGCCTCCCTCGCGGCCGAGGTCGCTCATGTGTCTCCCGCGCACACGCCGACGTTCGAGTGGGATTTCGATGTGGCCGAAACCGCTGCGTGCCAGCGCGATGCGTTTGCGACCTCCCGGCGCGCGCTGAGCCGCGATGAGCTGCGACGCTCCCTGTTCGACATGGTGTTTGGCGCATGGGTCCACCTGCTTGCCGACTGCACGTGGAACCAGGCCGTGAGCGATTTGCTGGACGCGCGCGGCGAGCGGCCCAGCCGCGACTTCCGTATCAAGAAGCAGGGCGATTTCGACCTGTTCGGCAAGTCCCTCGAGATCGATCTGATGCCGCGCCTCACACCGCAGCTCATCGAGGTTGCCGCGGCGTTTCCGCAGTACGCGATCGATGCGGTATCGGTTGCTGCGACCTGCGCCATCGCCCACGAGACCGTGCGCACCAACCATCCGGTCACTGGCGCCGCGTACCGTCTGCTCGACGAGGAATTTTTCAACCGTGTCTTCGCCGAGGTCAATGCCCGAGCGGAGCGCGAGACGGAGTGTGCTGGGGTTCGATGAGAACTCAGCGAGCCAGCTGTTCCCAATTCGAAAGGACCTCGCATCTCAGGTCGCGTTCGGCGGCTTCCATGCGTGCTGATTTTGGCTTCCGCCGTATTCCGAGCAACGACGACAGGTGGCTCGACAGGCGATGGAACCTTCCGGGGTTATAGAGTTGCTCGGCTGTCACCATGATGACCTCGACGCCCATGCGCTTGAGGCCGAGCATGCGGTTGGAGTCTATCCCACCCGCTTGGCCGCCGTCGTGAACCATGTGGCCCTGAAGCTCGATGTCGATTGCCGGATGGGTGGTGCTTTCGGGGAACAAGATATCGGCATAGCAGGTTGATTGGCCGGCGAGGATTCGGGCGTCGCGGTCCAGCGTGATGGGGTGGTTGTTGAGAATGGGCCCCAGTCCCTCACCGCCGCGCCGTCGCGTAAGGTTCAGCAGCATGGATGCCTGCACTTCGAGGGGAGACGCTGCGACGCCCGTGACCGCGCGTGCGGCCTGGCAAAGCTGGCGATGGCCGCGCATGCCCTTGCTTTCCTCGCAGAACCCGCGAAGTTCATGAAGCGTCACGAGCGGGTCGCGGTGCCAAAGAGTAGTTGGTCTGCCGGCGTGGTCATACACCTGTCGCCATCCTCCTGGCCATACAAGGCACTGATTGCGCAGTTGATCGAGTTCGTACTGCATTTCTTTGGTGGGTGCGTAGACGGCGAATGACCCGCAGAGTTCGTACGCGGCCATGGTGAGGCGGTGCACTGAGACGAGCGGTGCCAGGGTGAGCAACGTCATGAGCGGTGAGGTATACCGAACACCGACTTCGTTGTTTTCCCAGATAGCTGAACTCGGGAGGTCGCCGCTCCAGACGTGGTCCTTGATTGCCGAAGACCGTGTTCGGGCTGACGGGCTGTCGCACAGGGTGTGTATTGGAAGATTCAGCCAGGGACCCAGGTCATTCGATCGGGAGATGGCGCCGCGTTGCCAGCGCGTCGAAAAACGGGGAAACCCTGGGAGCAGCAGCGTGGCCTGGGGCGGGATTCGATGGAGCTCAAAGGCGCTGGCGCCGCAAATCACTTGTTCCATTAAATATCCCTCCCTCGGTGAATGAGCTTGTACCCAAATGGGGAATCTGGTTGCGCGGGAGCGTCCGAAGTCAATTCATCGACTTTTGGTAATTAGTTTTTCCGACTGGCCGGTAGCAACGCGTTCTGACACGTAAAACACCTGGTCGTGCGAATCCAAATGGGCCCTATATCTTGAGGAAGCGATAAGTAATTACCAAAGGGGCTTGCCTAGTTTAGGGACCGGAAAGGCTCTAGAATTAGGCCATGAGCA
>CAUWMY010000050.1:0-8489 GCA_963560155.1 uncultured Collinsella sp.
AGGCGACGACGATGGTGCGCGAGGCGCGCCGCACGTACCGCCCGGCCATCACCGCCTACGCCACCAAGGTCGCCAAGGGCCTGGAGACTATCCGCGCCGCCGGTGCCGAGGCGGCCATGGCCTTCGAGCAGGCGACGCTGAACGAGTTGTGCGACGGCATCACCGCGATCAACGAGTCCATCGCCCGCCTCGACGAGGTCCACGCCAAGGCCGAGGCCATCGCCGACGGCCAGCTGCAGGCCGGCGCGTACGCGCACGAGGTCGCCCCCGCAATGGCACGTCTGCGCGCCGCGGTGGACGCCATGGAGGAGATCGTGGCCGCAGACTACTGGCCGGTGCCGACTTATGATGACATCCTGTTCTACGTCTGATGCAGGGGGAGCCGGGGCATTCGGCCGAGCGGGGATTTGATAGCTGCGGGGACTTGATGCCAGCGGGAAGGGCGGGGCGCTCCATTCGGGGCGTTCCGCCCAGTGTTTACAGCAGCTCGCCGTGGGCGCGGTGGTTAAATCTTTGAGGCGCTATCACATGGGCCGTGCATGGCATATGCTGTACGGGTGCCAGGCGTCATGACATGGCGGGCATAAAGAGTGGGGAGGGCCACATGCAACGCGCGAAACAGGTTTCCGAGTCGATCGAGCTCGGCATCATCTTGGCGTTGGTCGGCGGATTCATGGATGTCTACTCCTACGTCGGCCGCGACGGCGTGTTCGCCAACGCCCAGACGGGAAACATCCTGCTCGTGGGTGTGCACCTTTCAGAGGGCGACCCCTCCCTCGCCATGCGCTACCTGCTTCCGGTCCTGTGCTTCTCCGTCGGCATCATGGTGAGCGACCTCGTGCACGAGCGCTTCGCGAGCGTCATGCATTGGCGTCAGCTCACGGTTTTGACCGAGGCCCTCATCTTGCTCGGTGTCGGCCTGCTGCCCCCCGAGCACAACATGCTCGCCAACGGTCTCACCTCGCTTGCCTGCGGGATGCAGGTCGAGAGCTTCCGCAAGATCCACGGGCGCGGCATCGCCACCACCATGTGCATCGGCAACCTGCGCAGCGCCCTGCAGAACGTCGACGACTACATCATCACGCACCAGCGGGGGTTCCTCATGAACGGGATCCTGTACTTCGGTGTCATCGCCATGTTCGTGTGCGGCGCCGTGCTGGGCAATTGGTGCCTCGAGCGTTTCGGCCTGTCCGCCATCGGCATCTGCTCGCTGCTGCTGCTCGCGGCGTTCTTCATGATGTTCACCGACCGCGAGGCGGCGGAGTAGGCCCGGCGTGCCCGAAGAACGGGTGGCGAAGTTTGTTGCAGCGAGAATCGAGCAGGCGAGAGGGGAGACGCGTCTCGCCGCGATGCGCAAGCGCCTGGGGTTGAGCCAGCGCGAGTTGACGCATCGATCGGGGGTGTCGCTGCGCTCCATCCAAATGTGCGAACAGCGGAACAAGGACATCAACCGCGCCCAGGCGTGTTCGGCAGCGGCGCTATTCCGCGTCCCGCATTGCACCATGGAGGATCTACTTGAGGTCGAGCTGGGGGAGTCCGCGATATAGGCGTCCAACGGTTGGTGGCAATTCCAGTTCTATTGCATGTCCACCGCTCTCCCCGTTACGAACGGCCGGGGATCTGGGATGTCGAATTATTTGCAACGAATAGGCCCCTGAATCGTATATAGAAGTAGACGGGGAGGTGATGAGATGGAGCTGGGAAGCGTATTCGGTTCGGGTGAGATCCGCGGGGTGACCGCGGCGGCGCGGCGCGATGCGCGGCTGGTACGGGCGATTGTGCGCACGGGGTCGCGCGCCAAGGCGGACACGCTGGTGCGCGCGTATTACGACGAGATACTGCGGTTCGCACTGAGGCAGATCACATCCGCGGAGGACGCGCGCGACGTGACGCAGGAGATTTTCGTGGCGGCGCTGCGCGGACTGCCGGGGTTCGACCCGCGGCGCGCCTCGTTTCGTACGTGGCTCTATCGCATCGCCTCGAACAAGGTGATTGACTGGTTGCGATCAAGCCGCTCGACGTCCGCAACGGTGTCGCTGGACGAACTCGACTGCGAGGTTTCCGATGGATGCGACGAGATGGGGGAGCTGTCGGAGCTCGCTGCGAATTCCGCGCGAGCCGCCCGCATCGGCGAGCTCCTCTGCACCTATCCGGATGACGTGCAACGCATCGTACGGTTGCGCGTGTATGCAGAGCGTCCATTCGGCGAGATCGCGGAGATCGTGCATATGCCCGAGGCGGCCGTGAAGGCGCGGTATTACCGGGCTGTGCGGGCGGTCCGATCACAGATCGAGCGGGAGGAGCATCTGGGGGAGGTCGAAGTCCGGTGAAGTCGATGAAGAGAATGAATGGCATCGGCATGTCAGGGGCCGAGCGGGATGCCGCGGTTGGGAGGATCCTCGATGCGGCTCTGCCCGAACCCGTCAGTCCGCTCAGCCGTCTTTGTGAGATCGCGCGCGCCGTCACCCCCGGGATGCTCATGTTCGGTGTGGAGGACTGCGTGTTCGTCGCCGCGATCTCGACTCTGTTCGTCTTGGTGCCCGCAAGATGGGCGGCCGGACTGTCGGAGCAGGTCGCGGTCGCGCTCTTCATCGTCGCGCCGGTGTTCTACGTGCTTGTTCAAGCGCTTTGCGCCTGGAAGGACGTGGAGAGCGGAACCATGGCGTGGCGATCCGCATGCCGTGTCACCCCGCGTGAATTGGACGCTTTGAGGATGCTCGCATTCGGTGCGGCGGCGGTCGTGGTCTGCGTTCCCATCGCGGCGTTCATGTGGGTCGCCTCCGCTCGCGTCGCCTCGTTCGAGTGGATGCTGAGCGTCTCCTGCGCGAGCCTGTCCGTGTATGCAGCGATGGCGCTCGCGCTGATGCGCCTGTTCTCGCGCATGCGGGTGCGCCGCGCGGGAAGGGGGTCGCGAGCTGGTGCCGCGCTGCCGATTGCGGCCCCGCCGGTGGTCTGGCTCGGCGGATGCGCCGCCCTCGCCATGGATCCCGAGTTCGGAAACGTGGTGCTGGGCGTGCCTGCGGTCGTGTTCGCGCTTGTCGCGGTGGGAGCCGCCTCGCTGTTCGTCGTCCAAATCTTGCAAGGGCTCCGGGTCGCCCCTTACGACGGCCGACCGGGCAGCAGTCCCGCGTGATCGCTATCTACCAGGGAAAGGACGTCCCATGCTCGCTATGGAACATGTCTCCAAGTCGTTCGGTTCCTCAGTCATCATCGAAGATGCCTGCGTTGAGTTTCCCGCGGGCGTGACGGGTCTCATCGCGCCGAACGGCGCCGGCAAGTCGACGCTCATCAAGATGCTCGCCACGCTGCTGTTTCCCAGTGAAGGAGAGATACGCCTGGATGGCGAGGAGATTCACGCGCTGGGGGAGGAATACCGCGCCCAGCTCGGGTATCTGCCGCAGCAATTCGGCTACTACCCCAATTACACGCCGCGCAAGTTTTTGAGGTACGTAGGCGCGCTGCAGCGTATGGACGCGCGCGCCGCGGCGGCTCGCGCGAACGACCTCATCGACCTCGTGGGGCTCTCCGACGTTGCCGATCGGCGCATGCGCGACTTCTCTGGCGGCATGGTGCAGCGCATCGGAATCGCCACGGCGCTGCTGAACGACCCCCGTATCTTGATCTTGGACGAGCCCACGGCGGGTCTCGACCCGCGTGAGCGCGTGCGCTTCCGCAACATCATCCATGAGCTGGCATGCGACCGCACGGTCATCCTCTCCACGCACATCGTGTCCGACGTGGAGACCATCGCGGGTCAGATCGTGCTCATCGAGAACGCTCGCGTCCATGCTTATCCGAGTGCGGCGGCGCTGTGCGAAGAACTGCGCGGGCGCGTGTTCGAGGTCCCGGCGAGCGAGCCGTTGAGCCCATGCTGGCAGGTGCTGAGCGAGGCTGAGCGCGACGGTGCGACGGTGCTCCGCGTTGCCGCACCGATTCCGCTCCATGGCACGGAACGCGTGGTGCCGCAGCGTGCGGTTACGGTTGAGCCGAGGCTCGAGGATGCCTTTTTGGTGCGCTACGCCGAGGGGAAATGAGCCGAGGGGCGGTGAGGACAGTGGTGGTGAACGGCCTGCACGGTGGCGCTCGGCACAGGGGTGTCCGGCGTAAGGGCGCCTGGCGCAAACGGGCCCTCGCTGCCTCGCGCCGTCTTCCGGCATGGCGACTGGCCCTCATACGTGAGGAACTGTCCAAGGTGCTCCACGCACGGGCGATTTTGATGCTGCCGCTGCTCGCCATTGCTCTCAACGCGGCCCTGCTCTTCGGTCACCTCTGGTTGCGCCCCATGATGGTCGAGGTCGATGCCGTGGCGCGCGATTCCGGGACCCTCGTCGACGATTCGTTCCTGCGCGCGCTTGCGGCCCGTCCCGAAAGTGAAATGAAAGACCGGCTGCTCGCGAGTGCCGAGAGCATAGACACCGATTCGGTGCTCGAGTATGCCCGCACGTCTGCCCAATACGGTATCGACCGCATGGACACGTCCCTTGCGAGGGGATTGGCCTCCGTCAAATACGACCTATGGTTGGATTGCGCCGAGCGCCTGGCGCGCACGGGGAGCATGGGCAGCGTGTATGTGGGCCCTGTCACCCATGATTTGCACGACTTCCTGTTCGGCACCGTGGTGCCCGTCCTGATAGCCGAGGCGTCCCTCGTCGGCGTCTCCGCGGTTCTGTACGCCTCGGAGCTCGACGCGCGCACGGGTGCGTTCGCGGTTGTGGCGGCCTCGGCACTCGGGCGGCGCGCGCCACTCCCGCGCCTTGCTGCGGCGCTTGTCACCGCGCTTATCGCGTACGCCCTCATTGGTACGGTCACGCTCGGGGTTTCGGCGTTCGTACTGGGCTGGGGCGTGGGCCCTGCGTGGGGAAGCAGCGTGGCGAGCGCCTTCAACGTCGTGGTGCAAGGGGCCTCGGCGCGCCCGTTCATCCCGTGGCGGGACTGCACGGTGGCGTCGTACGGGGCGCTTTCGTTGGCGGTCGGAGCGCTTATCGTGGCGGGGCTGACTGTCATGGCCCATGCGGTGTCGATGGCGTTCGAGCGCAGCGAGATTTGCGTGGCGTGCCTTGCTGTTTGCATCTTCTTGCCCCTTGCGCTCTGCAGGTTCTGCGTGCTGCAGGGGTTCTCGACGGCAGCCGCCCTGTTGGCGGGCGCGCCGGCCATGTTGTTGACCCTGAGCTCGCAATGGTTCACCGACCTTGGCACCTACGGCCTCGTCCCATATCAGGAGTCGATCTTTGCCGTGTTCAACGTCGTCGTATGGGGAGTCGCGGGCTCCGGGGCATTTCGTGCGTGGATGCGAAGGGATGTGGCGTGATGCGGATCTTTCTTCTGGAGCTCAAAAAGATATGGACCCCTGGGTCGATCATCATGCTCGTGGGGGCGGCCGCGCTGTATTACTGGCTCTACGGATACGGGCCTGTTCAGAACTTCCCCAATGGAACTGAGGCGGCGCTCAACCTTGAGCTGGCCCTCGAATGGCGCGAGCGCTTCGGAAGCGCGATCGACGTGGACGAGCTCGCGCAGATTGATGCCGATTTCGACGCGGCCCGCGCGGAGTTCGCACGGGATGTGTCCGAGATCCCCGAAGCCGTCGAGGAAGGCGTGGTGTCGTGGGAGACGTACCTGGCATTTTCCGAACGCCTGAGGTCCGAGATGGAACGGCAGGCGGAGCGCGGCGTCACGCGTGTCGAGCCGGGAAGTGAGCTGGATCGGTTGGGTGGGCTCTCGAGTGAGATAATCTCGTTGCCCTCATATAGGAGACTGAGCGAGCTCGACCTTTGGCAGACTTCGCTCACCAAAGAGATGGATGGCACAACCGAGCAAGGGTATCTGCATCTCAGCTGGCTTCAGAACATCGAGGCGTACGGACGCTTTCTGAGTACATGGCTGGTCATCGCTCCCGCGTTCGTCGTCGCCCCCTTCGTCATGCGCGACCGGCTCTATCGGATGCGCGCCGCGCAGTGGACCTGCCGCGCAGGCCGGGGGATCTTCGTGCCGCAATTCACGGCGGCGATGCTGTCTGCCTGCGTGGTTCTCGTGGTGAGTGTGGTGTTCTGGGCTCTACCGTTCGCCGCCACCGAAGTCCCGGGGCTGCTGGATTGCGCGCTTGTGGGGCCATGGTCCGGATATGATTGCCCGTGGGACATGACGCTCGGTTCCTACATCGCCTTGCGCATCGCGCTCATGCTCGCAGTGGGGCTGACGAGCGCCCTGGTGTCGCATATCCTCGCGCGAGCGAGCGCGGGCTACGTGGGCATGTTGCTGCGGCTTGTGCCCTGGTGTGCGGGCGCCGGGTTCATCGTGGTTCCCGAGCTGCTCGATTATGCGCTGTGTGCGAAGCAGGTGGGTGCCGGTCTCGGTGCCGTGTTTGGGCGCGTGGGGCTTTCCGGGTTTGAGACGGCTGTCGTTGCCACGGGCCTTGTGCTCGCAGCGGTGCTGTGTTGCGGGGCGTTCCGCCGTCAAATGCGTTGCGATCTCAAGACGAGGTGAGCGTCGGGGAGGCAGATGGGCTACTTGATCGCGCGCACCGCGGTGCCGCCGCCCAAGACGACGTCGCCGGCATAGACCACGACGGCTTGGCCGGGGGCGATGCCGCGCTCCGGTTCGTCGAAGACGAGCTCGAACGCGGCATCGCCGCTGCTCGCCGCCCGGCGCAGGCGCGCGGGTTGGGCGGGGTGGCGGTAGCGGATTTTGGCGCGCACGGAAAGGCCCGTCTCGCCCGCTTCGTCCAGTAGATCGTTCATGACGTAAGCAGGTGCGCTCCAAATCCAGTCGTCGGCGATGAGTCCGTGCGCCATGAGATCCTCGACCTCGCCCAGGGTGACGGTATTCGCTGCGGCGTCGACGCCCGTCACGTAGACGGGGTGCGCGCACGCCACGCCCAGTCCCTTGCGCTGGCCCACGGTGTAGCGGATGGCGCCATGGTGGCGCCCCAGCACCTCGCCGTCCGTGTTCACGATGTCGCCCTCGGGCAAGGGCGTGCCGTTGCGCTGCTCGATGTAGGTGGCGAAGTCGTTGTTGGGCACGAAACAGATGCCCTGGCTGTCGCGCTTGCCGGCGTTCTCGAAGCCCTGCTCGTGCGCGATGCGACGTACATCGCGCTCCTTGAAGAGGCCCCCGAGCGGCAACAGCACCCGTGCGAGGCGCTCCTGCGTGAGCGAGTACAGGACATAGCTCTGGTCCTTCGAGGGGTCGAGCGCACAGGAAAGCGCGCGCACGGTCTCCGGCCCGTCGTGTCGATTGGCGATGGCGGTGAGCAGGTCCGCCTCGGTTGGGGGGATGTTGGCGTGCGGGGCATGGTCGAGCGCGCCGATCTGCGCGTAATGCCCCGTGGCGATGTAATCGCAACCGCGCTCGCGGGCATGTGCCAGGAGCGCGCCGAACTTCATATGTCGGTTGCAGTCGATGCAGGGGTTGGGTGTCCGCCCTGCCTCATACGTGCGCACGAACTTTTCTACCACGTGCTGTTCGAAGGCCGTGCGCATGTCGATGACCTCGTGGGCAAAATCCAGGCGGTGGGCGATGGCGGCGGCGTCATCGGCGTCCGAGCCGCTTCCGCACGCCCCCGGCGCGGCGGCGTGCAGCAGCATGGTCGCGCCGAGGCATTCGTACCCCTGCCCCTTGAGCAGGAAGGCGGTGACGCTCGAGTCGACGCCGCCGCTCATGGCGATGAGTACGCGCTTACGGGTCATGGGGCTCCTCGGTGTTCGGATGGTCGGTATGAGTGCGGGCGCGGCTGCCTACTCGGCGAAGAGTGCCGTGGAGAGGTAGCGCTCGCCCGTGTCGGGCAGGAGGGCGACAATGGTCTTTCCCGCATTTTCGGGACGCTTTGCGAGCTCGAAGGCTGCCCATACGGCGGCGCCGGAGGAGATGCCCACCAGTACGCCCGCCTTGCGCGCGAGCGCACGGCCCGTTGCGAGGGCGTCCTCGTTCTCTACGGGAATGATCTCATCATAGACCGCGGTGTCGAGCACCTTTGGCACGAAGCCCGCGCCGATGCCCTGGATGGCGTGCGGGCCCGCCGCGCCGCCCGAGAGGACCGGCGAGCTCGCGGGCTCGACCGCGACGACGTGGACGTCGGGGTTTTGGGACTTGAGGTAGCGACCCACGCCGGTGATGGTACCGCCGGTGCCCACGCCCGCGACGAAGATGTCGACCGCCCCATCGGTGTCCTCCCAGATCTCGGGGCCGGTCGTGGCCTCATGGGCGGCGGGGTTCGAGGGGTTGGTGAACTGGCCGGCGATCCAGCTCTTCGGCGTGGCTGCCGCCAGCTCTTCGGCACGTGCGATGGCGCCCTTCATGCCCGCCGCTCCCGGGGTGAGGACGAGCTCGGCACCGTAGGCGGCCAAGAGGGCGCGGCGCTCGGCACTCATGGTCTCCGGCATGGTGATGACGAGGCGGTATCCGCGCGCGGCGGCGAGTGCGGCGAGGCCCACGCCGGTATTGCCGCTCGTGGGCTCTATGATGGTGTAGCCGTCGTGCGGTGCGATGAGGCC
>CAUWMY010000051.1:0-8068 GCA_963560155.1 uncultured Collinsella sp.
ATGGTGGAGACGAGGGGGATCGAACCCCTGACCTCTTGACTGCCAGTCAAGCGCTCTCCCAGCTGAGCTACGCCCCCTTGCAACGAAAAAGTACTATACGGGAATTAGCTATGTTGTGCAAGGGCAAATTTGCGTCTTTTTAAGTTTGTGCAAAATTAAGCGTTGTCGAGGCTTCTGATCGCTCCATACATGCAATCGACGCCGTAGGCGCGCAACATCGGATTTGCGCATGTATCCTCAATCAAAAGTTCGTCCACCGTCCTATTCTGTGAAGAAACCGTGTATGGGCGCTCATGTTGGGCGTTCGTTCCGTTATCTATGGCGAGAGGAGGTGATGCGTGTGACGCATTCGCAGCGCGGGCTGAATGCCGTAGAAGTTCGATCCCTTGTCGAGGAACACTACGATGACGTGTTTGCTTACTGCCGTCGGCACACCGAAAGCGCGGACGAGGCCCAGGATGCCACGCAGGAGATGTTCCTTCGGTTCATGCGGGCCGCAAAGGGGTATCGCGATGCGGGGAAACCGTTGGCGTACCTGCTCACGATCGCCCGGAACGTTTGCGTCGACGTTGCTCGTGTTCGCGCGCGTGCGACCGAAGAGCTTCCCGCTGACGGGAACTTGGCGTCTTCGGAACCGTTGGCCCCTGAGATCTTCGGGCCTGATGATGCAGTTGGCCTTCGCCATGTTCTCGCCTCGATGCCTTCTGGGGCGCGTGAAGTGCTCGAATTGCGGTTCGACCAAGAACTCACCTTTTCCGAGATCGCGATGGCGATGGGCATAAGCAGATTCGCCGCGCGGAGAAGGCTCGATGCTGCGCTCAATGAACTTCGGCAGAAATTGGTGTCAAGAGAGGAGGGTGTGCTATGAAGGGGAAGCAAGGAAATGAGCTCGAGAGGCAGCTCTCGGCTCTGTATCGCTCTGATCGCAAGTCATTCTTGAGCGAACAGGGGTCAGTCGGTCGTGCTGAGTGCATCAAGGCCTGTTTAAGCGCCTGTGAGGTTGAACGCTGCCTTGATAGTGATGTGATATCCCCACACATGCAATTACGGGGGTTTCTCTACTCCCAGGTTCGATTCACACCCCGCGTGGTCTGGATCGCGTTTGTACTCATCGCTTGGCTGGCTGTTGCGGCTGTCCGCGTCGAGTCGGAAGCCATGCTGAGCTCCCAGGTATTGTCTGCGAGCGGCGGTCTCATGGCACTCATTTGCCTTGTGAGTGTCACGCGCTCGAAACCCTTCGACATGGGCGAATTGGAGGCATCTTGCCCGTTCAACGCGGTGTCTGTGGTTTTCGCACGTCTAGTATTGCTGGGTCTTGCGAGCGCCGCCGTCATCGCGACGGCGTCCGTCGTGTCGGGGCTTGAAGGCGTGGGAGCCGTGCGTGCGTTGCTGCTTATGGGCGCTCCGTACCTTATCACCTGCGCAGGTGGTCTTATGTGCGCGCGACACGTATCGAGTTCGGATGCGCGCGGCGCGGCCATCGCATGGGCCTTCGCCGTCGCCGCGATTGGAGCCATGATCTTCTACGCTGCGCCTTCGGCTTATGAGCAGACGAGTACGTGGATTTGGGCTTTGAGCTGCGCTGCTTCTGGCGCATGGTTCTTCCATGAGCTTCGCGCCTGGATTGAGTCATGCTCGACCGGATTTGTATCCGAGCCGCGAACAACAATCATTTGCCGCTGACAGCACGCGCCCGACGTTGCAGTCAATTTGCATATCACGGAGGATAATGATGAAGGGAGCCCAAGATGGAGCTCGAACTCGACCGGCTGACCAAGCAGTACGGCCCTAAGATCGCCGTTGACCGCGTGAGCGCAACCTTGCGCCCTGGCGTCTACGGCCTGCTCGGCGCCAATGGCGCAGGCAAGACGACCATCATGCGTATGATCTGCGGAATTCTGCGACCGTCTTCGGGTGAGATCCGCCTAGATGGGAAATCGATCTCAGACCTGGGTGGTGACTACCGGGCACGCTTGGGGTACCTTCCGCAAGACTTCGGCTACTACCCGGAATTCACCGCCTTGGACTTCATGGAGTACATGGCGGCTCTTAAGGGCGTCGACGCTCGCGAAGCACATGCCCGATCGCTGCAGCTGCTCGACCGGGTGGGGCTTGCCGGCGAGGAGCGACGGCGGATCCATACGTTCTCGGGCGGCATGAAGCAACGTCTCGGCATCGCTCA
This sequence comes from uncultured Collinsella sp., assembly GCA_963560155.1. Classification (GTDB taxonomy): domain Bacteria; phylum Actinomycetota; class Coriobacteriia; order Coriobacteriales; family Coriobacteriaceae; genus Collinsella. The sequence continues at coordinate 2,183 of CAUWMY010000051.1, forward strand.
GGCGGTGCTCAACGACCCGGATGTGCTTGTCCTCGATGAGCCCACGGCCGGCCTCGACCCCAAGGAGCGCGTGCGCTTCCGCAATCTCATCGCTGGATTTGCTGCGGACAAGATCGTCCTGCTCTCCACGCATATCGTTTCGGACGTGGAGTATATCGCCGACAGCCTTCTCTTGATGCGCGCTGGCTCCTTCATTATGCAAGGGAGTCCCGCCGAGGTCGTACGTGGCGTAGAGGGCATGGTCTGGGAGGCTCGCGTCTCCGTCCGCGACGCCGATGCGCTGGCTTCTCGGGTACCCGTGGTGAACGTGCACCTCGATGGCGACGGCACGGCAACGGTGCGGTTCCTCTCGGTAGAACCGCCTGCCATCGATTTCGCCGTCGCTTCCGTCACGCCCACGCTGGAGGACTTGTATCTGCATGTATTCGATGAAAGCGGTTCCGAGCTCGCCGGTGCCGTCGCACTCGACGGCGCGAGTGGTGGGGGGAGCCCCCAGCGTCGTCGTGGGGCCCATTTTGGAGGTGGACGCCATGCGTAGGCTTATCAAGTTCGAGCTCAAGAAGATGTTGACCCGTCGCGTCGCGATCGTGGCGAACGTGGGCATGCTGCTCATGCTGGTCGTTGTTATGGGACTCAACGTGGTCCAGACCAAGACCGAGGGCAACATCGGGGAGATTCTATCGGGCCCCGCAGCCATCGCGCATCGTCGCGAGGTCGCCGAGGCGCGCGCAGGTGAGCTTACGCTGGAGCGCGTGGCCGCCGACATCGCCCATTACTAAGAGATCGCCTACGAGAGGCTCGACCCCCAGGAGCTCGCGGATATGTTGGACGCCGCCGCGTACGAGGCCGTGGCCGAGGCGTACGACGAGGCGACGCGCCTGGAGCTCTACGACCCGTACTACATCACGCTGCTCAAGCCCTGGGCGGTCAGGGGCCTGGAGCCCTACCAATATGCCTCCCGCGTCGCCCCCGAGATGGCGCTTGACTTCTACGGCGCCCTGGCGGCAAACCTGCAAGACTCCCTCGACGAGGGCATGGGAGGGGAGTGGGTCTACTCGCCGGCCGAGCGCGCGTTCTGGACCGAGATGGAGGCGCGAGTCTCTGAGCCCCTGTCATACGGATGGTCCGGCGGCTGGGACAACATCCTCGACTGCGGTGCTTTCCTTGTGTTTGCCATCTTCGCGGTTTGCGTCACGGTGACGCCGATGTTCGCCTCCGAGTACCGCGACGGTACCGACGCCGTGCTCCTCGCGGCTCGCTACGGGCGCGGCAGGCTCGTGTGCGCCAAGCTCATCGCCGCGGTCCTATATGCGACGGTCATGTTCGCGTTGGGCGTGGCGATCATATGCGGGGTGTCCCTGGTCTTCTACGGCGCCGGCGGCGCGGACCTGCCCATCCAGAACTACGCGCTCGGCTCACCGTATTCACTTACGATGTGGCAGGCTGCAGCGATGTATGTGGGCATCTTCTACCTCGTCATGCTCGGCATGCTCGCCCTCACGCTCACACTCTCCGCGTTGACCCCATCTACGCTTGCGATCATCGTGACCGACGTGGTGATTCTGTTCGTGAGCGGTCTGCTTCCCTCTGCTGGCAGCGGTGTCCTGCGCCACGTATTCACGCTGTTTCCCATGGGGTTGCAGTCCGCGTTCGACCTGTTCGCGGCGCTGTTCTCCTACCCGCTCGGGCCGGTCGTACTCGACCTCATCAGCGTGGCGTCTTTTGTTTATTGTGCCTTGCTGGTGGTTGGCGTTCCTGTGGCCTGGCGGACCTGGTGCCGTCACCAAGTTGCATGACAATCTGAATCTCCGTAACGACGGGTTATAGCTTTGGGGAGATTTGCAGGTAGCGGGGGTTGAAGCGAGATACTGCATAAGACGCTGATAAGCACCCGTACCGTCACGTCTGATGGTGCGGGTGCTATTTATCGATTTTGCTATTCTGCTTTGGCTTGGTGGCCCTCGTTCCATGCCCACATCGCGTCGATGATGTGCGGGTCGCGCATGATGGGCAGCCGCCATTGCGATCCGATGAGCTGTACGCGGGTCCTCGTGGGACAAGAGGGCGTTCGACCAGTCTGTTCGACGCATCATTTTAAAACTCGGCGCGGGGAGTTGCCGCAAAAATCCCTCAGAGTAAATTGCGACAACACAAGGTGTCTATGATTGTCGATTCTCACTTAATATTACCTGCGGTTATGTTGTTGGGTGATAGGCGAAAAACTGTCCAAACAGAAATGCTTTTACTTCAAGGGAATATTTCAGCACCGGCTCATCTACGGTTTGTGCGAAGCGCCCAGAATCGCGCTGAACGCTGCGTAGGAGCTGGTGGATGGATGCCGGCGAAGGTGGCAATTCTCCTTTTGCAATGAGCTGATGTGATAGTCCCACATAAGTAAAACGATTATGCGGGTCAATCCCAAATTCGATGGTGAAAGCGTGCCGTATCAACGTGTGATACTCCGATGCAACGGAAGCCCGGCGAACGGGGGCGATTGTGCGGTTGTACATTTCCAAGCTCGATAAGGATATGCGCGAGCGGTTCGAGACCGCCCGCTACACGGAGATGGGGCTCGAGGGAATCCGTGGCATTTGACAGCGCGCCATCGATGTCCAGAAGAATGCGGCTTACGGCGTGGTTGCGCTGTTCATCGTGATGGACGCCTTCGCGCTGTGGGCGGAGATCTTCGCCAACCCCAACCCGTCGGCGGAGGGCTTCATGATCTCCATGGGCGCGCTGATTGCCATCGAGGTGTTTACCTGGTGGTTCGTGTGGGAGCTCCAGATCGGCATCCTCAGGCGCGGCTTCAACCGCGCCGCCGACCGCGGCTATCCCCAGCTGATGCATTGCCGCCTGCGGTGAGGGACTCGCGGGTGTCGCGTCCCCATCGCAACGGGCGGTGGCGGAATTGTCGCGATGTGTTGCTACAATTGTCGCCGGTAGATGGTGGAGCGCAACGGCGGTTGCGAGGATAGTCTTGCGCTGAGGCCCGGTGGCCAAAGGGGGCGAAGGTGCCCCGCGGCGGCTCTTGGGGGCTTGGGACATCAGCGTTACAAGGAGGCTTTCATTATGGATGACGCAACGACGCAGCTCGCCGACCGCCTGCTCGACCTTCGCCGCAAGGCCGGCTACTCGCAGGAGCAGTTGGCGGACCTGCTTGGGGTTTCCCGTCAGGCTATCTCGAAGTGGGAGGGCGCCCAGGGCCGTCCCGAAGTAGACAACGTGGTCAAGCTTGCGCAAATCTACCGTGTGAGCACGGACTTCATCCTCACGGGCTCGGCGAGCGTCCCGTCGGTGTGCGAGACGCCCTCGGCTCCCACCTCGCGCGAGCTGTCGCGCGAGTACCGCTTCGCCCTTAGCGCCCTCATGGTCATCGCCGGCACCGCGGTCGTGTTCCTGTTGATCGTCGTTATCCTGACCATCTTATCCACGATGCTCACCTCCGGTGCCGACATCCCGGGTTGGAAGTAACCGCCGGGAAGGGTTCTTGGATTCAGCGCTCATTGAGCAATCGCACATGCAATGCAACCGTTCGCTTGCCCGATGCGCCCTTTTCTGGAAGGGCGCGGGTTCGCGTCCCTTGACTTTGCGTGCTCGAAGATGGGCGGGAAAAGGGGAAACATGGGTGTCCTCATTGAGGCGCGTGGCGTGTGCAAAAGTTACAGATATGGAAATCTGAGCACCGAGGTTCTTCGCCACGTTGATGTGAGCGTGTCGGCCGGGGAGATGGTATCCATCGTGGGGCCATCCGGTTCGGGCAAATCGACGCTGCTGCACTGTTTGGCGGGGCTTGAGGTCCCCGATGCGGGCGAGATTCATCTCATGGGCGTGGATATCGTGCGGGCGCGGCGCGGCGAGCGTGCGAAGGTCAGGGCCCGGCATGTCGGGTTCGTGTTCCAGCAATACAACCTTATGCCCTCCCTGTCCGTAGGCGAGAATGTCTCCCTGCCCGTGCGCCTTGCCGGTTCCAAGCTGAGCAGGGAGAATGTGCGCGAGCTTTTGGAGCGGGTTGGCATGGGAGGGAGGGAGCATGCCTGTCCAGCTGAGTTGTCCGGTGGCGAGGCGCAGCGCGTGGCGATCGCCCGGGCTGTCGCTTCCGGTCCAGATATCGTGTTTGCCGATGAACCGACCGGCGCGCTTGACGCGGCGAACGGGAACGCGGTCCTCGATATGCTGCGAGCCATGGCGGATGGGGGGAGCCGAGCCGTCGTCATGGTGACGCACGATCTTGAGGCGGCCGCTCGTGCCGATCGGGTGTTTGTAATGCGTGACGGGAAGATCGTCCATATGATGACTCGTCCTGCGTCGCGGGAAATCCTCACCGCGATGGAGATGGTAGGGGCGCGCAATGCCGCCGAGGGGGTGGTGTCGCGATGATTCGCCTGCTCGTGGGTGATGTTCGGGAGCATTACCATGTGTGGCTCGGTGTGTTTGCCGTGGGTGCCGCGTTCGGCTATATGGGCGGTTGGTTCGCATCGTTTACCGAAACGGCCGCTGCGGACCCAACAGCTGCTGTTGCGTTCTTCTTTAGAAGCGCCGCCCAAGCGATTCTCATGTTCTCGGCGGTTTCCGCATGCGTTGTCCTTTCTTCGACGGCCCGGGTAAGCGTTGTCGCGTTGCGGCGCACCTATGCCCTATGGCAGGTAATCAACATTCCCCCAGCTGTGGTGGGTCTTGCCGCCATCGCTCAGATCGCTCTCGTGGGGGTCCTTGGATCGTGTGTGGGTCTCGCTTTGTGCCAGGCAAGCTCGTCTATCGTTTTCACGGCGCTGTTCATGGGCGTCGATCTTTTCGAGGGGATTCAGCTTTTGCCGGGCTTCTCCCTATACCCTGCGGTCCTCGGTTCGTCGCTGCTTGTGTCGGTGCTGGGCGGGGCGCGCGCCGCAAGGGCGGCGGCGTGTACGCCGCCCGTGATGGCTTTGCGTGACGAGTGGTCGGTCGAGGGCGCATCCGAGCGCATGATGCCGCTGCGCTGGCTTGCCGCCCTTGCCGCATGCGCCGCTGCCGCATGGTGTGTGTCCACGGTTGACCCCGTCTTAGCCCCTGTCGATTTCGGTCAGAGCACCTGGCTCGTCTTTTTGCCTATTGTAATCCCGGCGCTAATTACGGCTCTCGCCCCTGTACTTTTGCCGAGGATCCTGCGAGCGGCGACGTGTCCGTTGTCGCGCTGGACGGCGTGGCTTCTCGCGCGCAGGAGCGCTCAGCACGGCTTGACACAGTGCTTGTCGATTGAGACATCCCTCGTGGTTGCCATGGGTGTCGTTGCGGGTTTCTATTCGATGATGAGCCTGATGGAGCGGTATGCCACGGCATACGACTTGCCGATTGGGAGCGGATTCGGTCTCGACCCGCGCCTCGCGTGCGTAATGTTCGCGGGGCCGGTTATCTTGGCGGCTGTGGGGTCGTGCGCAAACGTGGTTCTCGCCTTGCGTGTGCGGGAGCGTGACGCATCGTTGCTGGAGGTGCTGGGCGCCACCCCTCGCCAAGTCTGTGTCGTCTCGGTTCTCGAGGCGTTTATGCATGTGGTAGCAGCGGGTTCGGCTGCATTGCTTGCGGTTGTGCTTTCCAACATGATCGCGGCCCATGCGTTGGGCTTGGGTGCTGGGAGCGCGATGCTGTCCGTGCGTTTTGCCCCTGCCGTCCTCATCGCCGTCGCAGGTTTCGTTGTGCTGGTCGTAGCAGGGCTGATGCCGGTGCTGCGCGTGATCAGGACCGCTCCGGTGCGGTTTCTCAATGAGTGACAGAATTTGCGAGTGTGTTGATTGAGCGGGCGTTTCTTCTATCGAGCCCTCGGTATGAGTTTTGTTCAACTTGTTAAACTTCTTTGACCGCAGAGGGTGATGTGCGGTGGTGCGCGTTAATCCGTTCAAGCCGACGGCTGGAATG
>CAUWMY010000052.1:0-7917 GCA_963560155.1 uncultured Collinsella sp.
CAAGTTCATGTTGAGGGAACTCCGAGAAAGGCCCCTAAACTAGGCAAGCCCCTTTTGCTATTGCTTTGACGGGGGTATCGGCACGGAAAAACGCCCCGTGAGTTCGATGGGAACGGGTGCCCGTCAGAGGCTCCTTATGGCTGCTTCCTTCCGGACCTGACCAGGTTCGGAACATATCGTCACCCGAACCCATCGAACGCGCGAGGCGTGTATGACTATAGTAGCCGCTCGAACGCGCTTCGTCCAGCTCGATCATCGCGCCCACACACCAAAGCGTAGGCCCGACGGACGCTACAGCACCCTCATCAGCCGCGCCACCGTCTCGCCGATCACGATGAGGTTTGAGCGGGTGCAGGCGGGGCTCAGCGCCTCCTCCACGCCCTGGGGCCCGCGCTCGATCGGCAGCACGGCGTCGATCCCCGATTCGTACACGGCATCGAGGTCGTCCGCACGGGCCCCGCAGACAGCGACGACGGGCACGCCGCCATCCAGACGCTTCGCGCGCCGGGCGACGCCGCCGGGCGCCTTGCCCTCGGCCGTCTGCGCATCGACCGCGCCCTCACCCGTGACGACCAGATCCGCATCGCGAACGGCATCCTCGAAGGAGCCCATGTCGAGGACCGCGTCGATCCCCGGCGTCAACTCGGCGCCGAGCGCCAGGAGCGCGGCGCCCAGACCCCCCGCGGCACCGGAGCCGGGAACGCCCGCCAGGGATTTGGGGCGCGCGCCCGCAGCGGCGACCTGCAGCGGCGTGCCGTCAAGCGCATCGCGCGCCGCCGTCAACCGCGACCCGTACACCGCCATCCATCTATCGCACGTCGCGAGCAGCTCGCCGAGGGCCGCGGGCTCGACCCCGAACCCGAGCCCCTTCTGGCCCCCGAACACGCGCACCGCGCCCCGCGGACCCACAAGCGGGCTCCCCACGTCGGAGAGCACCGCCAAGCGGATGCCGTCGAGGGCGGAGCGCGCGGGGGCGAGATCAATCGACGCGATGTCGCGAAGGCCGATCAGCCCCTGCCCGATCGGCGCCCCGGCGGCGTCGAGGACGCGCGCGCCCAGCGCCTGCAACATACCCGCACCGCCGTCGGTCGTGGCGCTTCCACCCAAGCCGATGTACAGGGCCCGCGCGCCGTTCTCGATCGCGTCGGCCATCAACTGGCCGACACCGCGCGTACCGGCGGACAGGGCCGCCTCATGGGTGCGCGGAGAGCACCCGATGCCCACGGCCTGCGCCGCCTCAATCACGGCATACGGCTCCGCCGCGTCCCTCATGAGCAGGTACGTCGCGTCACGCGGCTCTCCCAAAGGGCCGGTGACGCGCGCGACCCTGAGCTCTCCCCCCAGAGCCGCGTGCAAAGCCTCGACCGTGCCCTCTCCCCCGTCGGCGATCGGGATCGCCGTGATGCGCGCGTTCGGCTCAGCACGGCGCAGCCCTTCGGCGAGCCAGGACTCGACCTGCGCGCTCGTCGCCGATCCCTTGAAGGAGTCGATCGCCAACACGATGCGCGGGGACCCGTCGCGACCGCGGCGGCCCCGAGGAGAAGGCGCCCGCACGGCGGCGTCCGTGGTGACCTCGCCCGGCCTTCGCTCGTCCACCCCTCTCAACCCGCGGAAGAACGAACGGAGCTCTCCCGCGCACTCGTCGGCGAGCACGCCGGATGTGACAGGAAACGCATGGTTCAGCCGGTCGTCGGAATTGAGGTCGTAGAGCGTCCCGAGAGCACCGCCCTTGGGATCCGCGGCGCCGTACACGCAGCGGCCGATGCGCGCATTCACCATGAGCCCGGCGCACATGGCGCAGGGTTCGAGCGTCACGTACACCGTGCAACCCGTGAGGCGCCACCGACCGAGCACGCGAGCCGCATCCATCATCGCGAGGAACTCCGCGTGCGCGGAAGGGTCCTCGTCGAGCTCGCGCCTGTTGTGGGCGCGGGCGATGACCTCGCCCCCGTGCACCACGACGGCGCCGATGGGAACCTCGCCCAGCTCCGCCGCCATGCGCGCCTCCCCCAGGGCCTCGCGCATGAAGCGCTCGTCGTCCTCGATCGAAGCGGGGCGTTCGAGCGCATCGTCTTTGGGCATCTTCACGGCGATCCCGCACCTTCCACATGTCAGGCGGGCAAACCCCGCGCACGTTCGGTCGCGTTCGATGCTATCATTACCGTTCGCACGGAGAGATGGCAGAGCGGTTGAATGCGGCGGTCTTGAAAACCGTTGAGCACGCAAGTGTTCCGAGGGTTCGAATCCCTCTCTCTCCGCCAGTTCGATATGGGAAGCGGGCCCGGGCGGCCCGCTTTTTCGTCTACTTGGGTTGCGACAGCACGCGCAGCACCATCGTCTCGGCAGTGGTGACGAGCTCCCCCTCCGTCTCGGGGTCATGGCCGCGCATCCACCATTTGCCGAACAGGCGGACGATGCCGCCGGCGGCGAACTCGGAGGCGGCGGCGAACGCCAGGGGGTCCTCACCGCGCGCCTTCGCATGCGCGTGGTAGCGCTCGCGGAAAATCTCGGCGACACGGTCCTCGATCATGAGCAGCATCATGCCGCTCATCGAGCTGTCCAGTATGTTGTCGACGAGCTTGGCGTGCTCGAGCAGGAAATCGACGAGAGCGCGCAGGATGGCGATGCCCTCCTCGACGTTGACCACGAGCGGGTCCTCGTCGACCGACTCGTCTTTGGACAGGCGATGCTCCTCGGCCTTCGCCTCGCCGTACTTGACCAGCTCGACGCGCAGGCTGTCCACAAAAAAGCTGAAGAACTCGGATTTATCCGCGAAATGCTTGTAGAACGTCGTGCGGCGGATCATCGCCTCATCGCACAGCATGGCCACGCTCACATCTTCATAGCGATGCTTCTCGAGCAAGCGGGTGAACGCGGTCAGCAACGAGCGATACGTCTTTTGAATGCGCAGATCCATGGTTCCCGTCTCCATTGTTCATTCGTACGCTATCTACCATCGGGTCAACTGATAGATAAGTGATATCTGTAACCTATCCTAGTACGCTACATGAATATCGCAAGGGCCCTTCAACAATTTGCCCGCCGCATATCAGGTTTGGTGAACAAATGGTGCCCAACCGCTGGCAAAGCGCTCGAGGATGCACCTTGACGCGACGGGTATACTGGACCACGAACAACAAGCTCGGCGCCTGAGCGCCACCGCGGAAATGGGGCACACATGGGACTCCCGTTCATCATCGGCGTCATCGTCGTCGTGGCCATCGTCATGGGGATCGCCGGCATCTACAACAACCTCGTCACGCTGCGCAACCGCGTGGACAACGCCTGGCAAAACATCGACACCCAGCTGCAGCGCCGCAACGACCTGATCCCCAACTTGGTTGAGACCGTCAAGGGCTACGCCGCCCACGAGCAGGAGACCCTCGATGCGGTGACCCAGGCGCGCACCGCCGCAACCGCCGCGACGACCCCCGAGGAGAAGATCGCCGCCGACAACGCCCTCACCGGCGCGCTCCGCCAGCTGCTGATGGTCGCCGAGGCATACCCCGACCTGAAGGCGAACGCCAACTTCACGCAGCTGCAGGCCTCGCTCGAGGACACCGAGAACAAGATCTCCTACGCGCGCCAGAGCTACAACGACTGCGTGCTCAACTACAACAACGGCATCCAGACGTTCCCCGGTAACATCTTCGCCGGCATCTTCCAGTTCAAGCAGCGCTCGGGCTTCGAGGCCGCGGAGGCGGCGCGCGAGGTGCCGCAGGTCAAGTTCTAACGACCTTCAGCAGACCGAACCAGCGCCCCGCGAGCCCTTTGGCCAGCGGGGCGCTTGCGTTTTGACCCGTCCGCCAAACGTCATCGCAACGCTTACAGAACAGTCATGGCATATTCGAATGGCGCACACGCATGCGCGCTAGAATCGCGATAGACCAGCAAACGAACTCATGAGAAAGACTCCACCTTGGTCGTGTCATCCAAACAAACCCATTTTGCCGAGGCATCCGCTCGAGAAGGCGCACAAGGGCATCCGAACGCCGCCGCGCACAGTGCCGCGGAAAGCTTCGGGACGGGCCGAGAAGGCACCGATTGCGCCGAGACGGCACCCGTCGAGTGCGAGACTCGTCCCGAGCGTCCCGGGCGCATGGCATACATCCCGGCGCTCGACGGGATCCGCACTCTCGCCATCGCCGCCGTCGTGCTCTACCACCTCAGCCCCAACCTGGCACCCGGCGGCATGCAGGGCGTTACGGTTTTCTTCGTTCTCTCGGGCTATCTGATCACGCGCCTGCTGCTCTCCGAATACGAAGGCACGGGGTGCATTGACCTCAAGGGATTCTGGCAGCGTCGCCTACGCCGACTCATCCCCGCAATCGTCACGGTGATCGTGGTGAGCGCGGCGCTGTGCACGTTGTTCAACCACGTCATGCTTACCAAGATGCGACCCGACATCATCCCCTCGGCGCTCTTCCTCAACAACTGGTGGCAGATCTTCAACCAGCAGTCCTATTTCAACGCCGTGGGCGACCCCTCGCCGCTCACCCACTTCTGGTCCCTGGCCATCGAGATGCAGTTCTACCTCATTTGGCCCGTGGCCCTCATGTTCGCCCTGCGTGCGGGCCAGCCGCAGCGCCGCATCGGACGCGCCGTCCTCGCCCTCGCCGCGGTCTCCACCATCGAGATGGCGGTCCTCTACAACCCCGGAGCCGATCCGAGCCGCATCTACTACGGGACGGACACGCGCGCGTTTTCCCTGCTTCTCGGCGCCTGGCTTGCGTTTGTCCCCAACGCACGGCTCACGCAGATCGCTCAGGGCACATGGCGGGCCGCCGCGAACAAACTCGACCGTGAGGCGCCCAAGCATCTCGGCGCGGGCCCGCTCGACGCACTCGGGGCCCTCGGCCTCGTCGGCCTGCTGCTGCTCATCGTCTTCAGCAACGGCTACACCGCCTTCCCTTACCGCGGTGGCATCCTGCTCGCATCGATCTTCACGTTAATGGTCATCGCCGCGTGCGCCCAGGCGCATAGCCGCCTGGCCAAGCTGTTCTCGGCCAAGCCCCTCGTTTGGCTCGGGCAGCGCTCCTACAGCATCTACCTGTGGCACTATCCGCTGCTCCTGCTCATGAACCCGGCCAGCGACGTGAGCTCCAAGCCCTGGTGGGTCTACCTCTGCCAGGTCGCTGTCGTGGTTGGGGTCTCTGAGCTGTGCTACCGCTTTATCGAGACGCCGTTTCGCCATGGCGCCGCAGGCCGCATCCTCGCACAGCTGCGCGACAAGGAAACAATGCCCGCCTGGATTCGCGCGAAGGCGATCCCGCTGGCGCTCGCCGGCATCACGGGCCTCGTGGCCCTTGGCGGCATCGTGTTCGTTCCCGCCACCTCCGCGCTGAGCGAGGACGGCGCCGCCCTCCTGCAAGGCCCGAACGATGCCGGCAAACCGAGCGCCGATGCACCTGCGCAGGACGACGCAAGCGAACCTGGCAATACGATTCCCGAGGGAGCCTACGACATCACCATGGTCGGCGACTCCGTCTCGCTGCGCGCCGTTGAGACCTTCACGCAGACGTTCCCCCACGGCCACATCGACGCCGCCATGAACCGCCAGTTCACCGCCGGCATCGATGTGTATCGCGGGCTCGTCGACCAAGGACTCGCCGGGCGCATCGCCGTATTTGCCCTGGGCACGAACGGCCCCTTCTCCGCGCAGGATGTCGACGTGCTCATGAAGCTGGCCGGCGACAAGCGCATCGTGGCGTTCGTGAACAATCGCGCCGCCCGCCCCTGGTGCGAGCCGAACAACCGCGTGCTCTCCGAGGCGGCCGAGCGTTATGACAACGTGATTCTCGTCGACTGGTTTGCCTATAGCGCCAACCGCAACGACCTATTCGACGGCGATGGCATTCACCTCTCAAACGCCGGTGCGGCCGAATACGTTCAGCTCATTGACAGCCAGGTCGCGCGCTACCTGCCCGTCCACCTGGAAGACGGTGACGACGAGCGCCTCATGGTCGCCCAGCGCACCCTGGATAGCCTGAAGGCGGCATGCACGCTCGATCTGAAGCCGATTGAGGTCGAGGGTGATACAAAGTAGCCGAACGATAAACATGGCAACTGGGCAACGAACACTCGACTGATAAACGACCTCACGGCACAAATTAGCGTGCAATGTCGAAAATACGGCGCTTGAAGCGCGTCATTTTCGACATTGCACGAAGCGTAATCATGCAGCGAAATACGCTATCTTGCTGTTAATCCATGCTCGCCTGATGCACCGTCAAGCCACCGGCAAGCCTCTCATCTGCTGGATTCGGAATTCTTCCAATCGAATGCCAACATTCGGTCCGCCAATTCGGGACGCAAGACAAAACGCGGCCAGGCCTCCCAGATACGTTCATCTCCATGACATTGCGTAAGAGGGAGGAATGATGGCGGTCAAATACGATAATGAAATCGAGGCGCTCTTGAACGCAGCCGAGCAACATCATCAATGCCTTGCCCGACCCAAGGACAAACATCTCATGAGGGCGCTCGCCTATCGCTCGAATCATGCAAAACCACGCTTGCTCTTTTCTCCGCACTGCGGAGTCTACGTTCGACAATCATATTGGAAGGGGCTTTCTCGACGAGACCAGGTGCTGCACATAGCCAGAGCAATCGCGCAACTACATCCGAAATGGATTTTCGATAGCTACACCGCTGCCGCCATCAGGGGTTGGAACGTGTCTTATGAACTTCTCGACAAGCTGAATATCCTCGCCCCGTATCAGATTCAAGCCAAATCGATTATCTCAAGATCTGCCAAACACCCTGCATTTGAGACTGTCAACGGACTTTGCGTATCAACAGTCCCTCAAACGCTCCACCATTGCCTGCGCGCCGAAGACCTGCGCATCTCTCTCCCCATCGCCGATTCCGCGCTGCGAGAAACCGGAAAGTCGAAGGGCGAGCTCATTGAATTGGTCAAGGCGGACCCGACGACAGCCAGATCACGAGATTTCCAACGAACGATCGATGTTTTATCCCTCGCAGATTCACGCAGCGAGAGCGGAGGCGAATCCATTGCACGCGCGACAATGATAATGCTCGGCTTTGCCACGCCCGACCTTCAGGTTGAATGTCGAGACCCGATGAATCCAAGCAAGGTGATACGTGTCGACTTCTACTGGGTCCTCGACGACGGCACCGTCATCATCGGCGAACTCGACGGAAAGCAAAAATACATCGACCCGACAATGACCAAAGGGAAAGATCTGATTGAAGTGCTCAGGAATGAGCGCTTGCGGGAATCGCGCCTCAGCGTCCTCGGTGCGCGCATCGTTCGCTTCTCATATAGCGACGTGCTAGACACCGTTTATTTCGCACGGCTTCTTGAACACTACGGAGTACCGAGAAACACGTCGGGTCCATTCGTGAGCCGCACAATGATCTTGCCGCCCGTACGCACTGACAGTGACGATGTTCCGCCCCTCGAGTGCTACGCGGATCTCATTGCCCCATACGAGCGCGACACCCCACACTAACTCAATGTCTCATACAATCGCGACACCTTTTGCAGCATGCACATCGGCAGCACCGTGTGTGCAACGTCGAATTTGACGCGCTTCAAATACGTTATTTTCGACATCGCACGCGCCGTGCGTGCTGCTGCAAGGCAATAATGACACGGGGCGGCAAAGCGTCGACTGCTTTATGACAACTCCAACGCCGCAGTGGCCACATCACGGCATCAATCGAATCGCGGCAGGAAGCAAGCGCACGGCAGGTTCCCTCCGCGCTAGTATCCCAGCGCCTGAAGAACGAACATCACGACGGTGAGAACCGTGATGAGCACGATGGTCGCCCAGGTGAGCACATTCCACAGACGGCTGTTCTTGAAGCGGCCCATGATGTGCTTGTCGCTGGCGATGAAGACGAGGAACACGAGCAGGATGGGCAGCAGCACGCCGTTGATGACCTGCGCGC
>CAUWMY010000053.1:0-6721 GCA_963560155.1 uncultured Collinsella sp.
ACGCGCTGCAGACGATCGTGAGCCGCGAGCTCTCCCCCTACGAGCCCGCCGTGGTCACCGTGGGCAAACTGCATGCAGGCAGCGCGCGCAACGTCATCGCCGGCGAGGCCCATATGGAGGGCACCGTTCGCACCTATTCGTCGGCGACCCACGAGCTCATGCCCGCTCTCATAGAGCGCATCGCCGTGCACATCGCCCAGGCTCATGGCGCCGAGGCGGAACTCTCCGAGTACACCATCGCCAACTACAAGGTCGAGAATCAGCCCGCCGCGAGCGAGCGCTGCCGTCAGGCCGTCCTCAAAACGCTGGGCGCCGAGGGCGTGGGCAGCTACCGCGGCACGATGTCCGGCGAGGACTTCTCCGAGTACCTGCGGCGCGTGCCCGGCGTCCTCGCCTTCGTCGGGTGCCGCAACCCGCAGATCGGGGCGACGTTCGCCCAGCACTCATGCTTCTTCAAGGTCGACGAGTCCGTGCTCGCCAAGGGTTCCATGGTCGCGGCGCAGTACGCGGTCGACTTCCTCGCCGAGCCCACGCAGGAGGAACTCGACGGCCCCCTCGTGACGCGCGTCGCGGAGACCAACCCGCAGCTCGCTGAGACGATCCGCGGCGCGCGCACCAAGACGCTGGATGCGCACCACGCCCTTCGCGATGCCCGCGAGGCGCGTGTGGCGGCCGCCCGCGAGTTCCACGAGGCGCGCCACGGCGACGATTAGCCCAACGCGGCGTCGGATCAGCCCAACGCGACGTCGAGCATCATCATGACCACGAAATCAGCGATCACGCCGAGTGTTCCGATGTTGGAATGCTCGACCAAGTGCGCCTCGGGTATCAGCTCCTCGACGACCCCGTAGATCATGGCACCGGCGGCGAAGCCCAAGAAGATGCGATGCGTGATCGCACGGTCCTTGCGGAAAAGAAGACAACGGCCGACCCGGCGGTCGTCATGAGCCACGTGAACCCACAGCCCATCGCCGCCCAAATAAGAGATTGCATAAGATTGGCATCAAATTGCATGGAATTTCAACTCCTTTCCATGTGATTTCATAGTTGTGGTCAAAATACCCCGTTTGTGCGCCAGTCTATCGTTGCCCAGGGAACAAAAGCCCTGGATTCAGTCAGACGTTGTTGGCGTAGATTGAAAGCACGCGCCGCGCAGTCATCCCCATCCATCCTGGACGCTTTTCCAACCTGCGGTTTTGATCTACCGACGTTATGCATGTTTTCGAGGCGGCCGGTTTTCGGCGCACAAACGGGGTATTTTGACCATCGGGCGAAAAACACACGGACTTCCGCCCGTTGAGGGTATAACCCTCGCAACATTTCCCGTTGTGAGGAGGGACCATGCTCACCATCACCACCACCAACAACCTCGATGGCTACGAGATCGTCGAATACCTGGGAATCGTCACCGGGGAGGCCGTGAGCGGTATCAACATGTTCCGCGACATCGGCGCGGGCCTGCGCAACGTCTTCGGCGGTCGCTCGGCCGGCTATGAGGATGAAATGGCGCAGGCGCGCGAGGAGGTCCTGCGCGAGATGTCCCAGCGTGCCGAGGCACTCGGCGCAAACGCCGTCGTCGGTGCGAACGTCGGCTATGAGACCTTCGCCGAAATGATCATGACCACCGCCTGCGGCACCGCGGTGCGCGTCCGCCGCAAAGCCTAACACGGACGGCGCGGAGGCAAAGTCGAGCGGACCAAAGAGGCCCGGCGCATCCGACAGTCATCCGTTGGGTGCGCCGGGCCTCACTGCGCTAAGCGGGAACCGGCGGAACCGGCACCGTTGGAGCTCTATCCAAGCCGCCCATCGCGTTGTGGACAGCCGGGATCATGCCATGCAGTTAAACCAGCTTGCCCTGGCAGTGGTCGCACATGTGCTGAATGAGCTCGGCGGGCCACTCGACGAAGTCGCGCTTGCGGGGCTTGAGCTCGCCATCGACCAGCTCGTCGAAAGCGACCTTGATCTTGACGAAACGGGTCACCTTGACGGAGCCCTCGCGGGTGAGGCAGCTCTCCTCGGCCTTGAACGCGCCCATGCCGAACAGGACCTTAGGGTTGTACATCACGAGCGTGTTGCCCTCGTCGTCGGCAAGAGCGCAGATGGCCTTGGTCACGCCGATCTGGTTGGCAGCCAGGCAGGCGGCGTCCTCGATGGACAGCAGGGTATCCACCAGATCCTGGGCGATCTCCGCGTCGGCAGCGGTGGCGGGCTCACACGGGGTGGAGAGGATGGCCTCGTCCTTCACGAGCTCCTTGATCATGGGCGCTCCTTTCTCAACCGAAGTCGTTTAACGACCTCGTCATTGCATTCACCTGCGGAACTATACCAGATGCCCGCCGAACCCCGAACCACGCGGGGTCATAAGGCCCTAAACTGAGGAGAACGCAACAGAAAGGCCGCATTGACGCGCGGCCATAGGGAAGGAGCCCTCATGAAGGTCCTGCTCGTCAACGGAAGCCCTCATAAACAGGGATGCACCCACCGGGCGCTCACCGAGATCGCCACGGCGCTCGAACATGAGGGGATCGACAGCGAGATCTTCTGGATCGGCGCCAAACCCGCCGCAGGCTGCATGGCGTGCGGCCGCTGCCGCGAGACCGGCGCGTGCATCTTTGACGATAGCGTGAACGAATTCCGCGCGCTCGCGCAGGATGCCGACGGTTTCGTCTTCGGCGCGCCCGTCCACTACGCCCACGCGGCGGGCTCGCTCTTGGGGTTCATGGACCGTCTGTTCTATTCCAACGGCAAGGCCGGCGCCCCCGATGTCCTAAGCTTCAAGCCCGCGGCGGCAGTCGCCTCCGCCCGGCGCGCCGGCACAACAGCGGCCCTCGACGACCTGCAGAAGTTCTTCACCATCTCCAACATGCCCATCGTGAGCTCGCGCTACTGGAACATGGTCCACGGCTGCACACCAGAAGAGGTCGAGCAGGACCGTGAGGGGCTGTGGACCATGCGCCAGCTCGGACGTAATATGGCCTGGCTGCTAAAATCGATCGAAGCCGGGCGTAAGGCGGGGATCGACCTTCCTGACCGGGAAGACGGAACGTTCACGAGCTTCATTCGCTAAGCAGAGGGGCATCGCATCAAATCGCGACGCCCCTCTCTTTACATCTTCAGGTTATAGATCGCGCGCCGTACGGCGGCGACCCCCTGCGGCAGCGGTGCCGTACCGCAGCGGTGCCCTAGGGCGGTGGCTAGGTACCGCAGCGGCTAGGTACCGCAGCGGCGCCCTACCGCAGCGGCCCGATGCGGCCATCCGGTCGTTTGAGGAGCACGGGGCTTAGGGGTCCGCAACCGCGGCCTAGCCGAGCTCGATCGCATCGGCGCCGTCGATGCGGATGTCGGCATTGTAGAACGCGGTAAGCGCGTCGATGGCGAAGTCGACGTCGCGCGCGCCGGCGGTCTCCATGCACGAATGCATAGCGAGCTGGGCGCAACCCACGTCCACGCCGTGCACGCTCACCTGCATATTCGAGATGTTGCCCAAAGTGGAGCCTCCGGCCATGTTGCTCCGGTTCGCGAATACCTGGTGTGGGACCCCGGCGCCATCGAGCACCGCCGTGAACGCGGCGCGGCTGAAAGCGTCCGTGCAATAATGCTGATTCGCCGCCTCCTTCACCACGATGCCGCCGTTCAGCCGCGGAGCGTTGAGATCATCGGCGAGTTCGGGGTGCGCCGGGTGCATCGCATGCGCGTTATCGCAGCTCACTAGCATTGAGGCGGACAGCGCACGGGCATACGCCTCGGGGCCGAAGCCAAGAGCGGCGTTCACGCGCGAGAGCGCATCGGAAAGCAGGGTCGATGCGGCGCCCTGCTTGGTCCCGGAGCCGACCTCCTCGTTATCGAAACACGCGTAGACCGAGACGGCGCGGTCGTTGCCGCCCTTCAGGAAGGCGGCGAGCGAGGCGTACGCGCACATCAGGTCATCGAGACGCGGCGAAGTGATGAACTCACCGGCGGCGCCCCACAGGCGGCCCCTCTCGCGATTCACCAGGAACAGGTCGCGCGCCACGATCTGCGACGGCTCGACCTCGAGGGCGTCGGCGACCATCATCTCGAGCGAGCCCGCAGGCAGGTCTCCCGCGGACACGAGCGGAAACAGGTCGTTCGCGCGGTTGGGGGCGAAACCCTTATTCACGCTACCGTCCATATGGATGGCGAGGCTCGGAATGAGGGCGACGTCGCGGTTGAGGGCAACGAGGCGGCTCTCGATGCGGGAGCCCTCTCGCACAAGCACGCGACCGGCGAGCGACAGTGGTCGGTCGAACCAGGTGTAATCCATCATGCCGCCGTACGCCTCGGTATCCAAGCGCAAATATCCCGCAGGACCCTCCGTCTCTCCGTTCATCTTCACCTTGAAACAAGGGGAATCCGAATGTGAGGCCGTCAGCTTGAAGTGGTACGGGGGCGTCGCGGCACGATCATGAGCCGGTTCGCCCATGGGAACCGATTCGCCCATGGGAACCGATTCGCCCATGGGAACCGATTCGCCCACGCGCCAGGCAACCACACTCGAGCCGTTCCGCTGGGTGTAATAGGTCCCGCCGGGCTCGACCTCCCATACGGCGCCCTCGGGCAGGTAGGTGAATCCAGCGTCGTCCAAGCGGGCGCGGATCGCCGCGGCAGCGTGGAACATGGTCGGACTTTCCGAGATGAAATCGAGCAGGCGCTCGGCGGCGGTCGCAATCGGGCCTTCCCCGCGATTCAAAAGGGACATATGAACTCCTATTCGTCGTGCGCTGATATCGCAAGGTCCTATTCGGCAGCATCTTAGCCCATTTGGAGATTTCCTCCGCAGGTGCGGGCAAACGGGATGGGCCGTCCACGCCGCCCGCCGGTTACCACTTGCTAACTGTGATTTGTTTTGTATCATTTGTGTTGCTTACACGTTTTACTCTAAGGAGCATCCATGGCCACCGCCTCCACCCCCAAGACCGTCGCCGTTGTTGGCTGCACGCACGCCGGCACGTTCGCCGCCCAGTCGATCCTCACCGCGCACCCGGATTGGACCGTGCACGTCTTCGAGCGCAACGACACCCTGTCGTTCCTCTCCTGCGGCATCGCGCTGTGGGTCGGCGGTCACGTGAGCGACCCCAACCGCATGTTCTACTCCTCCCCCGCCGCTCTCGCCGAGCTCGGCGCGCAGATGCACATGCAGCACGATGTGCTTTCCGTCGATGTCGCCGGCAAGTCCCTCGTGGCGCGCGACCTCACCAGTGGCGAGGAGATGACCTGCACCTTCGACAAGCTCGTCGTCACGACTGGCTCCAAGCCCGTCATACCGCCGATTCCCGGCCTGACCGAAGGCCTTGAGGACGGCCGCGTGATGCTGTGCAAGAACTGGGATCACGGAAAGGCGATCAAGGAGCACGCCATGAAAGCCGATTCCGTCGCCGTGATCGGCGCGGGCTACATCGGTGCTGAGCTTGTTGAGCAGTTCAGCGAAGCCGGGGTGCGCGCCACCCTCATCGACGGCCTCGATCGCGCGCTCGCCAAAAACTTCGATGCGCCCATTACCGAACAAGTCGAAGCCGTGTACGCCGAGCACGGCGTGGAGCTCGCACTGGGCCAGATGGTCACCGAGTTCCGTCTGAACGAGAGTGGCACCGGCGTCACCGTCGTGACCACCGCCGGTGAATACGATGTCGACTACGCCATCATGGGCGCTGGCTTCCTTCCCCGCACCGACCTGTTCGCCGACCAGCTCGAGACGCTTCCCAACGGCGCCATCAAGACCGACGAGTACATGCGCGCCTTCCTAACCGGCACCGACGAGGCCTGCCCCGACGTCCTCGCGGCCGGCGACTCCTGCACCGTGCTCTACAACCCCACTGGCACCTACGACTACATCCCGCTCGCGACCAACGCCGTGCGCCAGGCCCTGCTCGTGGCTGCCAATATCGAGGAGCCCGTGCAGAAGTACATGGGTACGCAGGCAACCAGCGCCGTGCAACTCTACGACCTGTCCCTTGCGGCGAGCGGCCTGACCCAGGCGGGTGCCGAAGCCCGCGGCGTGAGCGCCCGCTCCACCACCCTCGTTCAAGACTACCGCCCGGACTTCATGCTCACCACCACACCGGTCACCGCCACCTTGACCTGGGATCCCGAAACCCGTCGCGTACTGGGCGCTCAGTTCCTGTGCCGCCACGACGTGGCGGAGGCCGCGAACGCGATCTCCATCGCCATCCAGGCGCGTTTCACCATCGATCAGCTCGCCAACGTCGACCTGTTCTTCCAGCCCAACTTCTGCCAACCGGTGAACTTCATCGGCGCCGTGGCCATGCAAGCCGTGGCCGAACAGGACGCCTGCTAACCCAGGACGCCTGCTAACCCGCTGCTCAAAACAACATATATCTGCTTAATGGGCGCCGATCACCTTCGGCGCCCCTTCCTTTTGTGACATCGGCCATCTCGACAGCGCGACCGGCACCCGACGCCAATAGACCTTCTGAAAGCAAAGCCTCTTGCAGGTAAAACCACCGCCTCAATCCCGCCAAGCGAAATCCCGCGCTTTCGAAAGATCCAGAACGGCATAATCGTCCGTCTGAAATAATGACGCAGGACCTCTCGGGCCGCATCTTCTGGCAGTTATGCATCAGCTGGGCAAAAATAGCCCAATTGATGCACTTCTTCAGCGCACCGTTTTCAATTCGTCGGCTTTTGGTAAGGGGCTTGCCTAGTTTAGGGACCTTTCTCGGAGTTCCCTCAACATGAACTTGTA
>CAUWMY010000054.1:0-5893 GCA_963560155.1 uncultured Collinsella sp.
ATTATGTTCTGCATTGCCCGGAGGTCGTAGGTTCAAATCCTGCCCCCGCGACCAAGAACTTGCAGCTCGGGAGCCGAAAGGCTCCCGAGCTTTTTGCATGGGTACTGGTCGGGTACTTTTTGGGTACTGCGGGCAAGGAGCCCGTCTCAGGGGATGCGTCCTGCAAGCTGGTCGGTCACATCGCGGGTAGCCCATTGGGTGGAGTGCGCCTGACGACGGAATTGTTTACGCAGCTACCGGGTACGCCATTTTGCTGTCTTTCCTGTCCCATCGCTGACGATGGTTTTATCCACATTTTTCATCTTCGCCAACAGGTTCGACACCTTCTTGGCTTTTTGCGCATCGGTGAGGCCGGAGGGGAGAAGGTCGCTGAGGAGGGCGGTGATTTTTGCGCGTGGTGCGGGGCCCGTTTCCGAGAGCATCTGAACGACAAGCGCCTTGCAGGCCTCTTCGTTGAGACCCTTGCTGCGCGTGTACGATACCTCCTGGCCCGTCTTCGAGGCCAGGGCGTTAGTGATGGAGATGTGGGGGTACCTGCCCTCGATAAGCTTGAGTCGATGCAGCTCTGCGGCCTCCTCGTTCGTGATCTCCTCTCCCTTCTGGACCTTGTCCAAAAGGTAGACGACGTCCATCGGGAGGTCCGGTTTGGCGTAGAGGAGCCTGCTGTAGCTTTCATTGATGGTCTTGCCGTAGACGCTTACGCGCACGCGGGTTGGGTCCGAAAGGTCGTAGGTGGGTAGGGGGAAATACCGCTTCCTCTGCATCTGAAATACCTTGGGAATTCCCATTGCGATGGTGTCGATCATGTCCATTTGCACCATCGCCTCAGAAAGGAAGGGGTTGCGGTAGTAACTTGGCTTGAAGCCCGGCCGCATCGCGTTTTCGATTGTCCCCGGAATGAAGGACCCCTCGTTCAGGAACACGAGGTGGTCCTCGAATTCCTCGACGTTGATTCGTCCTTGCATGGAATAGTCCTGATGGACGATGCAGTTGTTCAGGAGCTCCCTGATGATCTCGGGGTCGTACTGGTCTGCCTCAAAGGGAAAGAGGCTCGCGCCATTTGCGTTGAACCGGTACTTCTCGTTGCGGATTTTCCCGAGGACCTGGTCGATTGCGAGAAGGAAGGGCGGCTTGAAGTGCTCGTAAGAGGTCACGGACCCGTTGGAGGCGTAGAGCGTCCAGGTGATGCGAGGACTCATCCCGTTGAGCAGGCGGATGGATTCCGGCTTTCCGAGCAGGATAAGCGTCGTTGGAGTGATCTTTCCGTTTTTGGTCAGGTTTGCCATATCGAGGATCGTGCGGTCATCCATGTCCGCGAATGCCCCGGAGTGGCGTCGATGCTTGGAGAGGAAGAGCTCTATCGCCTTCTTCACGGCCTCGGGGTCGAGATCCTCGAAGGTGGCCTCTTCGATCTCCAGGGCGCTCCAGTCAGGCCTCCGCATTTGGCGTATCTGCTCGTATTTATCTATGGGGAGCGGCCCGAGCGATTCGCCCTCGCGCGCCCATGCCGCATTGTTGAACGCCGTCGGCATGCCCGGCGTCGCGGCGGGGATTTGAAGCGCGAGAACGCGTTTGCCGTCAATCCTGAGCTCATGGATCTCCCTTAGGGTGAGGCGGTTGTTTGAGCGGTCCGCGATTTCTTTTTTAAGGGAGCGAAGATTGGCCGGATTTCCTTCTCGATAGGCGGTTCCGCATGCAACCTTGTTGTCGCTCATGCCGAAGATGAGCCAGGCGTCTTGTTTGCCGCGTAGGATCGCCTCGTTGCTGAGCGCGGAGAAATACTTCCCAAGTTCTTTGAAGCTGAAGTCGTTTTTTGCTTCCTTAAGTTCGATGACCTCGCTCTCGTAGGGCCTCTCGATACGGGCGATGAGTTCAAGGACGTCGTGATCGCTGTAGTACAAGATTGCTCCAAACGGACTTGCGGATAATATTTAGTCGTAAGATACGACTAAATATCGGAATTAGGATGATTTTAGTCCAATCTAACGACTAGAAATATAGATATTGGGCTGTTTATAGGACTAAATACCGCAATAGGTCCAGCTTTAGTCCAATCCCCGCCCGACGGCCCGATATCCTGATGATCCGGAGTCCATAGGATCAAATCCTGCCGCCGCGACCAAATTTGAGCTCGGCGGCTCCATGGGGCTTCTTACCTTACATTTTGCAGAAACCCGTCGCGCTGTCCTGCGCGAGGGACAATTTGTGTCCGGTCTGCGTAGGATAATGCCCCCATCATCAAAACGAGGATGGGGGAGCACCATGCATTTCCGCTGCAAATGTGGTCATAGTATTTCGGACACCACAGATAACTTGCCGTATGCCGCCCACTTGGTTGCGGATGTTAATTGCGAAGACTATTGGGAGGCGTGGGAGCGCAGGGGTCGCGGGCAGGCTTTGGGCAACCTTATGGATCCCTTTGATTACGAGCAGACCATCTATCAGTGCGAGGAGTGTGGGCGCATCTGGTTCGATGATCCTGAAGACCCCTCGCGTCTTATCTCGTTCATGCCGGAAGACAAGAACGTCATGGTCACCGGTCCGGTCGAAGGCAGGGAATGGAAGGGCTTCATCTACGGGCTCAGCGACCTGGGTATGGAGCGATCGATGGGCTCCTGCTTCGTATGCCGGCATGACGGCAGGCACATGGACTACCGCTTCTTCAAATCGTACGAGGAAATGCGAGCGCACTTCGATGAGAAAGTGGAGGAGCTCAAAAGCAAGGACCTTCTCCGCAGCGCGTGGATCAACAAGGATGGCGAGACGGTCTATCGCTGGAGCTTGGATGACGAGGTGCCCGTCCAGGAGAAACACGAGCTTTACCTCACTGACGATGAGAGGATGGCGTTTGCCGAGTTTAAGGCGGAGCATGCAGAGTGTCATCATAAATACCCCCGCGGCCCGAGGGGATGGGACTTTGCCTATGAGGTTCTTCCGGGGATAAGCGGTGCCGATGACCGCGACCTGAAGGTCACCTGCCTGAGGTGTGGGGCAACATTGGAGTCCATCGATGGGAAGATTGCGCGTAAGGAGGGGTACAGGACGCACGAGGAGGGTGCGGATCGCCTCATGAGAGCCATACTTGACTTGCTGCACGAGCGCGGCAGCAGGGATGTGAGGGCGGAGACCATAAGCATGCCTGGGCGCCACTATGACGTCGCCGAGGCCATCGGATACGTACGCGGCATTGTAGACGTGGCACGAATAATCAACCCTGACACCCCACTTGGCGAGATAGCCCAGCATGCCTTCGCGTTCACGCTCGATGAAGATCGCTTTTCGGCTACGCCCCAGCTCAGAAGCTTAGTTCGGCATGCCTGCGAGGGCGAAGGCTTCGACTGGGTGCTAGAAGAGGGCATGGAGGTTCTGAAGGTGATTCTCCGAAAAGGGTACCCGGCCATCGTGCCAGACTGGATTGACGAGCCGAAGAATGAACGACATGGACCATCTATGGTCAAGGAACAAGTTGGCAAGTAGCGAGGAGGGCATCATGGGGACAACGGTAACGTACAAATGCCATGATTGCGGCTACAGCAAGCAATTGCACCTCGGAATCGGGATGATGTATCCGAGGGTGAGCGACGCCATGAAGGAGGCGGTTGCCTCCGGTGAGTACGGAGCCGAGCTGAAAGGTGCCTTTGAGGGGTGCGAACTGCCTGCCGTACGCCCGGAGGATATGGTTTACATTTGCCCAAGCTGCGGAAGTTGGGACGTGTTCAGGAACGCCTCTGTCTACGAGCCGACAGATATCGAAGCCGCCAAGAAAGAGCAATTCGGCACCAAGACGGTCGAAGAATGGGACGGCATACCCTATGTGACTGGGTGGGAGATCGAGAGCGGGAAGTACCGCTTGGTGAGTTCCTATCTGCCGCGTTGTCCCGAATGTGGCGACGGCATGCACCCGTTGCCAGTGGGGCCAGAGGGCAAGATGGACGCGAGTTTGCTCAAATGTCCCCGATGCGGATCGTCAAACTCGGCCGTAGACGTATCGGGATTCTGGGATTAGCGAGGAATAGTCCGCGATGATCCGTTGGGGCGCAACGGTGCGAGTCCTAGGTGAAAACGGTATTTGGTTAGTCCAGGGCTTCGATCATGACGTCATGGCCGTTGTTTTCGGAGGTGAGCCCCAGGAGCGGTTGGCTTTGCCGGAGCGGGCGTTCATCGACGTCATTGAACGTCATGGTCGACTGGGAGCATGATGTGGGCGGGGCTTTGCCGCGCATTTGCGGTGAGTTCAAGGATGTCGATGAACGCGCGGTCGTAGGTGCCCCAACTGGGCTTATCAAAGGACGGGATGTTCGGAATCGATGCCTCGACCTCTCGATATGCCTCCTCGATCCATTCGTCGAGCTCGGGAATGCGGGGCATGATGCCACCTTCGAGCAGGCAGGCCTTTTGGCGAACAAGCTTTGTGAAAAGCGGTTTCATCGCCGGCTCGAGTTCAGCTTCCACAAGTTCCATGAACGGCACGGGCGGCGTCGATTGGCGATCGGCGACCCAGCGCGCGGCCAGCAGGGAGCGCATGACATAGAGGTACTTCTTCAATTTGACTCGCTCGCCCAGGAGGTGGTCCTCACGGTTCTTGCGCGCCATGTTGAGGTAGTGGTAGATGGTCGGCCGCGGTGCGAACGACATGCGGGATAGGTCGGTGACCTTTGAGAACGCCGCGTCTTCGCGATAGGCGATCGGCGAATTGAGCCACTCGAGGACGGTGGGGTTCGATGCGCGCAAGAGGCGGAGGGCCTTTGGGAGGTCCCACCCGTTGACGTCGAGGACCTCGTCGAGCGCCCACTCGATGACGTCGCGCTTTTGCCCGAGCTGCAGGTACCACGCGGGCTCATGGGCATAGATGAAGCGGACGTCATAGTCGCTGTTTTCCGAGGCGAACCCCAGGCGCGGCTGCCCGACTCGCAGGCGTAGAGGACGCGGACGCCGTGCTCCTGCTCGATGGCATCGAGTTCGGCGGCGATGCGGCTGGACATCTTCTGGGATACCGGGGCGATGGTTCGTTCGCTCACGTTCGTTTCATCTCCAGGGGATTGGATGGCTCGATAAGTGCAAGTATATCTCCGCTGGGTTGGGACAGCCTCGACCCGGAAGGCAAGGGGTGGAGAAAGTAGCTTGTGCGACATGCTCACGGGAGCGACAATGTCGCGACAGCAAAACGACACTGTCGCGCCGCCGCCCCATCCGCCGCGCGCCCCCGCCCACCTCCCTCTTTTGCGCTACAGTAATTGCGGCAGTAAACGCACATTTGTTGTTTTCGCTTTGCGAAAGAGGGGGAGATTCATGGAATCCCAGGCTTACCCAATGCTGTTCAGCCCCATCAAGGTCGGCACGCAGGAGGTCAAGAACCGCGTGTTCATGCCGCCCGTGTCCACCAACCTTGCCGATCACGGCTATGTGACCGACGCGCTCGTCGACCATTACACCGCGCGTGCCAAGGGCGGCGTGGGCCTCATCATCACTGAGGTCGTGACCGTGGAGCCCACCTACACCTACCTGCCCGGCGACATGTGCTGCTATGACGACACCTTCATCCCCGGCTGGGAGAAGCTCGCCACCGCCGTGCACCAGTACGGCGCCAAGATCATGCCGCAGCTGTTCCACCCCGCCTACATGGCGTTCAACGTGCCCGGCACGCCGCGCCTGATCGCGCCGTCCTTCGTGGGCCCGTCCTACGCGCGCGAGGCGCCGCGCCCCATCACCATCGACGAGATTCACGAGCTCACCCGCCAGTTCGGCGACGCGGCCGAGCGCATGCAGAAGGCCGGCGTCGACGGCGTCGAGGTCCACGCGGCGCACGCCCACGGCATGCTCGGCGGCTTCCTCTCGCCTCAGTACAACAAGCGCACCGACGAGTACGGCGGCAGCCTGGACGCGCGCATGCGCT
>CAUWMY010000055.1:0-5571 GCA_963560155.1 uncultured Collinsella sp.
TCGCATCGAACGCGCACTTGGTGGTGCACAGACCGCAGCCGATGCACTTGTTCTCGTCCACGATGCTCGCACCGCACCCGAGGCAGCGGGCGGTCTCGGCACGAACCTGCTCCTCGGTGAAGGTCTTCACGTACTCGCGGAACGGCTCGGCCTTCTCCCGTTCATAGTCATGCACCGCGTCTCCGCGGCTCGCCGTATCGTAGCTGCCAAAATCGATGTCATCCTTGTTCAGCTCGCGGTAAGAGCGCGGATTGCGGCCGATGGTGAGCGTCGCGTCCTGCACGAACCGATGAATCGACACCGCGGCCTCGTGGCCCGCGGCGATGGCGTCGATGGCGAACTTGGGGCCGGTGTAGACGTCACCGCCCACGAAGATGTCGGGCTGGGCAGTCTGATAGGTCTTGGGATCGGCGACGGCGCCCTGGCCACGGCCGAGCTCGACCGCCTCACCCTCGAGCAGGTCGCCCCAGACGATCGATTGGCCGATGGAGAACACGACGCGATCGGCGGCGACGGTTCGCAGCTCGCTCTCGTCATACTGCGGCTCGAAGCGGCCCTCGTCGTTGAACACGCGCAGGCAGCGCTTGAAAACGACCTCGCTCACGCGACCATTCTCACCCGTGCGAACCTCGACCGGACCCCAGCCGCAGGAGATATGCACGCCATCCTCATTGGCCTCGACCACTTCCTCGGTACTGGCCGGCATGTCCTCGGAGCTCTCCAGGCAGAACATCTCCACGTGCTCGGAGCCCAGGCGCGCTGCGGTACGGGCCACATCGATGGCCACGTTGCCGCCGCCCACCACGATGGTGCGACCGCACATCGGCTCGGCCTTGCCGCCATCGTCTTGCTGCTCCGCCACACGGCGCAGGAAGTCAACGGCAACGGACACGCCCTCCGCGTCCTCGCCCGGGATGCCGGGCAGGCGGCCGCCCTGGCAGCCGATCGCCACGTAGAACGCCTTGAAGCCCTGCTCGCGCAGCTCGTCGAGGGTCACGTCGCGACCGACCTCGACGCCCAGGCGAATGTCGACGCCCATCTCGCGAATGATATCGACCTCGGCCTCGATCACGTCCTTCTCGAGCTTGTAGCTGGGGATGCCGTAGGTGAGCATACCGCCGGGGCGCGCGTTCTTCTCGAAGATGACCGGCTTGTAGCCCTTCTCTGCCAGGTAGAACGCGCAGGAAAGACCCGCGGGACCGGCGCCGATCACGGCGATCTTGTCGTCGAAGCCGCCGGCGCGCGTGGGCGTCACAACCTCGGGGACGTAGCGGTGCTCGGCCACGAGATCCTGCTCGGCGATGAACTTCTTCACCTCGTCGATGGCCACCGCCGCATCGATGCGCCCGCGCGTGCAGGCGTCCTCGCAGCGGCGGTTGCAGATGCGGCCGCAGATCGCCGGAAGCGGGTTCTCGCGCTTGATGAGGGCGAGCGCGTCGCGATAGCGCCCCTGGGCCGCAAGTTTGAGATAGCCCTGGACGGCGATGTGCGCGGGGCACGCGGTCTTGCAGGGCGCGGTGCCCGTATCGTAGGTCTCGATGCGGTTCTTGTTGCGGTAATCCGGACTCCACTTCTCCGGACCCCACTTCACGGCGTCGGGCAGCTCCTGCTTGGGATACTCCGGCACCTCGCCCGTGCTCGCGGCGCACAGCTTTTGGCCCAGCTTGACCGCGCCGGCGGGGCACACCTCCACACAGCGACCGCACGCGACGCACTTGTCGGCCTCGGTGCGCGCCACGTAGGCGGAACGCGAGAGATTGGGTGTGTTGAACAGCTGCGAGGTGCGCAGCGCGTAGCACACGTTCACGTTGCAGTTGCAGATGGCGAAGATCTTGTCCTCACCGTCGATGTTGGTGATCTGGTGCACGAAGCCGTTGGCCTCGGCCTGGCGCAGGGTCTCGTAGACCTCCTCGCGCGTGATGTAGTGGCCGCGATCGGTCTCCACCACGTAGTCGGCCATGTCACCCACCGCGATGCACCAGTCGTTCGGATCGTCGCCGCAGCCCTCGCCCAGCTTCGCACGGCTCATGCGGCAGCTGCACGGGCTCGCCGCGTACTTGCCCTCGTACTTGTCGAGCCAGTGTTCGATGTGCTCGATGGAGACGGAGCGGTCCTCCATCTGGATGGCCTGCTCCACCGGGATGACGTGCATGCCGATGCCCGCGCCTCCGGGCGGGACCATCGGTGTGGCCTTGGCAAGGGCCCCCTTGGATGCCTGCTCGAAGAACTTGGCCACCGCCGGGTGCTCGTCGATCTGCGACTGGCGCATGTTGAGGAACTCGGCCGACCCGGGCACGAGCATGGGCAGGACCCATTGCTTGGTGCGCGTGGGGTTCTCCCAGTTGTACTCGAGCAGACCGATGTAGCTCATCTCATCGAGCAGCTTCTCCAGCGGCTCGGACTCCATGCCCGTGGCTTTTACCGCGTCCGCGAGCGTGTAGGGGCGACGCATCTTCATCTTGAGCAGCACATCGGCCATCTCGTCGGTCGTCACCTCGGCGAACGCCCAGTACTCGAAGGGCTTGAGCTCCTTGCGACCGAGCAGGCGGTTCGTGCAGTGCTCGCACAGCGCCACGATCTTGGGGCGCGGGTTCTCGGGAATCGGCGGGACGAACTCGGATCCGATATCGGGCTCGGTGAACGAGATGCCGGGGCCGTTGACGATCATATGGGTTCCTTTCCTGGGGTTCGAAGGTGCCTCAATTTAGGGACAGTCCCTAAATTGAGGTGCTCCGTCTAAGTTCGGGGTTCCTATTTCGCGGTCTTCCACTCCGACACGCGCTCGCGGAGCCAATTCGCCCACGCGTCGATGCCCTCGCCTGTCTTGGCGCTGATGGGGATGATGGTCGCGTTCGGATTGCGCATGAGGATGTTCTCGCGCACGCGCTCCATGCTGAACGTGTCGAACACCGGCAGCGCGTCGATCTTGTTCACGAGCACCACGTCGCAGATGCTGAACATGAGCGGGTACTTGAGCGGCTTGTCGTCGCCCTCCGGCACGGACAGGATCATCGCGTTCGCCGAGGCGCCGGTGTCGAACTCCGCGGGGCACACGAGATTGCCCACGTTCTCGAGGATGGCCAGGTCCGTGGCGGCGCCCTCCGCCTCGTCGGCGAATAGCTCGTCCAGGCCCTGCTCGGTCATGTACGCATCGAGGTGGCACATGCCGCCCGTGTGGAGCTGGATGGCGCGGACGCCGGTACCCAGGATGGTGCGCGCATCCACATCGGAGTCGATGTCGGCCTCCATCACCGCGATGGACAGCTCGTCCTTGAGCGCCTCGATCGTGCGCGAAAGCGTGGTGGTCTTTCCGGAACCCGGGCTCGACATCAGATTCAGCAGGAAGGTCCCCCGCTCGCGCAACCCCCCTCGCAGCTCATCGGCCTTGCGTTCGTTGTCGGCGAACACGCTCTCCTTGACCTCGATCACACGGACATCGCTCATGGTCCCTCCCCTTGCGACCTGGGGGGCATCGCGCGCGATCGCCCGGATCGCCATCGTGCGCCCCCTCATCTATGCCGAGCGCCGCCCGGCTAAACTTGTTGACACTTCGTCAAATTACATATTGACGTTTTGTCAACAAAGGTCAAGACTAGATTCGACGAAAGAGCGACTTCGACGGAGAGGGGCGCCCATGGCTTCCAACGCCAGTAGACACCACGAGCGTCTGGCACATGACGATCGACGCGACGAGATCCTCACCGCGGTGCGCGAGACCGTCGTCGAGGACGGCTTGAGCCGCCTGTCCATCTCCGCCGTCACCAAGCGGGCCGGATGCACGCGCTCGCTCTTCTACCATTACTTCCCCACCAAGGAGGACGCCCTCCAGGCGGTGCTCGACCTCAGCATCGACTCGTTCGTCGAGCAACTCACCGCATGGAACGAATCGCGCGTCGCCGGCGACATCGAGGGCTCGCTCGACACCATCGCGCACATGCTCAAGAACATGGTCGTGAACCAAAATGACGTCATGTCCCAATCGGTCATCCACAGCGGCAACGCCGCCCTGTACGCCTCGTTCGTCCATCGCGCGGCCGATCGCCTCGCCCGATACATGTGCTCGTCGACCGTCGTCGACTTTGCGGCCCATCACGAGGTGCGGATCGACCATCTCTACGAGACCTTCTACGTCCTCATCACCGGGCTCGTCATGTTCGTGCGGACGCACCCCGACGCGCCCGAGGAGACCATCAAGGACATCATCGCCAGCACCCTCCACATCGAGGGCTACACCGCGAAATATCCCGAACGGAGACCGGAGCGCTGACATCGGCGGCGCCGCGCCCCGATACGGGAGCGAGAGCCTTCCTCGGTCTCGCATGCCCATACTATTGACACTTTGTCAACAAGCCTATAAGGGGGCTTTGTATAGAAAGGGGAACCTATGTTGTTCCAGGTGTATGGCGAGAACGCCATGTATCAGTGGCTGGGATGGATCATGGTCTTCGTCGGCCTGATCGCAGCCAACGAAGTCGCGCGCCGTTCCAAAACCGGAGGCATCGTGTGCTTCCTCGGCATCCCCGCCGCGCTCACCGTGTACTTCATCTCCATCTACGTATGCGCCGGGATGGGCATGGAGTGGGCGCTCAGCAACCCCACGTACCTGCATATGGGCAGCTGGTTCCATTACGCCAAGCTCTACGCCGCGACCGCAGGCTGCATCGGCTTCATGATGCTCAAGTACGGTTGGGGCAAGCTCGGCCGCAGCGAGGCCTTCAAGGTGTTCCCCTTCGCCATCGTCGCCATCAACATCCTCATCGCCGTTGTCTCTGATTTCGAGAGCGCCGTGCGCGCCTTCGGCACCACCTGGGTCTCCACCGAGGGCGTCGTTCTCATGGGCGGTTGGCACAACGTCTTCAACGGCATCGCCGGCCTCATCAACATCTTCTGCATGACCGGCTGGTGGGGCATCTACCGCTCCAAGAAGGGCGACGACATGCTCTGGCCCGATATGACCTGGGTCTACATCCTCGCCTACGACCTGTGGAACTTCTGCTACACCTACAACTGCCTGCCCACGCACGCCTGGTACTGCGGCCTCGCGCTGCTGCTCGCCCCCACCGTCGCCAACTTCTTCTGGAACAAGGGCGGCTGGATCCAGAACCGCGCCAACACGCTCGCCCTGTGGTGCATGTTCGCCCAGGTGTTCCCCATGTTCCAGGACTACAGCGTGTTCTCCGTCAACTCCGTGAACAACCCGAGCATCAACCTCGCCATCTCCGTGGTCGCGCTTGTGGTGAACGTCGCCGCGTTCGGCTACATCATGTACCGCGCCAAGAAGCTCGGCGTGAACCCCTACAAGCACGAGGTCTTCAAGGGGACCCGCGATTTCGACCAGGCCATGGCTCGCGCTGCATAGCTTCGCCCAATCCGCGCCGCCCGTAGGAACCCTGCGGGAGCCGTGAGTCAGATAAGGCCTCGTCCGGACCGATTGCTCCGGGCGAGGCCTTTTTCATGCTCATGTCCCGCGCTCGTTCTTCCGCGGCATCGAGGCGTAGCGTGGGGGTATGCGATACGAAAAAGCCCCCGTCTCCGGGGGCTCTCACATTCGACTGGTGCGGCGTACAGGAT
>CAUWMY010000056.1:0-5482 GCA_963560155.1 uncultured Collinsella sp.
AGGCGCTGGACCTTCTTGGCGTCGGCGCCGGAGACGGCCGTCGGGGTGGTCGGAACCATGGTGAGCTCAGCGCCCTTGACCTCGATACCCTGGCCCTCAAGGCCCTTGGACACGGCCATGAGATCGCCTGCGGCGGTCCACACGACCCACTCCTCGCCGGCGTCCTCGTAGTCGTCGCCGCCGGCCTCGGCGACGGCCATCATGAACTCCTCCTCATCGCCGGCGGCGCCGTTGGCCATGAGGTTCTCCTTCTTGTCGTTCGGGTCGACGATCTGCTTGGAGACCACGACCTGACCCTTGCGCTCGAACTGGAACGCGACGGAGCCGGAGGTGCCCAAGTTGCCGCCCGCGTGGGAGAAGGCGGAGCGCACGTCGGCAGCGGTGCGGTTGCGGTTGTCGGTCAGGCACTCGACGTACACGGCGACACCGGCCGGGCCGTAGCCCTCGTACACGATGTTCTCGTACACGGCGGCGTCGGCACCGGCGCCAAAGGCCTTGTCGATGGCGGACTTGATCTTGTCCTTAGGCATGGACTGGGCCTTGGCCTTGGCCACGGCGGCGGCGAGGGAGGCGTTGTTATCCGGGTTGGGGTCGTTGCCAAGACGGGCCGCGACGGTGATGTTACGGCTCAGCTTGGAGAACAGGGCGGAACGCTTAGCGTCCTGCGCACCCTTGCGGTGCTTGGTAGTTGCCCATTTAGAGTGTCCGGACATGTGATGCTCCTTCTATTTCCCGCCCGCGGTGTTGGCGCGAGCCCATATAAACACACGTTCAGCATGATATACCGATTGCCGACCATGCGAAAGACTTTTGGGTCAGCTTCACATACACGATGCGCCGTGCAGGGACAACTGCCCAATCGGCTCGAGCGCGGCAGCTTCGGCTAGAGCCAATCGCGGTGCTGCGGGCGCCTGGTCTTCCAAGCGTAGAGCAGCAGGCCCGCGCCCACCGCGATCAGCGGCAGGCTCAACAGCTGCCCCATGGTGAACCAACCGCCGGCGAGGTAGCCGAGCTGCGCGTCGGGCAGGCGAACGAACTCGATGAGAAATCGCACGATACCGTAGCCGAGCACGAAAATGCCGAGGTACGACCCCTGGGGCAGCGGCTTTGCACGACGACTCAGCACATAAAGGATCGCGAACAGCACAACACCCTCGAGCAGCGCCTCGTACAGCTGGGATGGATGACGGGGAACCGTTCCGGCCGCACCGCCAAAAACGACTCCCCACGGCAGGTCCGTGGGCTTGCCCCACAGCTCGCCGTTCACGAAGTTCGCGCAGCGCCCCAGGCAGAGCGCCAGCGGCACGCCCACAAAGGAGGCGTCGGCCACCGTGAGAGGAGAGAGTCGCAGGTAGCGGCAGGCGATGAGCCCTCCCAGCAAGCCTCCTGCAAGGCCCCCGTGAAAACTCATGCCGCTGATTCCTCCGCCGTTCGTACCGAGGAAGATCTCAAGCGGATGCGTGAAGTAGTACCCGTTGCTATAGAACAGCACGTATCCCAGGCGCCCGCCGATCAACAAGCCGAATACGACGGCGATGAGAACGGTCATGACGTCATCGGGGGCGAATCCGATGTTCCAGCGTTTCTGGGTCCGGTACATCACGAATCCCGCCAGCAGCGCACCGACCATATAGGCCAATCCGTACCAGTAAATCGTGATGGGGCCCGCCGAGAACGCGACGGGGTCGAGACTGTGATACAGCTCGTTGAGCATAGTGCCCCCTTGCGGCGCACCGACGAGGCGCGCCTTTACATAAAGAGCCGGGCCGGCCGTGGTGTCCACGATCCGGCCCGGCTCACTCGCGGATTACTAGAACGGCATGTACTCGTCGTACAGCTCGTTCGCGGCATCGGCGGCGCCGCCGACTTGCTCCACACGGATCACGCCGGGCACATGCTCCTTGAGGATGCGCTCGACGCCCATGGAAAGCGTCAGCGAGCTCATGGGGCAACCGGCGCAAGCGCCCTGCAGCCCCAGCTTGACCACGCCATCCTCGGTCACGCCCATGTACTCCATATCGCCGCCGTCGGCCTGAAGGTTGGGGCGGATCTGCTCAAGTACCTCTTTGAGGAGGGTCTCGTCTACTGCCACGGAGACTCCTTTCATCTTCAGCGCGCCGCCCCCAACAGGACGGGCGCGCGTCAATCACACGGGTGGTGCACATGATACTACAGCGTGATACCCGCCCGCAGGGCTTCTATGCACCCCACTTGCGGATGAAGACCCCCGGCAGGCGCCGCGACGGCAGCATCATCGGACGGGTTGAAGAACCGGCGGACGCCCTACTTGTGATACGGCTCGCCGCGCATGATCTTGAACGCACGATACACCTGCTCGAGCAGGACCACGCGCGCAAGGTTGTGCGGCAGCGTGATGCGACCGAACGAGAGCCGCTCGTCGGCACGAGCGCGCACCTCGGGCGAAACACCGCACGAACCCCCGATGACAAACGTGATCGAGCTCTCGCCGCGCAGCATCAGGTCGTCCAGATGCGAGGCGATCTCCTCGCTTGAACGTTCCTTGCCGCCGATGTCGAGCAGCACCACATGCGAGCGTTCGGGGATGGCGGCGAGGATGCCCTTACCCTCGAGGGTGCGGCCCGCCTCCTCCCCGCCCGACTTCGCGGGGTCCCGGTCGGCGATCTCGACCATCTTCACGGTCGCGTACGCCGAGAGACGTTTGGCGTATTCCGCGCAGGCATCGGCCCAAAAGCGCTCCTTGAGCTTGCCGACGGCGACGACGGTGATTTTCATGCACGCCCCCTAGCGCTGGCGATACGTCTCGAAGAATTCCGCCAGGTCCTCCATGGCCTCGCGGAGCACGTCCATGGGCGGAAGGTAGACGATGCGGAAGTGGTCGGGCTCCGGCCAGTTGAAACCGCCGCCGCGGGTGATGAGGATGCCCTTCTGATGCAGGAGGTCGAGGGCGAATTGCTCGTCATCGCGGATATTGAACTTCTTGACGTCCATCTTGGGGAAGATGTAGAACGCCGCCTTGGGCTTGACCGCGGTGATGCCGTCGATCGCGTTGAGGGCCTCGTACACGTAGTTGCGCTGCTCGCACACGCGACCGCCCGGCACCACATAGCTCTTCACGGACTGATGCCCACCGAGCGCCGTCTGGACGATGGACTGCGCCGGCACGTTCGAGCACAGACGCATGTTGGAGAGCATGTTCACGCCGAGCAAGAAGTCCTCGCCCAGACGCTTGTTGCCCGACACGATCATCCAACCGATGCGATAGCCGGCAATCATATGGCTCTTGGAGAGGCCGGAGAACGTGACGCAGAACAGGTCGGGCGCGAGGCTGGCGATGGAGACGTGCTCCGCATCGTCCATGCACAGGCGGTCGTAGATCTCGTCCGCGAAGATCATGAGCTGGTGCTTGCGGGCGATCTCCACGATGCCCTCGAGCACTTCCTTGGCGTACACGGCGCCGGTGGGGTTATTCGGGTTGATGATGACGATCGCCTTGGTGCGAGGCGTGATCTTGGCCTCCATGTCGGCGAGGTCGGGGTTCCAATCGGCCTGCTCGTCACAGCGATAGTGCACGGGCGTGCCACCGGCCAGCGTGGCGCAGGCGGTCCACAGCGGGTAGTCCGGGCTGGGGATGAGGATCTCGTCGCCGGAGTCGAGCAGGGCCTGCATGCACAGGTTGATGAGCTCCGAGACGCCGTTGCCGGTGTAAATTCCGTCCATGCTCACATTGGGCAAGCCCTTGAGCTGCGCGTACTGCATGATCGCCTTGCGCGCGGAGAACAGGCCGCGGCTGTCGGAGTAGCCCTCGCACTCGGGCAACTGCTCGCGCATGTCCTGGATGACCTCGAAGGGCGTGCGGAAGCCGAACGGCGCGGGGTTGCCGATGTTGAGCTTGAGGATATGCGCTCCCTCGGACTCGAGGCGGGCCGCCTCGTCGACCACGGGGCCGCGGACGTCGTAGAGGACGTTGTCGAGCTTGGAAGACTTCTTAAAGGTGCGAATGGTATCAGACATGGTATTTCCTTCAGGGTGCGAGCTGGTATTCGGGTCGTCGATGCGGGGGCGGGACTCCGGGAAGGCGGCGGCAGGCCGCGCCTCGGCTCGCTCGGGAGGGGCGGGCGTAGAGGGGCTGGAAGGGGTGAAAGCGGGCGCGGCAGGGGCAACGGCGCCGTCGGCCGTGGCGGGCGCGGGGGCGGCAGGGGCGGGCGTGGCGGCGCCATCGGCCGTAGCGGGGGCGGGCATGGCGGGCGCGGCGGCGTCATCGGGTGTGGCGGCGCCATCGGCCGTGGCGGGCGCAGGCGTGGACTCGTACTCAGCCGCCCGGTTCTCCCCCGTCAACTCAAAAGGTTCAATTTCAAGGATATCCGCGAGCAGCTGCACCACTGCGCGACGCGGGAGCGTCTTGCCGCTCACGTACTGGCTCACCTGGCTCTTGCCGAGCTTCGACCCGCGATCTGCGGCCATGCGAATAAGATCGGCCTGCTTGAAGCCACGCTTATCCATAGCGTGACGCAGGCTCGCGGCAAAAACCTCTGCCGTTACCAACGATGCGTTCTTTACGCGCGTGTCCTCGGCCACGTCCACTCCAATCGCGAAATTGAACTACGAGTTCAATTTCGAAAGAGTCTACCACTGAAGTTCAATTTGTAGAGCAGAAAGTTCAATTTTCACTTCGTACAGGCAATCCCGCATCCAACGAATACACCCCGAACGTACCAGTGCCAACCGCTGGCGGGCTGCGGGCGGCTTGCAAGCTGTACGGTCCCGCGGGCCGCACGCGACGTACGGGCCGTGCGCATGCACGTGGCGTACGCATGCACGTGGCGTGCGGGCCGTGCGCAAATTGCAGGTTATGAACGCTTTTCGCTTGCCGCATTTTTATAACCGTACATTCCCGCAGGTAGATACATATACAGAAATGGAGGTTATGAACGGTTCGTTCATAACCTGTCATTCGTGCCGTGCAAATCGTTCACAGCCTCCGACCGTTCATATCCTGAATAATTGCCCAGGCGCATGCGGACGAGCTCAGTGCGAACTCGGTACACACCGAGAGCCGCAACGGCAAAACCTGGCAATAAAAAAGGGGCGCACGGGAGACTCTCCTCCCGTGCGCCCCGACGTGTGCGTTGTCTTCTGCGCCGGATGCGCTGCCGTCTGCGTCGAATGCGCCGGATGCGGCGAAACGCGCAGCCCCAAAGACCGCTTTAGTAGCGACGGCCACCACGGTCACCGTAGTTGCCACGGCCGCCGCGGTCACCGTAACCGCCGCGACCACCGCGGTCGTCACGGCCACCAAAGCCGCCACGGCCACCACGGCCGCCGCGGTCACGATCGCCGAAGTCGCGACGAGGGCCGCGGTCGCCAAAGTCCTTGCGGGGACCGCGGTCGCCGAAATCGCGGCGCGGACCACGGTCGCCGCCGCGGTCGCCGAAGCCACCACGGCCGCCGCGGTCGCCGCCACGGCCGCCGAAGTCCTTGCGCGGGCCACGGTCGCCACCAC
>CAUWMY010000057.1:0-5229 GCA_963560155.1 uncultured Collinsella sp.
AAAATTTTAGCTTTGACACCCAGAGAAACCGCAGGAAAGATTGACCCAGAACGACTGTTTAATGTGTTACTCATAACAATCTTTTACTGCAAGGGATTATTACAGCATCATGTCGAAAAGAAATGCCCGTTCGCCACCCACTCCCTCATCACATGGTCCACATCACATAGGTCAAACCTAGCGGGTATGGCACGAAGAGCAAAACGGCCCGGGATCGTTCCCGGGCCGCTGAGTCGCCTGTATGGCTATGCGCGCTGCAAATGGGCGCTCTTAGCGCACGTAACCGCTAAGTGTGGACGTACCTGCGAGGCGCGCCTAGCTGCGGGCCGCGCCGTCAACGGGGATGACCGCGCCGGTGACATAGGAGCTCATGTCGCTCGCCAGGTAGACGAAGGCGTTCGCGACGTCCTCGGGCTCGCCGATGCGGCCCAGCGGGATGGTGGCGATCAGCGGCTGGATCATCTTCTCGGGCAGGGCGGCGACCATGTCCGTCTTGGTGATGCCGGGGGCGACGGCATTGACGCGGATGCCCTTGGGCGCGAGCTCGCGGGAGAGACTCTGGGTCAGGCCGTTGACGGCGTACTTGGAGGTGGGGTAGCCGCAACCGGAGGGCTGGCCGTACTTGGAGACCATGGAGCTGGTGGTGGTGATGGTGCCGCCGTGGCCGGCCTCGATCATGAGCTGGGCACCGGCGCGGCAGCCGTTGAAGACCGCGGTGACGTTGAGGTCCACGATCTTCTTCCAATCATCGGCCGTGTAGTCGAGCAGCGGGGTGGACTGGGAGATGCCGGCGTTGTTGACGATGGTGTCGACGCCGCCCATGTCCTCGGCGGCGGCGCGGAAGGCCTCGGTCACGGCGTCGAGGTCGGTCAGATCGCACGTGCGGCCCCAAACCTTGGCCTCGGGGTAGGCGGCGAGCAGCTGCTCGACTGCCTTATCGGCCGTCTCCTGACGGGAGCCGAACACGGTCACGACCGCGCCCTCCTCGATGAAGCGGGCCGCGATGGCGTAGCCGATGCCACGGGTTCCGCCAGTGATAATTGCCTTTTTGCCTTCGAGCAGCATGAGCGTTCCTTTCGGGTACGGGGCGCGCACTGTCTTCGCGCCCATCTTTCTTACCGTAGCCATTCTCCCCCAAAGATAAAACGGTTATTCGCCTTATGGAACGACGGCAATCGGCGGACGGACGCGGGGACGGGGACTGGCATCGGCGTGGCGCACGCCGCAGCTCCCCAAGGCGAGTACAATGGGACTCGTTCAGATTCGCACGTGAAAGGAATCGCATATGAACTGCGAACACGCGAACGCCGCTGGCGGTCAGACCGCCCCGCAGGAATTCGAGGAGAACAACTTGTCCGAGGTCAAGCGCGTCATCGCCGTGCTGTCCGGCAAGGGCGGCGTGGGCAAGTCCCTCGTCACCGGCACGCTCGCCGTCGAGCTGGCACGCGCGGAGCACAAGGTCGGCATCCTCGACGCCGATATCACCGGCCCCTCCATCCCCAAGATGTTCGGCATGAGCGGCCGGCACGCCATGGGGCTCGGCAACCTGCTACTGCCCGAGATCTCGGATTGCGGCGTGAAGGTCATGTCCTCCAACCTGCTCCTCAAGAACGAGACCGACCCCGTCCTGTGGCGCGGCCCCGTCATCGCCGGC
Source organism: uncultured Collinsella sp. (assembly GCA_963560155.1). Lineage (GTDB taxonomy): Bacteria > Actinomycetota > Coriobacteriia > Coriobacteriales > Coriobacteriaceae > Collinsella. Next base: position 1,655 of record CAUWMY010000057.1, read on the forward strand.
GCCATTCGCCAGTTCTGGAGCGAGACCTCCTGGGGCCCGCTCGACTACCTGCTCGTCGACATGCCCCCCGGAACCGCCGATGTCGCCCTCACCGTCTTCCAGTCCCTGCCGGTCGACGGCATCGTCATCGTGACGAGCCCCCAGGACCTCGTGTCCATGATCGTCGCCAAGGCGGTCAACATGGCCGATAAGATGAACATCCCCGTCCTCGGCGTGGTCGAGAACATGAGCTACGTCGAGTGCCCCGACTGCGGCAAGAAGATCGAGGTCTTCGGCAAGAGCAAACTCGACGACGTCGCCGGACAATACGGCCTCGAGGTCCTCGGCCGTCTGCCCATCAAGGCCGAACTCGCCGCCGCCTGCGACGCCGGCACCATCGAGGCCGAGCTTCCCTCCGGTATGCTCGACGAGGCCCTCGCGAAAGTCGTTGCCGTGCCTGAGCATCAGGCCCCCGAGCCTGAGGCCGACGCCTGACATGAAGCGCCCCATCGAACATAGGGTATCCCACGACGCGCCGCCCTCCCCCGCGGAGGGCGGCGCGTCCGTCTACGACGTCGTCATCATCGGTGGCGGGGCGAGCGGGCTCGCGGCCGCCATCACGTCCGCGCGATCCGGCGCGCGGACCGCCGTCATCGAACGTGACATCGCGGCCGGCTTGGGCATCCTCGCCACCGGCAACGGGCGCTGCAACATCTCCAACGCCCATCTGGACCCCCGCCGCTACCGCCATCCCGACGCCGTGCGCCATCTCTTCGGCACGGCCCCCGAGCGTGATATCGAGGCCTTCCTCGCGAGCCTCGGCATCGCAGTCGCCGAAGAGGGAGAGGGCAGGCTCTACCCGATCACGAGGCGCGCCGAGTCCGCCCGCGACGCGCTCCTCGGCGCCTGCGACCGCGCGGGCGTCGACATCATCCCCTGCGCCGAGCTGGAACGCGTCGCCGGCGTCCACCAGGGCGCGTGCCGGCTGATCGTGAGCGTGCCCTCGGCCCCTCTCTCCCACAAACGGGGACGCGACGCCAAGGCCGAGACGCGCAACGCCCGCAAGGCCCTCGCCTCCGCCGCGCGCCGAGAGCGCCTCCTGACGGCGCGATCTGTCATCCTCGCCTGCGGAGGATCGTCCGAGGGAAGCTGTCGCATCTTGGGCCTGCCGCACCTACCCGAGGCGCCCGTCCTGTGCCCCATCGCGGGCACACTCGAGGTGCGGGCAGATAGCGCCCTCAAGCGCCTCGACGGCCTTCGCGTCGAAGCCATGCTCACCCTCATGCGAGACGGCGCGGCCATCGCGTTCGAGCAGGGGGAGGTCCTCTTCCGGCCCTATGGCATCTCGGGCATCGCCGCATTCAACCTCTCGCGTCGCATCGAGGCGGGCGACGTCATCGAACTCGACCTCTTCCCCGATTCGAACGACAGGGCCCTCGAGCGCATGCTCTGCGACCGTGTCGAGGCGGTCGGTCCCTTTATGGGCGACCCCCGATGGTTCGACGGGATGCTCGCGCGCCCGCTCGCCGAGGTCGTCGTCGAAGCCACGGCGGTCGACGCACGGCCGCTCGGCCGCATCGCGTCCCTGCTGCACCGCCTGCGCCTGCGCGTCTCGGGAACGACCGAGCACTCCCAAGCCCAGGTGCGCCGCGGCGGCATCCCGATCGACGCCGTCGACCTCGAAACCATGGCCGTATCCCCGCGCCCCGCAGATGCCGCCGCCGGTATCGACTCGCTTTTCGCTTGCGGCGAGGCCATCGACATCGATGCCGACTGCGGAGGCTACAACCTCGCCTGGGCATGGCTCTCGGGCATCCGAGCGGGCGGGGGCGCCGCCCGCTCCGCCCTCCCCAACGACCCCGCATCCCATGAGGAGACCCATGCTTGAGATTTCCGAGATTCCCTGCCCCCTGTCGAACGGGGCGGATGAACGCTCCTGCCTCGCCATCTGCATCCGCGAAGCCACCCGCTTGCTGGGCTGCTCGCGAGATGAGATCGGGTATATCGAGCTGAGGCGCAAGTCCATTGACGCGCGCAAGAAATCTGATATCCACTTCATGCTGAGCGCCCGACTCGAGCTCTCCGGGGATATCGATGAACTCGAGGCCCTCGAGCGCGTGCCGACACGCGCTCGCCACCGCGTACGCGCCGTCGACCCGTCCGAGCCCTCATTCCCCAACGCCCGTGAAACCTCCTGCCCCGCCTCTCCCCGCCCCATCGTCGTGGGCGCTGGTTGCGCCGGTCTTTTCGCCGCCCTCACCCTCGCTGAAGCGGGCATGAGGCCACTCCTCGTCGAACGGGGAGACGACGCCGAGCGACGGAGCGCGGCGGTGGGTATCTTCAACGCCACGGGCGCACTCGACACGGAGAGCAACATCCAATTCGGCCTGGGGGGAGCGGGCACGTTCTCGGACGGCAAACTCAACACCGGCACGAAAAACCCCCTGCATCGCCTCATCCTCCGAACGCTCGTGGATGCGGGCGCGCCGCGCGACATCCTCTGGGACGCCAAACCGCACATCGGCTCCGACATCCTTCCCGTCGTCGTCGCCAACTTGGTCGCGCGTATCGTAAGACTCGGCGGTGAGGTTCGATTCCGCTCCAATCTCACAGACCTCGAACTCGGGCCCGATGGCTCGGTCCGAGCAATCCGACTGCAGGGCCCCGAGGGAACTCGGGACATCGCGTCGGACAGCGTCATCCTGGCCTGCGGTCACTCTGCCCGCGACGTCTTCGAGCTGCTCGCCGAGCGCGGTGTCTCACTGCAACGCAAGACGTTCGCCATGGGAGTCCGCATCGAGCATCTTCAAGAAGACATCGACCGCGCGCTCTACGGCCCCGCAGCCGGCCACCCCGCCCTCGGCGCCGCCCCATACAGCCTCGTCGCGCATCTGGACAACGGCCGCAGCGTCTTCTCGTTCTGCATGTGCCCCGGCGGTGAGGTCGTCGCCGCGGCATCGGAGGAGGGCGGCGTGGTCACCAACGGCGCGAGCCTCAACGCGCGCGACGGGCGCAACGCCAACGCCGCGCTGCTCGTCAACATCACCCCCGACGACCTGCCCGGAGACGACCCTCTGGAGGGCATGCGACTGCAACGCGCATGTGAGCGGGCGGCATTTGCCGCCGGCGGCGGGGATTATCGCGCGCCCGCCCAGCTCGTCGGGGATTTCCTCGCCCGCAGTCCCAGCACCGGTCCCGGCAAGGTGCTTCCAACCTACCCGCGCGGTGTCACCTGGGGCGAGATCGACGGGACGCTTCCCCCTCATGTCGTCGATTCGCTCCGCGAGGGCATCCCCCTGCTCGGCAGGAAGATCCGCGGCTACGATGCCGCATGCGCCGTCCTCACGGCCGTCGAGTCCCGTTCGAGCTCCCCGGTGACCGTCCTGCGCGATCGCACGTCCTGCATGTCCGTCAGCACGCCCGGCCTGTATCCGTGCGGCGAGGGCGCCGGCTATGCAGGCGGCATCATGAGCGCCGCCACGGACGGCATCCGCTGCGCCCAGGCGCTAATCGCCGGCAAGTGACCCCTCCCATCACCCTGGAATCATGACCACCCGCATAGCGGGTGGTTTGCTCTTAGGGTGTAACCCTAAGGG
>CAUWMY010000058.1:0-5020 GCA_963560155.1 uncultured Collinsella sp.
CGCACTCGGGGCCGATCCGTTTGCGCGATTGGTGAAAAATACATTGACGGTATCACCCCGTGAGGTTCTGGCAGACCGCGCAGCTGGCGCTGCAGCTCGGCAAGGCCAAGCGGGAGGGGACGCTCGACCGGCTGCTCGCCGACGTGGCCAAGGCGAGGCTCCTGGTCCTGGACGAGTTCGGCTACGTGCCCTTCGACGTGGACGGGGCGAGGCTCCTGTACCAGGTCATATCGGACAGCTACGAGAGGAGGAGCGTGATATTCACCACCAACGTCGAGTTCAGCAGATGGGGCACGGTCTTCGCCGACGACAAACTCGCGGCGGCCATCGTCGACCGCGTGGTGCACCACGGCAGGCTCGTGGAGTTCGGCGGACCCAGCCACAGGCTCGAGGAGTCTCTCATGCTGGGAAAGTCGGGAAGATAGAGGCGGCGGCGCGCCCGTGACGAAACCCGAAAAAGTTGCGTGCCAGAACCCGAAAGACATCTGTGCTCAAAACCGAAAATCAGGCTTGACTAAACACACGCAGCTTGGGGATACGAAGCGTCAGCGTGCCCACGCAGGCGGCGAGCGCCCTCTCGCGGTAGCCGTTGCGGCTGTTCGCCCCGCCGCCGCACAGCTGGTCGGCCTCCGCGTCCATCACGGCGTTCACGACCTGCTCGGCGAGGCGCCTGAGCAGCTCCTGCATGTCGATGGCGCCGTCGTCGAACCGGGGCATGGCGAGCATGTCCGGCGTCGGGTCTGATAAGATTTCCATAGCGGTCTTCGTCCTTTCCTAGAGCCTGTTGTTGTGGTGATTTCAGATTCTAGGACGAAGGCCGTTCTTCGTTAAACGGGCGCTAGGGCGCCGCCCTTACACCAACATTTTCGACGCGATCCCTCGCAAACACGCAATCAGGCTGCGTTCCCGGCAGACGTTTCGGCTGTTCGCCGCGCTGCCGCAAAGCCGGTCGGCAACGGCGTCCATCGAGGCGTTTGCGACGAGCTCGGCGAGATATCAGAGCATCCCAGCATATTGATGGCGGTGACGTCGAACCGGGGCATGGCGAGCATGTCCGGCGTCAGACCTGATTAAGTTTTCATGGAGTCTTCGCCCTTTCCCAGAACCAGTTGTTGTGATGATTTCAGATTCTAGGACGAAGGATGTTCGTCGCTAAACGCATGCCAGGGCGTCACCCTTACACCAACACTTCCGACGCGATCGCCAGAATCAGGACAAGAGCCTTCGAAACCATCCCAGGCGGCAACTCAGTCACCCACACTGAAAACGGCGATGGAGTACATATGGGGCATAGTGGGGCATGAACGGGCATAAGGAGGCGCCTCGACATATATAAACTGGAAGAGATGGACGAGCTGATCAAGAAGACAGAGGACTATGGTAACGCGGGTACGAGGACGGTTATATCAAATTGGGAAAGAGCCATAAAGGCACCAATGTCAATCGACTTCGAACTGCCGAACCGTAAAATCGTATCGCTACCGCGCGAAATCATTAAACTGGGAATCAAATTGATCCAAAAGCCCTAGCAAGGAAATCACCTGCTCGCGAATTTCATAACAATTTATCTCCTCGCTAATGCCGATAAAAGAAGAATGGGCACATTTTCCGCGTAATGTCCCAAATGAATCAAGAGCCTGCTCCAACAGCAAATCCAAATCGATACCGCCAACAAAAAAGGGGTCGAACATTTTTGAAATATCTTTGCCTTTGATTCCGTTGTTGCCATGTAGCACCTTTTTGTGCAGGGCAACGGCCCCCTTTGCAACGTCTTCTAAAGACCCAGCTCCTTTAAGCTCATTAGCCTTGGCCCCATAAAAATACAAGAAAGAACTTGTGAATGAATCGTAGTGCTCTTTAGCAATGAGCTCCCGGACATGGGCGCAAAGCTCCTCTGCCAGTCCCTCTAGATAAGACTCAACTTCAGCATGGACAAGCAAAATGCAAGCACGTGCATCATCCTGCTGTTCCTCGCTATAGTCACCGATTTTATTTGGCTTCTCGGGCAGATATCGATCTCTAAGAGAAATGGTCCTTGAATGCAGACGATCAAATCTAGCGGTCAACGATTACTTTCCCATCCTTATCAAGAGCCAATTTCTTAACCGGTATTTCCAAAAGCGCAGATAGCGCATCGCTCCAGATCTCAATCCTTGCAATCAGAGACCTCTTGGTTTTAGTGGAAACAGAGCATGCCTCTATAAACCCCGGAGAGGAAAGTACTCGCCCAAGCTCAGTCGCCACATTCTTCTTGTTAGAGGCAATTGCCGCTCGTATATTTACGTCCTGCGCTACAAAACAGAGAGCGTCGAAAACCGCACGGTTAAAACGCGGCTTCTTTCCACCTTGCAAAAGTGTAAAGGGAGCCATCTTTTCACCGTAGCTCGCTTCAATCAAGCCGTAAACATCCCTATAAAGGGATATAGCTTTAACCGCATCACTAGCATACGATTGGTAAGTGAGCTCAGAGTCTAAGTCATTTAGCCATGCCGTGGTTTGATCGAGAAACTCCTTGAGGTTGCCCATGTACAAATCGGGCCTATGCACTATCCCACAATAACGCGTAAGTAATTCAATGTCGCGCATTCGGAAATCAGGGCCATCGGCTGATTCGCTAAATAGACGGGCAAATTCAAAGTCAAAGTCTGTAAAAGACGAAGCAAACCTAGTGAATGGACCAGGCATTAATGCAAATCGCAACTCTTGCGTATTCAGAGAAACGCTTCCGCTGTTCAATCGATGGAATATAGTGTATAGGACCGACTCGTTATTCCATCCGGATATCCTAACGGCTCTAATCGTAGCGTTATCGATGGCATCACGGTAAACGTCATCCATCTCACCGCGAGTGAGCCCCTTTAATTCCTCAAGTAGCTCAGGCTTTCCCAAACGGAGATCGCCATCATAAAAACGCATTATGCTCAAAAGGCGCTGTTTGCCATCAAGGACAATATATTTACCCCGCTCTTGTTTGTTCTGAGCAATCACAATTTGAGGAACCGGAATACCAAGAATTAAAGACTCAATAAAAGCGGTTTGTTTTTTTGCGTCCCAGACTTGCCTTCGCTGAAACTCTGGTGAGACATCAATATTTCCCTTTTTCATTTGACCAAATAAAGTTTCAACTGTCCAGTCAGACGAAGAAAGGGATAAATCACGATAGTCCGAAATAGAGGAGAAAAAATCATCCTCATCTTCAATGTTAAAATTATCGTCTATAACAGCCATTGCGTCCAACTTGCCAAGCCCTCCATGTCAATCAACAACGTTCATTCTAATAATCCCATTATTAAGTAATTATGATTGTATGCCCAATAAACATGAAGCTCATGGACATGTGAACCGGTGTTTATTTCAGACTCTTAATTCTCATTTTCATTGCAACAGTCTCGGGACTCAGCGCCACATTGTTGGCGACCTCGCCGCACAGCCTGTCGGCCTCTACTTCCACATCAGCGTTCACGATCTGCTCGGCAAGGTGTGTTTCGTCAAGAGGATTTGAGCAAAAAGAGCATCGGAAATTAAGCAGCCTGAGCATCGGAAGCGCGCACGCTTTTTGAGCGGCTAGCCCTCCTGCATGAGGGCATGGCGGACGCGGTAGGACTCGCCGCGGAACTGGACGGGCCTCCCGTGGTGGACGATGCGGTCGATCACGGCGGCGGCCATCCGGTCGTCCCCGAACACCGACCCCCACCTGCTGAACTCCAGGCTCGCGGTGATTACCACCGACTGCCTCTCGTATGCGTCCGCGAAGACCCGGAAGAGCAGCCTCGCCCCGTCCGCGTCGAGCGGGAGAAACCCGAGCTCGTCGATGACGAGCAGGCGGGCCTTGCCGATGAGCGCGGCCTCCCGGTCGAGCCTCCCGTCGTCGCGGGCGCGCCTCAGGCGCATCACGAGCGAGGACGCCGTGAAGAAGCGCGCCTCGAGCCTCCTCTCGCACGCCAGCGTGCAGAGGGCCGACGCCATATGCGTCTTGCCGATGCTCCCCCGCCCAACAACAACTTCAGGAACGCTCCACCTGCGTGTGTCCAAGCGCCGCAGGCGATCACAACTCCGGCGAGCACCAGGCACGCACCATTCCGGCACGAAGGTCCCACCAGACGCCCTTACCTTAATAGCAAGGAACCCAGACCAGCAAAGCGACCAGGGACATCACTACCCAAGAAAGGAAACACCATGCCCAACAGCAACATCGCATACCTACTCAAGTTCGCACCCAAGGAGGCGTACATCGACGACCTGCTGAACGGCCGCGATCGCGTCGAAAATGTTGGTGTAAGGGCGGCGCCCTAGCGCCCGTTTAACGAAGAACGGCCTTCGTCCTAGAATCTGAAATCACCACAACAACAGGCTCTAGGAAAGGACGAAGACCGCTATGGAAATCTTATCAGACCCGACGCCGGACATGCTCGCCATGCCCCGGTTCGACGACGGCGCCATCGACATGCAGGAGCTGCTCAGGCGCCTCGCCGAGCAGGTCGTGAACGCCGTGATGGACGCGGAGGCCGACCAGCTGTGCGGCGGCGGGGCGAACAGCCGCAACGGCTACCGCGAGAGGGCGCTCGCCGCCTGCGTGGGCACGCTGACGCTTCGTATCCCCAAGCTGCGCTCGGGCAGCTTCTTCCCCGAGGACGTGATCGAGCGCCACCGGCGCGTGGACCGCGCCCTCGTGGCCGCCGTGGCGGAGATGTACGCCACCGGCGCGAGCACCCGCAAGGTGCAGCGCGTCGCCGAGAAGATGGGCGCGTCCAGGCTCTCCAAGGACCAGGTGAGCGCCATCGCCTCGAGCCTGGACGCCGACATCGAGGATCTGTGCGCAAGGCCGCTCGACGGCTCGCCGGTGCCCTACGCCTGGCTCGACGCCACCTACGTCGAGTGCCGCCGCGGGGGCCGCGTCGCCTCCACCGCCGTGGTCACCGCCATCGGCTGCGACGCGGGCGGCCGGGGGCGCGTCCTGGGCGTCGACGTGGTGGATACCGAGTCGTACGACTCGTGGCTCGCCTTCCTGCGGACGGTCCGC
>CAUWMY010000059.1:0-4931 GCA_963560155.1 uncultured Collinsella sp.
TTCCGACCACCCCGACGGCCGTCTCCGGCGCCGACGCCAAGAAGGTCCAGCGCCTTATCGACCGCCTCGAGGACCTGGACGACGTTCAGGACGTGTACTCCACCATGGACATGACCGACGAGGTCATCGCCGCGCTCGAGGAGGAGTAGGCTCGATGCGGTTCGCGCCGCATGGTTAAGAAGTGCTTGAGAGGGCCGGGTTCGCATCGCCGCGGACCCGGCTCGCTTTATAATGGGAAAGCGTTGTCGCGCGCGGAGGGTTCGCGCGCGTTGCACGGGAGAGAGGAGGGCCCATGAGGCGCATACGCAAGATCGGCGCGGCGTTGTACCTGATTGCCGCCGCATGCGTGATCGGCCTGTTCACGGGCTCTCAATTCGGACCATATACGGAGCGATTCGACGCGATTCTCGGCGTGCCGTGGGTGCGCGTCGCCGTCTTCGCATGCATATGCGTGGTGGTCGTTCAGATGATCGTGACGTTGATCGTCGCCATCATGGACAGGCCGGAGCCCGCCTTCCTGCGCTTGGGTGGGGACGCGCAGATCGAAGTGGCCCTGCCCGCGCTCGTCTCCATCGCACGGTCCGCCGCCGTCGACGATCACGTGCTCATCGAGCGGGTCGAGGCGCACGTGCACGGCCGCGATCGAGCGGAGGCCCGTATCGAGATCGAGGCGATCGCGCTCGTCGAGGGAGGCTTGGAGGGGCTCGCGCAGCGCATGCAGGAGCGTGTGCGGGAGGCGTGCGAGCGGATGCTCGGGGTCTCCGGTGTTTCCGTGCGCGTTCGGTTCTTGCCGAGCAAGACCGTGACCGTTACCAGGGAGGTTTGCTAAGTGAGTGATACTGCAAAGGGCGCGCAGAAGGCGCCCAAGGCTGTTATCGAGCATGTTGTCGAGCCCGTCGAGAGCGAGGCGCATGCGTCTTCCGGCGAGGCCGGCTCGCGTGCGAGTGCGGCCGGTGCGGATGGGACCACCCGCCCCGAGACGTTCCACGAGGCGACCTTTGGCTTTTTCCGCGAGCTGGGGCGTAGGATGTGGGAGCACGCCGATGCGCATCCGCATGCCACGCTGTACGGTATCCTGGGCTTCGTGCTCGCCGTGCTGGTCTTGGTGATCGGCCTATGGGACACCATCGTCATCGCCGTTTTCGTGGGTGTCGGCGTGGTCGTGGGCCAGATGCGCGATGGCGACAACGCGGTGGTCAATTTCGTGCGCCGCCTGATCGACAAATAGCGCGACGATCCCCACGACGTGCATGAAGCGCGTGACGGTGGGCATATTCGAGAAGACGAACGAACCTGGCAGGGAGGACGCCATGGCAGACGAGAAGAAGCAAGGGCTGTTCGGCATCGAAGTCGATTTTTCCAAGGACCCCGATGCCGAGCGCGAGCTGCAGCTCATGGAGCAGGATTTGAACGAGGACGCCGAGCCCGAGCTCGACGACGCCCCCGAGTTCGAGGAGGATCTCGAGGACGATTCCGAGGATTCTCTCACCTATTCCAACGGCGTTATCGAGAAGATCGTCGCCATGGCCACGCGCGAGGTTCCGCATGTGCTCGGCATGAAGGGCAACCTCATGCACCTCGTGCAGGAGACCTTCGGCGCCGAGAACCTCACCAAGGGCGTGACCGTCGAGGTCACCGACGACAACCGCGTGATTGTGAACATCTCCGTGATCATCGAGTACGGCTGCTATGCGCCGGCGATTTTCGAGGACGTGAAGGAGTGCGTGACCGAGCGTCTGACCGCTATGACCGGCCTGGAGGTCGCGGGCATCAACTTGCGCATCGAGGACGTGGTGACGCGCGAGGAATACGAGGCGAGCAAGAAGCGCCACGCCGAGGACGACGAGTAATACTTCGCCAAAGCTGTCCAATTGGGGACAGGTACAATTTGCAACATATCGCCAAAGGGCATGCGGCCACCTGTTTTCAGGCGGCCGTTTTTGTTCAAGCCCTCGGTATGTGCAATTGGGGACGGGTGCGTTTTACACATCGCGGCTAGATGTGTAAAACGCACCCGTCCCCAATTGCACCCCAATTACACCAAGCATACCCGTCCCCAATTGCGCCGTCGACCCATGGGAATGCAACCATTTTTGTTTCATGGCGGTTTCCATGGTTGCCCGATATGGGGTACCCTGTTAAGCTCATCCCCATGATTACGTTTGTCGGACATATCGCGAGCATGATGATGGTCATGGAGATGCCCTCGCCCGGGCACTTTGTCATGCCGCGCGATTTCCGCGTGCTGACCGAGACCGGGCGCCTTCACTAGGCCGTCTCCGGCGGGAGATGGCCGTTTATCCCAAAACCATCTTCAAGCGGAGTTTTCCTCGTGATCAGCATCAAGCATGTGTACAAATCATTCGCCGCGCCCAAGGCGTCCGGCAAGAAGCGCCGCGGGGGCGGGACCGACATGTCCTATGCCGCCTCGGTGAGCGGGAACCCGGCGCTCGGCGCTGCGGCTGTCGTCCAGGCGGCAGACGAAGCCGCCGAGGCCCTGGCCCCCGTCGACTCCGACGGCCTGGTCCATGCCCTCTCGGATATCAACATCGAGATCGCCGACGGCGACATTTTCGGCATCATCGGCATGAGCGGCGCCGGCAAGTCGACGCTCGTGCGCACCATCAACCTGCTCGAGCGCCCCACCTCGGGCACCATCGAGGTCGATGGCCGCGACGTCACCGCCCTGTCCGGCGAGGAGCTGCGCGCGTATCGTCGTCGGGTGGCCATGATTTTCCAGAACTTCGGCTTGCTCGCGCAAAAGACCGTGTTGGACAACGTGTGCTTTCCGTTCCTCGCCGCTTCAGGCAAGGTGACGGAGGAGAACCGCGCCCGCGCGCTCGAGCTGCTCGATCGCGTCGGCCTGGCCGAGAAGGCCCGGAGCTATCCCAGCCAGCTGTCCGGCGGCCAGAAGCAGCGCGTGGCCATCGCCCGCGCACTGGCCTGCGAGCCCGAGGTGATCCTCTGCGACGAGGCGACCTCCGCGCTCGACCCCAAGAGCACCAACACCATCCTCAAGCTGCTGCGCGACATCAACCGCGAGACCGGCGTGACGCTGGTGGTCATCACCCATTCCATGGATGTGGTCGAGAAGATCTGCAATAACGTCGCGGTGCTCGAGCACGGTCGCGTGGTGGAGCAGGGGAGCGTGGCGAAGGTGTTCGCCGAGCCCCAGGCCGAGGCCACGCGCGTACTGCTTGGAAAGGTGGACTGGGATGCTTAACGATTTCCTGTCGGAGTTTGCTCCACTGCTCATTCAGGGCACCATCGACACGCTCGTCATGGTGTTCGCATCCACTGCGGTCGCCTATGTGATCGGCACGGTCCTCGGTGTCGTGCTGCACCTCACCGCGCCGGACGGCCTGCGTCCCGTGCCCGTGCTGAACGCGGTGCTGGGCTGGGTGGTCAACATCGGCCGTTCCCTGCCGTTCATCATTCTGCTGATCGCCCTCATGCCCGCCACTCAGGCGCTCGTTGGCACCTCCACGGGCGTGGTGGGCGTCATCCCGCCGCTCGTGGTGGCGACCGCTCCCTTCGTGGCCCGCATGGTCGAGCAATCGCTCGCCGAGGTGAGCCGCGACGCCGTGGAGGCCGCCGAGGCGTGCGGCGCGTCCGTGCCCCGTATCGTGTTCTCGGCGCTTCTGCCCGAGGCGCTGCCGAGCATCGTGCGCGGCATCGCCGTGACGCTCATCGCCGTGCTGGGTTACACCGCCATCGCCGGTGCCGTGGGCGCGGGCGGCCTGGGCGACATCGCCATCCGCTACGGTTACTACCGCTACGAGGACGGCGCCATGATCGTCACGGTCGTGCTGCTCATCGCCCTCGTGCAGCTCATCCAGTCTGTGTGCAATCTCATCGCCCGCAAGGTCGATCACCGCTGACGGCTTCCCGAATTCCTCCTTCGAAAGGATCCCATCATGAAGAACTTCAACGCTTCCGTTTCTCGTCGCTCCCTGTTCACCTCTTTTGCCGCCGGTCTGGGCATTGTTGCCCTGGGCGGGCTCACCGCTTGCGGCGGCTCTTCCGCTCCCGCCGGCTCCGCCGCGAACGCTTCCGCAACGCTCACCGTGGCCGCCAGCCCCGCGCCGCACGCCGAGATCCTCAACGATTTCGCCGCGCCTCTTCTCGCCAAGCAGGGCATCGAGCTCAAGGTGAAGGAGTACACCGACTACATTCAGCCGAACAAGGACACCACCTCGGGCGCGGTCGACGCCAACTATTTCCAGCACATCACGTACCTGGAGAACTACAACGCCGAGAACGGCACCGACCTCGTGTCCGCCGGCCTGATTCACTACGAGCCCTTCGCGGTGTACGCCGGTACGTCCGATGACCTCGACAATATCTCCGACGGCGCCACGGTTGCGATTCCGAATGACCCCACCAACGAGGGTCGCGCCCTGCTCCTGCTGCAGGATCTTTGCCTGATCACCCTCTCCGACCCCGAGAACCTCGAGTCCACGCCCAAGGACATCAAGGAGAACCCGCACAACCTCAAGTTCCAGGAGCTCGAGGCCGCCGCGCTGCCGCGTGCCCTTTCCTCGGTCGACTTTGCGGTCATCAACGGCAACTACGCCATCGAGGCCGGCTATCACGTTGCTGATGCCCTTGCGCACGAGTCCTCCGATTCGCTCGCCGTTGAGAGGTACGCCAACATCATCTGCGTCGCCAAGGGCGATGAGGACTCCAAGGAGGTCAAGGCGCTCGTCGACGTCCTCACCTCCGAGGACTTCAAGGCCTATCTGGAGAAGACCTACGGCGAGGACGTGCTTCCCGCGTTCTAGTGCGCCTGTCGCCGTCGCGCGCCCGGGCGTTCAAAGATGCGTGACAACCGACGTCGCGAGAGGCGGCCGCCGTTTGGCGGTCGCCTTTTTCATTCATGGACTTTAGTCCGTGCCGCGCGCCAGCGCGGCATAGAAAACCACCCGCTG
>CAUWMY010000060.1:0-4829 GCA_963560155.1 uncultured Collinsella sp.
AGGATGGTGGTGGATGGGTCGCGGCCGAGCTCGCGCATCTGCTCGGTGAAGCTGTACGACTGCATGAGGTTGGTGGTCTGGGCGGAACGATCGGCCACGAACGTACCGCGTCCGTGTTGACGGACGATCAATCCCAGGCGCTCGAGCTCCTGGAGGGCGAGGCGAACCGTCGTGCGGGACAGGCCGTAGCGCTCGGAGAGTTCGCGCTCGGAGGAGATCATGTCGCCAGCGTGATACTCATGCTCGATCTTATCGGCAAGAATATCCACAAGCTGGTCATACAAAGGCTGTTTGCGAGCCGTTGCCGCCATGAGAATCGCCTCCGATACAAAGGGAAACCGTCAATTCGAACGCAATGCGCTCAACGAGACGATTGCAATCGATGGGAATGATTAGAAAAACCCGGCGTGAGAACGAAGCCCACGCCGGGTTTGCAGGCGCATCTGGGGGAGATGTCACCTCAACAGTCAGCTGGAATTACCAGAGACCAGTCCACCAGGTGAGGCCGAACCACTCGTTGAGCGGCAGGGCGCCGAGGATGCCGATGATGAGCATAAGAACGATACCCTTGATAGGGGTGAAGTTCTTCTTGGCGAACAGGAAGTAAAGCAGCATGACGAGCGCCAGAGGAACGAGCTTAGGCATAACGGTGTCAAGCGTGTCGGCCACGGAGAAGGAAACCGGGGTCTCGGTAACCTCAGCGTAGGTGACGGAGCTCATGCCGTTGCCCAGATCGACGATACCGCAGTCGACGGCGTTGCCGTCAGCGTCGGCGGCCTTGAGGGCGTTGCCGTCGTTATCGGTCATGCCGAGGGAGCCGGGCTCAGCGGTCTCGGTGTCGATGGCGAGGTCGAAGTTCTCGGCCTCCTTGTTGGAAACCACAACGGTGTGAGCGGCGAGGCCACGGGTGGTGCCGTTCGGGATGTTGAGGTTGATCTGGGTGCCACCCATGTTGACCGTCAGGGCACCAACCACGAAGCAGCCCATGATGGCGGCAGCGCGGGTGAAGGCCTGCATGTTGGCGGTCAGGGAGTCGATGGCGGAGGTGCCCATCTTGTAGGCCCAGTTCATCAGACCGAAGCGGCAAGCGAAGAGGGCCGCGTGGAAGACGATCAGGAAGATGAGCGGGGCGATGATGTTGCCCTCGATGGCCATGTTCGAGGTGATGCCGGCCGTGATCGGCACGAGCGTCAGCCAGAACAGGGCATCACCGATGCCGCCCAGCGGGGAGGCAGCGGAAATACGCACGGAGCGAATGGTCTGGGTATCGACCTTGTTCTGCTCGAGGGAGAGAACGATACCCATAACGAAGGTGACCAGGAACGGGTGCGTGTTGATGAAGTCCAGGTTGTGGTACATCGACGCGGCGAGGTCGTTCTTATTGGTGTGAACCTTCTCGAGGCCGGGGACCATGGCGAACAGCCAGCCACCGGACTGCATGGTCTCGTAGTTGAACGAGGACTGGAGCCAGTAGGAGCGCCAGACCATGCGGTTGAGCGTCTTCTTATCGACGTTCGGCGCAGGAGTGAGATCCTCGTACTGCGCGGGGACGACAAACTCATTAGATGCCATCGCTCATATCACCTCCGTCAAAAGAAGCGCCCTTGAGCTCGGTCTGCTGCTGGAAGTCCCAGAAGGCGAGGCCGAAGCCCATGATGGCCATGATCAGGAGCTCAGGCTTGGCGAGCGCGGGGATGCCGTGCACGATGGTGGTGAGACCAAAGCCGAGCAGGAAGAAGGCCCACATGTCGCGGGACATCATGATCTTCAGCAGGATCGCGAAGCCGACGAACTTCATCATGCCACCAGCGGCGGACAGACCGGCGTTGAGCCATGCGGGGATGGCGGAGACGACAGCCTGGCCGGCGGTGAGGCCACCGACGAAGAACAGGGTGACGATCGCGGCGAAGATGAGGCCGAGGATGATCTCGGACACGATGGTCAGCTTGGTGATGGCCTTGGTGTCAGCCTTCACAGCCGCGGCGCGGAAGGACTCCATCATCGGGGCACGAAGGGTGAAGAACAGGGTCACACCGTACTGGCCGAGCAGGGCGAACGGAATCGCGGTCGCAACGGCGACGTTGGGATCCATGTCGAGGGTGCAGGCAAAGACGGCTGCCATAATGCCACCAATAACAGCGTTCGGCGGCTGAGCACCACCAATGGGCATGTTACCAATGGTCATGAGCTGGTAGGTACCACCAACCACGAGGCCGGTCTGCACATCGCCGAGGATAGCGCCGATGATCGGGCCGGTGACGATGGGCTGGTACAGGGACTCCGTAAAGTCGAACTGGTCGATAGCGGCAACGAAGGTCACCAGGAAGACCAGGGCGATCTGAAGGAAATTCACGTCCATCTTTTGCTCCTCCTTTCAAATGTACTTTCTCGTACGAGATTTACGACCGGGATGATTTCATCCCGTATACAAACAAACTGGTTCGCTAAACCCCCAAATTACGCGAACAGCTTGTTGGTATCCTCAACGGGCGTGCTGGGCACACGCTGGATGGAGAGCTCGACGCCATGCTCCTGGAGCTTGCGGAAGCACTCCACGTCGTCGTCGTTGACGGCGACGGTGGTAGCGACCTGACGCTTGCCCTCGGCCATGTGCATGTTGCCGATGTTGAGCTTCTTGATCGGCACGCCGCCCTCGACGAGCTTGAGCGCGTCCTGAGGAGAGTCGAGCACGATGAAGATCTTCTGGGCCGGGGAGGCCTTGTGAATCACGTCGATGGTCTTCTGGATGGAGAAGAAGCGGGTCTGAACACCGGTGGGAGCAGCCATCTTCATGAGATTCTGACGCATGGTGTTCGTGGAGACCTCGTCGTTGGCCACGAGGATGAGGTTGGAACCCAGGGTGGAGTTCCACTGGGTGGCAACCTGACCGTGGATCAGTCGATTGTCGATACGGGTGAGAAGGATATTGGGCTCTGCCATTGCGATCCGTCCTTTCGTGTTCGCGTACTGGCCTTTACAACAAACTTGGGGAAAGAGCCTCCATGGTGTGAGGCGGATTTCCGCGTGCTACTTGACGATCTCTTGGATCGCGTAGCGGGAGACGTCGAGCGTCGCGCCCGAGCGGACCTTGACCTCGACAACGTCACCTTGCACGCTCTTCACGTCGCCGAAGATGCCGCCGCCGAACATCACACGCTGGCCGGGTGCCAGGTCGGTATGGATATGCTCGAAGTACTTGACCTTCTTCTTCATGTTGGCCTTGGACCAGAAGAAGTAGACGACGCCCATGACCGCCATGATGAGCAGCAGGGCGACGGAGGAGGCGAGAACGTTCTGCCCGAAGTTCTCCATTAGATGCCGTCCTCGGCGGTGTCCTCGTCAGCGGCGCCCATGACGGAAGCCAGGGACTGACGGGTGACGGCCTGCTGACCCACGGTGACGGCCTGCTCGGCGAGAGCGGTCACGTCGGTGGCGCCGTTGCGGGCGAAGAGCAGCTCGATGATCATAGGAAGATTGGAGCCGGTCACGATCTCGAGCTTGTCGACATCGTTGGCGATCATCATGGACTGGTTGAAGGGAGTGCCGCCGAGCAGGTCGACGAAGACGATAACGCCCTCCTCGCACTCACCGCGCATCTTGGTGATGGCGGCACGGAGGTCGTCACCATAGGTGGCAGCCTGGGAACCCTCGAAGGGAACGATCTCGAACGCCTCCTGATCACCAGCGACCATATCGAGCGCGCTCTTGATGCCATTGGCGAAGTTGCCATGACCAGTCAAAATAAAGCCGACCATTAATCCTTCTTTCCTGTTCCCACCGCGTTATTTGGTGCGGTACTGGTAGTAACCACGTAACAAGTCTTTATTCACTATACCAGTTGTGAATGTTCTGTTTCCGAGTTTTCGTATTTTTCCGTTTTCTGACCGTTCATCGGCAAAAAGCGACCGTTCATCCTGATGAGTTGTATTGACCTGCGAATTTGCTACCGATACTACGGATTCGACGGTTTGCGCTGGTTGTCTGCTCCCCATGTGATTCAGCGAAGTGGACGCGCAAGAATGTGCCACTGGTTATACAATTATGAAGATTTGAATTGATTGGTATCTATTAAGAGCTAGCCGGTTTCGACATATTCAATACCAGTTGCCCAATTGATTCATCCACCGCGACCGACGGGGACGCTTCGCACCTCAGCGGCCGCCATGGCAGTGCCACGCGGCACCGCCATGTTTTCGCATGCTCGTCATGAAAGGCCCGATCATGGATCCAAGAACGGTCATTCTCTACCGGTCCAAGCACCACGGCAACACCAAGAAGCTCGTCGACGCGCTCGTCACAGCCCACCCCGAGATCGACACCATCGATGTCGCCACCCTCGGCAAGGACGAATATCCCGACCTCTCCCCCTATCACATCATCATCGTCGGCTCGGGCATCTACTACACCAAGTTCGACAAGGACGTGCTGCGGGTGTGCGACCACTGCCTGCGCGACGGCGACAACGTCATCGGCCTCATGACCTACGGCGGCGCCGCCAAATATAACGGCGGCGACCTCGACGGCGTGTGCCGCTTGAAGATGGCGACACTCATGTGCACCTACGGCTGCCCCGGCTTCGACACCTACGGCCCGTTCAAGCTCGTGGGAGGCATGAACAAGGGACGCCCCAACCAGGAGGACATCGACGGCGCCGTCGCGTTCTACGACAAGTTCCTCGCCGATTACGGTGAGATCCTGGTTGAAGAGCGCCTGAAGCGCGACAAGCGCGACGCCTTCAACGCAGCCCATCCCGCCGGCGGCCTTTTCACCAATCTCAAGAGAAGCGCCAAGAAAATCGCCAAGCGCGTGAAGGGCTCCGACGGCGCGGG
>CAUWMY010000061.1:0-4650 GCA_963560155.1 uncultured Collinsella sp.
ACAACCTTGCCAAGGTTGGGGTCGCGGGTTCGAGCCCCGTTGTCCGCTCCATTGTATGCGCCAGGGCCGATGAGAGTCGGCCCTTTGCATATACGGCGAAGTGGCCAAGTGGTAAGGCAGAGGCCTGCAAAGCCTTTACCCCCGGTTCGAATCCGGGCTTCGCCTCCATAGCATTGCAGACGGGCGCCCTCCAGGGCGTCCGTTTTGTTTTTCGCGCCGCTCCACTCGTTCGTCTCCGGCGTCCGTGGGGCATCGCCGCTCACTACATGTAGGGCTGCGAGCATTCTCCCAGCATGCCGGGGGACCAGTTGGCAGGCCAATGGGCCGGATCAAGCGGAGAAGTTGTGGACGCCCCGCTCGACGCCTTCGCGACCGTTTTCGCATCCGCGCAGGTTGGGCAGACGAAACCTCCTCCCGGCACCGACCGCAGCTTTGCAAGTCCGAATGCGAGACAAAATTCGCACATTGTCGTTGACCTGCTAAAACACAATATATAGTGTCATGCATAAAAAGTGATACCAGATATTGAGCTGAAAATGCCCTATCATACTGGCATAGGCAATCAATGGGCCTCGGTTTGTCCGCACGCTGCCCTAACGTGTGGAACCGGGGCTTTCCCATCCGTATAGGTTTTGTCGCGTGAGGGTTTCATCGAGGGGTATTCGCGGAGGACATCATGAAGATCATCAAGCGCAGCGGTTCCGAGGTCACCTTCGACCTCCAGAAGATCATCAACGCCATCAACGGCGCCAACAGCGAGGTTAAGAACGGCGAGCGCCTGACCGACCGTCAGGTCCGCTATGCCGCCGAGAACGTGGCCGAGCGTTGCGCGGAAGCCGGCCACACGGTCTCCGTCGAGGAGATCCAGGACATGGTTGAGGACGAGCTCATGGCCCTCGACCGCTTCGAGGTCGCCCGCCGCTACATCATCTACCGGTACGTCCAGGGTCTCAAGCGTCAAAAGAACACCACCGACGACAAGATCTTGTCCCTCATCGAGTGCAACAACGAGGAGGTCAAGCAGGAGAACTCCAACAAGAACCCGACCGTCAACTCGGTCCAGCGCGACTACATGGCGGGCGAGGTCTCCAAGGACCTGACCCAGCGCGTCCTTCTCCCCGCGGAGATCGTCGAGGCGCACAACGAGGGCATCATCCACTTCCACGACTCCGATTACTTCGCCCAGCACATGCACAACTGCGACCTCGTGAACCTCGAGGACATGCTGCAGAACGGCACGGTCATCTCCGGCACGCTCATCGAACGCCCGCACAGCTTCTCGACCGCGTGCAACATCGCCACGCAGATCATCGCGCAGGTGGCCTCCTGCCAGTACGGCGGCCAGTCCATCTCGCTCACGCACCTCGCGCCGTTCGTCGAGGTCAGCCGTCAGAAGATCCGCCGTCAGGTCGAGGCCGAACTCGCCGAGCTGGGCGTGGACGCGCCCGAGGAGAAGGTCACCGAGGTCGTTGAGACCCGCCTGCGCGACGAGATCCGCCGCGGTGTCCAGACCATCCAGTACCAGGTCGTGACCCTCATGACCACGAATGGCCAGGCCCCGTTCGTGACGGTGTTCATGTATCTCAACGAGGCACGCTCCGAGGCCGAGAAGCGCGACTTGGCGATGATCATCGAGGAGACCCTGCGTCAGCGCTACGAGGGCGTGAAGAACGAGGCCGGCGTGTGGATCACCCCCGCGTTCCCCAAGCTCATCTACGTCCTTGAGGAGGACAACATCCACGAGGACTCCCCGTACTTCTACCTCACCCAGCTCGCCGCCAAGTGCACCGCCAAGCGCATGGTGCCCGACTACATCTCCGAGAAGAAGATGAAGGAGTACAAACTCTCCAAGGGCGAGACCGAGGGCAACGGCGATTGCTACACCTGCATGGGATGCCGCAGCTTCCTCACGCCCGACCGCTCCGGTAACGGCTTCGACAACATCGCCCGGGCCAAGAACTACGAGCCGGGTAAGCCCAAGTACTACGGACGCTTCAACCAGGGCGTCGTCACCATCAACCTGGTCGATGTGGCCTGCTCCTCGCAGCAGGACATGGACAAGTTCTGGGAGATCTTCGACGAGCGCCTGGAGCTGTGCCACCGCGCGCTGCGCTGCCGTCACGAGCGTCTGCTGGGCACCCTCTCCGACGCCGCGCCCATCCTGTGGCAGTACGGCGCCATCGCACGCCTGGACAAGGGTGAGACCATCGATAAGCTGCTCTACGGCGGTTACTCCACCATCAGCCTCGGCTACGCGGGCCTGTACGAGTGCACCAAGTACATGACGGGCCACAGCCACACCGAGGAGCAGGGAACGCCGTTCGCCATGGCCGTCATGCAGCGCATGAACGACAAGTGCGCCGAATGGAAGGCCGCCGAGGACATCGATTACTCGCTCTACGGCACGCCGCTCGAGTCCACCACGTACAAGTTCTCCAAGTGCCTGCAGCGCCGCTTTGGCATCATCCCCGGCGTGACTGACAAGGGCTACATCACGAACAGCTACCACGTCCACGTGTCCGAGAAGATCGACGCGTTCGACAAGCTCAAGTTCGAGAGCCAGTTCCAGCGCCTGTCCCCGGGCGGCGCCATCTCCTACGTCGAGGTGCCCAACATGCAGGACAACCTCAAGGCGGTCATCCGCGTCATGCAGTACATCTACGACAACATCATGTACGCGGAGCTCAACACCAAGAGCGACTACTGCCAGGAGTGCGGCTACGACGGCGAGATCAAGATCGTGGAGGACGACGGAAAGCTGGTGTGGGAGTGCCCCCACTGCGGCAACCGCAACCAGGAGACGCTGAACGTGGCGCGCCGCACCTGCGGCTACATCGGCACGCAGTTCTGGAACCAGGGCCGCACCGAGGAGATCCGCGATCGCGTGCTGCACCTGTAGGTGGATTTAGCGTGTGGGGCCTTGCGCTCCCGCTTGATTTGCTTGGACGTGGGTATAGTTAATGACGCAAGCCCCGTGTGACCGCTGGTTTCCATGTCACCGGGGCATCGTCTTATTCTGGAGGTGTAGATGACTCTGGATATTGAGAAGAGCGCTGCACCTTTGATGTGGATGGAACGCTGGCTTTCTGAGCCACGTCTTAGGAGATACCTCGATGTCTGTCAGGGAGATTTCACTCGTGCGTTGGAACTGTGTGAGTGGAATCTCGATCTTGGCGCCGCGCTCATGAAAGACATCGCGTATTTTGAAGTCGCTCTGCGCAATGCGTATGATCGGATGATGCGTGAGCGATATGTTGAGGGTGGGAATTGGTTACTTGACGACCAATCTCCCGTCAATCGGGAGTTACCGCGTAAAACCCGTTCCGGAAGCGTGCGCGATGCCAACACCTTAAATCGGAGGGCAATCAAGGACGCATTGACGCCGGGACGTCGAGAGGTGGCTCCGGGAAGCGTTGTCGCACATCTTCCATTTGGATTCTGGGCGCATCTTTCGGATCGCGCACACGAGCGCGTCCTTTGGATACCTTACCTGCAGCGTGTGTGGCCGCGTGGAACCAATCGTGCCGAGCGATTCTTACGCGTGCATCCCCTCGACGCCATCATTTCTTCTAATTGTTCCAAAGCGACATCTGCCCAAGAAAGAGCGATTCAGGACTATTTCGCCATGTGGGTCACGCGCGACTTTTCGCGTTTTGATGAGCTGTTTTCTCCTTGTTGCCGGTACGAGGAGTGCTACGGCCCTATTTACGAGGGGACTGAGGAACTTCATCGCTGGATAGAGCATATGCTTGCTATCCAGCATGTGATGGCATGGGATATCCACGATATGGTGTTTGCCGCAGACGGGCGGAGTGTCACCGTTGCATGGACGTTTGTCGCGACGGAGCGGGAATCCTATACATTCGACGGCTGTTCGGTCATTCATTTTGACGAGCAGGGTCGCATCGATTCCATTCGGGAATTCGAGGCGAAACATGAACGCCGCTTCCCACAGCGGCGGAAAGAGGGGGCCGGGCAGTGAACTACGCTGAGATCAAGCATTTCGATATCGCCAACGGCGAGGGGGTCCGTACGACGCTGTTCGTGTCCGGATGCCGCCGGGGGTGTAGGAACTGCTTCAACGAGGTGGCGTGGAACTTCGCCGCGGGCAAGCCGTTCACACGTGAGACCGAGGATGCCATCATCGAGAGCATGCGCCCGGCGTATGTCGACGGCCTGACCATTTTGGGCGGCGAACCCATGGAGCCGGAAAATCAGGAAGGACTTGTCGCCTTCGTCGAGCGCGTGCGCGATGAGTTTCCGCGTGGATGCGGCAAGACCATCTGGTGTTTTACAGGCGACACATGGGACCGCGAGCTCGTGACGGGCGGGCGGCATCACACGGAGGTCACTGATCGTCTGCTCTCTTGCGTCGACGTGCTTGTCGATGGCCCGTTCGTGCAGAGTCTCCACGACATCACGCTGCGCTTCCGCGGTTCCTCGAATCAGCGCATTATCGACATGCCCGCCACGCTCGCCGCACTCGCCGCGGGGGAGGTCCCCGCGGACGCCGTGCGTCTGTGGGGTGACGAGTGCGTCTACGCGACCCATGCGATGGACTGACGATTTTGCCGAATATGCCGCCTGAATGCCGCTGTGTTTGATAGCCTCGAAGTTGCGGGTTTGAGCGTCGGAAAGTTTCGGGCCTGA
>CAUWMY010000062.1:0-4427 GCA_963560155.1 uncultured Collinsella sp.
CAGCGGGTGGTTTTCTATGCCGCGCTGGCGCGCGGCACGGACTAAAGTCCATGAAACAAATGAGCCGCCCCCGAATGGAGGCGGCTCATCTTGTCGCACGGGTCGCCCCTCGAAGGCTACGCGAGCTCGGCACGCGGGACGGGGACGGAGAGCGCCACCGTCGCATAGACGAATCCCCAGGCGGAGAGATACATCTCGAGGGCGGAGAGCGCCAGCATGCCATCGGCGCCCATCAACCCGAACAGGTTGGCGAGAGACGCCGCGATCACGGAGACGGCGACGGCGAGCTGACAACCGGGACGGCCGACGCCGCGACGACCCATCTCGGCGGTCACGGCGAGCAGGTACAACGCGAGGAAGATGCCGAGGAACGAGATGACGGGCACGAACGCATCGACGGCGAACGGGAAGTTGAGCGTCCACAGGCCGCCCAGGAGGAGCGCGGCGCCGGCAGCGGGCTCGACGAACCTCAGCGCCCAGGTCGCACGTGAGGCGAAAGCCGCGATCAGGGACAGCGCGCCGGCGACGACACCGAACCAGGAGACCAGCTGCTGAAGACGGGCGAAATCGGCATATCCCCACGCAGGGGAAACGAACAGGGCGGTCGCGAGGAAAAAACTCGCCGCCGCCATGGCGACATGGCTCCACGTGAGGCCGCGCAGGCGGCTGAACAACAGGTCGAAATCGGTCATGGTCATATCCCTCTCCCCATGCGGGCGCAGCGGGCCCGCCGATAATTCCGTGCGTAAGTATACCATCCGCACATACGGCGAGGCCGAATCGACCCCCGCATGAATCGGTTGCCAGGACCGCCCGCCCTTCATGTGCCGCCCCCTGCCGCATTCCGCCGGGAAAATCGGGCTATCTCTTGAATCGGGCCCCTTGCCGTTTCCTGCCGGGCGCGAAGACCGACCCCTTGCGAGCCGTCTTGCGCAGGGCCTCGATCGCCTCATCCTCACTCGTACCCTCGGCCATCGCCTTCAGGCTCACCACGATATCGCGCAAACGGGCGGCCTCTTCGAAGTCCATCGCCTCGGAGGCGGCGCGCATGTCGTCTTCCATGGTCTCGATGACCTGTGCGAGTTCCTCAGCCGGCAGATCGGCCAGGTCATCGGCCAAACGCTCCCCCTCGGTCCGACCGTCGGCAACCTCCTCCCCCGCCGATGCGGGGCTGAAAAAGGCGCCGTGACCGAGCGAATCACCGCGGCTTCGATCCTTCTTGCCGACGTTCTCCTCCGCCTCCGTGATGAAGCTTGAGATGTCGTTGATGGCGCGACGCACCGTCTGCGGCTTGATACCGTGCTCCTCGTTGTACCGCATCTGGATCGAACGGCGCCTGTTCGTCTCGTCGATGGCATCGCGCATGGAATCGGTGACCGTATCGGCGTACATGATGACTTCGCCCTCGGCATTGCGGGCGGCGCGGCCGATCGTCTGGATGAGGGAGCGTCGGTTGCGCAGGAAGCCCTCCTTATCCGCATCGAGGATGGCCACGAGGGACACCTCGGGCAGATCCAATCCCTCGCGCAGCAAGTTGATGCCGACCAGAACGTCGATCTTGCCCTGTCGCAGGCTGCGCAGGATCTCGACGCGATCCATGGTCGCCGTGTCTGAATGCATGTAATTCACTCGGATGCCCGCATCGAGCAGATGGTCGGTCAGGTCCTCGGCCATGCGCTTGGTGAGCGTCGTCACCAGCACACGCTCATGCCTCGCCACGCGCTCGTTGATCTCGTCGATGAGGTCGTCGATCTGCCCGCGGACGGGGCGCACGTCGATCTTGGGGTCGAGCAGGCCCGTGGGGCGAATGATCTGCTCGACGTTGTTCTGGCTGACGCGCAGCTCATAGTCACCGGGAGTCGCGCTCACGTAGATGAACTGCGGTATGCGAGCCTCGAACTCGTCGAAGCGCAATGGTCGGTTGTCGAGCGCCGAGGGCAGTCGAAAACCGTGCTCTACCAACGTCACCTTGCGAGAGCGATCCCCCTCATGCATACCGCGGATCTGCGGGACGGTGACATGGCTCTCGTCGATGATGCAAAGCATGTCCTTGGGGAAGTAATCTATGAGCGTGAAGGGGGGCTCACCGGGCTTGCGACCGTCCAAATGACGCGAGTAATTCTCGATGCCGGTCGTGAACCCCATCGTCTCGAGCATCTCGAGGTCATAACCCGTGCGCTGCTCCAAGCGTTGAGCCTCGAGCAGCTTGTCATTCGCCTTGAGTTCGGAAAGTCGGACCTCGAGCTCCTCCTCGATGGACTTGAGCGCCGCGGTCACCTTGGGCTTCTCCGTCACGTAATGAGACGCCGGCCATACGGGAATGGCATCGAACTCCCTCAAAAGCTCGCCGGTCACCTCGTCGATCTCAGCGATGACCTCGACCTCATCCCCAAAGAACTCGAACCTCAGTGGATGCTCCGCATAGGGAGGATACACGTCCACGACATCCCCCCTCACGCGGAACGTGCCGCGGGCGAGGTCGTAATCATTGCGATCGTATTGGATATCGATCAGGGAGTGGATGAACTCGTCGCGCTCGAGCGGCACCTTCTTATCGACATTCGGTGCGAGGCCGGCATAGTCCTCAGGGGATCCGATGCCGTATATGCACGAGACCGATGCGACTACGATCACATCGCGACGGGAGAGCAGCGACGCCGTCGCCTGATGTCGCAGCATCTCGACCTCCTCGTTGATAGAGGAGTCCTTTTCGATATAGGTATCGCTCGACGGAACGTATGCCTCGGGCTGATAGTAATCGTAATAAGAGACGAAGTACACGACGGCGTTGTTGGGGAAGAACTCCTTGAGTTCGCTGGCAAGCTGCGCCGCGAGGGTCTTGTTCGGGGCGAGCACGAGCGTCGGTTTCCCGAGCGCCTCGATGGTCTTAGCCATAGTGAACGTCTTGCCCGAACCCGTGACGCCGAGCAGCACCTGATAACGGTCTCCATCACGAACGCCCCGCACAAGCGAATCGATCGCTTGAGGTTGGTCACCGGAAGGCTCGAAGGGCGAAACGACCTCGAACGGTGCGGGGTTACCCGTGACGCCGAAGCGCCTCAGCTCGCCACCTACGCGCTCGACCTCGAAATCAGCCATGACCGACCGCCGTCCTTCCTAACGAAACGCCTGGGGATACAGCTCCTGATACCGCGCCTTCGCCATATTGACACGGACGAGATAGGCCTGGGTCTCGGGGAACGTGATGGCATTATGCAAAAGGTCGTTCTGCTTTGTCCAGTCATCCACGTTGCCCATGCCGGCGTTATACGCGGCAATCGCCCTGTCAGTCGCACCGTTGAAATACGTGAGTAGATAAGAAAGGTACGCGCAGCCATATTCGATGTTGACGGCGGGGTCGGTCAACTGGTCGACAGGGTAGACGGACGCGTCCACCAGTCTCTTTGAAACCATATCTGCCGCTGTCTCAGGCAGCAGTTGCATGAGGCCGACGGCGCCCTGATTTGAAGCCACCTCCGGATCCCAACTGGACTCAGAGCGAATGATAGCGGCAACGAGAAAAGGATCGACCCCATGAGCAGAAGCTGAGACGGTGATTTCATCCTCGTAACGAAGCGGATACATCGATTTGAAAAACAGCGAAGGGGCGAAACTGAATGCAAACGAGATCAACCCGAGCACCAGGACCAGGGTCAACGGAATGGCCCTGAACCACTGGAAGAAAGAGTTGCACCTACGCATCGAATCAATCTCCATCGTTGAGATGAACGCCACGCTCGTCGGCCCATCGGTCAAGAGCTTTAAAGAGGGTATCATCGCCCGCCGTATTGTCTATCGAGACGTTGGACATCACGATCAACTCATCCTCAGTGGGCTGGAGAGCAGCGCGCGCGTCGAAATCCCCAGCACTCATCCCACGCGCGATTGCGCGCTCGCGACGAATCTCAAGCGGAGCAGTGATGGACATAACCTCATCCGCAAGACCGAAAGCACTCGTGAATGCAGCGGGGGCGGAAATCTCAACCACCATCAGTTTAGGCGATGGAACGACAAGCGAGCAACAGGGAACTGGCAGCAAGATATTTGATAGATACCCGAGCAATACAGGATGAACCAACTGATTCAGGCGGTCAATATGCTCGCGATCGACGAAAGCACGCTCTGCGAGCACGGGAAACTTCACGGCTCCGTCTGCGTCGAGAACATCCCAGCCGAATTCCTCGGCCACTGATTCTACAAGTGCGGACCCAGGAACATACAGCCCCTTGGCGATTACATCGAGATCGATATGATGCGCCCCAAGCTCCTTGAGATAGCGACATGCCGTCGACTTACCAGAAGCTATGTTCCCGATGACGAATAAAGTGAACGACATGTACGAAGCACCTCCAGAGGAGCTCATGTACAGAATAAAAAAGGGGAGCCCCCGAAGGGACCCCCCGAGCGCTCCCGCGCGAAAAGCGCGA
>CAUWMY010000063.1:0-4113 GCA_963560155.1 uncultured Collinsella sp.
AATTGCGCGGGATCACGATGGCCGCGTAGTAATCGCCGCGGCGCACGCCCTCCTCGGCCTTCTTTGCATCCGTGAAGACCCAGCCCAAGTCGTGGTTCTCCTTGAGTTTGTCGATCGTCTGCTCGCCGGCGTTGAGTTCGCCCGTGAGTTCGGTCTCCACACCCGCATCCTCGTTGGCGACTGCGATCTTGACGCCCTCGGTGCTGCCGTAGGGGTCCCAGTTCGCCACGATGTTGTACCAGGCGTACAGGGACGGAATGATGCACACACCGATGGTGATGACCATCGCCACTGGATTGTGCAACAAGCGGAGCACATCGCGCTTGAAGATCTCCCATGCTTTTCTCACGCTTGTCTCATCCTTTGACCTCGAGTTTATTGTTCGGTGCAGAACTATACTACGCACGTTAGTAAAACAACAGTTGTAACGGTATCTGACGTACTTTTTAATACTTTCTGCAAACTACCAGGAATCCGTCATGAGTCTCCACCATGAAAAAGCCGGGGCGCCCCGTCTGGAGCGCCCCGGCGGATCGGCCGGCATATGGGCCGGCATATCGTTTTCGAGCTCGCCTACATGAGTTCGCAGACGCTCTGGGCAAAGGCAACCGGATCGGCCGGCAGAATGCCCTCGACGAGCAGCGCCTGGTCGTAGAGCAAGCCGGCGTACAGCGCGAGCTTGTCCTTGTCGCCCGCCTCCTGCGCGGCGACGAGCTTGTCGAACACCGGGTGCTTGGCGTTGAGCTCGAGCACGCGCTGGGTCTTGGGCATCTCGCCGCGATCTGCCTCGGGGCCGCGAGCGAGGACCTTCTCCATCTCGAGCGACAGCGGGCCCTCGGTGGTGATGCAGGCGGGCGCGTCGGTCAGGCGAGCGGAGACCGCGACCTTTTCGACCTTGTCGCCCAGCGCGTCCTTCATGGCGCCGAACAGGTCGCCGTGCTCTTTCGTGGCCTCCTCGGCATCCTTCTTCTCGTCCTCGGTTGCCAGGTCGAGGTCGCCGGTCGCGACGTTCTTGAGCTCGAGGAACCGGTCCTCTGTCTCCGGCTCGGCACCGTCGGCCACGGCCTTCGCGGCGGCCTCGCGCGCAGCGTCGTCCTCGTAGACCTTCGGCATGTTCTTGGCGGTGTAGCCGCGCATGGCCTGGAAGGTGAATTCGTCCACATCGGCGGTGAGCAGGAGGACGTCGTAGCCGCGGTCGAGCACGCCCTTTACGACGGGCATCTTGGCGAGGCGGTCGCGATCGTCGCCGGCAGCATAGTAGACGGCCTTCTGCCCCTCGGGCATCGCGGCGGCGTACTCGGCGAGCGTCACCATCTTGTTCTCGCGGGCACTCCAGAACAGCAGCAGGTCGGCGAGCTCGTCGGCCTTCATGCCGTAGCTCGAGTAGATGCCGAACTTGAGTCCGCGGCCGAAATTCTCGAAGAACGTCTCATAGGCCTCGCGGTCGGTGTCGCGCATCTTCTCGAGCTCGCTGGTGACGCGCTTCTCCACGCGGCGCGCGATGGCCTTGAGCTGACGGTCGTGCTGCAAGGTCTCGCGGGAGATGTTGAGTGAGACGTCCTGTGAGTCGACGACGCCACGGACGAAGTTATAGTAGTCGGGCAGCAAGTCGGCGCACTTGTCCATGATCAGAACGTTGGAGCTATAGAGCGCCAGGCCCTTCTCGTAATCCTTGCTATACAGGTCGAACGGGGCGCGGCTGGGGATGAACAGCAGCGCGTCGTACTCGAGCGTGCCTTCGGCGTGGAAGCTCACCGTGCGCGCGGGGTCCTCGAAATCGTGGAACGTGGACTTGTAGAACTCGTTGTAGTCCTCATCGGATACTTCGGAACTGCGCTTCTTCCAAATCGGGGTCATGGAGTTGATCGTGTCGAGTTCCTCGTAATCCTCGTACTCCGGCGTGTAGTCGTCGCCGGCATCCTCGGGGCGCTCCTTCTCGCGGCTCTTGGTGACCATCATCTGAACCGGATAGCGCACGTAGTTGCTGTAGCGCTTGATGAGGTCCTTGAGACCCCACTCGGACAGGAAGGTGTCGTAATTCTCGCCGGGCTCGCCGTTCTCACCGGGGACGTTCTCGCGGATGGTAAGGATGACATCAGTGCCGTGCCCGGAGCGCTCGGCCTCCTCGATGGTGTAACCCTCCAGACCGTCGGACTCCCACACGTGCGCGATATCCTCGCCGTAGGCGCGGCTGACCACGCGGACCTTGGAAGCGACCATAAACGCGGAGTAGAAACCCACGCCGAACTGGCCGATGATGTCGACATCGGCGCCCTGATGCTCGGCGTTCGCCTGCTTGAACTCCTGGCTGCCGGAATGAGCGATAGTGCCGAGGTTGTTCTCGAGGTCCTCGGCGGTCATGCCGATGCCGTTGTCTGAAACGGTGAGAGTGCGAGCGTCGCGATCGAAGGACACGCGGATGGCGAGATCATCGTCGCCGAGTTGGACGCTGGAATCGGAAAGGCTCTTGAAATTGAGCTTGTCCACCGCGTCCGAAGCGTTGGAGATGAGCTCGCGAAGGAAAATCTCCTTGTTGGTATAGATCGAATTAATCATAAGGTCGAGAAGCTTCTTGCTCTCAGTTTTGAATTGCTGCATGCTGAAATGCCCTTTCTATTGCTGTCAGGCCGGCTTTCGCAGGTCCATGCGCCGGCAGACGGCGCACCGATGTTCAACGCTTTTCATAGTACCCATAATTACACTCATAAAACCTAAGTCCTTATCACTTAGGTTTAGATGACACAAATATCTTCCCTGGATGCTCTCACCCACTGCCGTCGATGCGATCCCAAGATACTCACTGCAAATCATCGATTTCAGCGACTCTGGTCAATAACTGCATTCATACAGTGGACCAGCAATTATGAGATACATGAGCGGCGGGTGATCTCCCCGCATATCGAGACTTATTATTAAGAAGATGCATCAATATTTGCAGTACGAGGCCCTTGCCTCGATTCACCCGGCAAGACCCTCCGCATCCATCGCGAGAAATACTGTACGAAACTATTTTTTGACCACTGCCGAAATAATCGATCAGCCCGCTTAAAAGGATGTATCGTCTATGCATGGAAAGAACTGTTTGCGCATGCAGCGCTTCCGCACTTGAACTATATCGATCGAGCAAGCGCCTCATCCCAACGCTCCTCGATAAACCGAGAACCGGCCAAGTCGCCGGGCTTGCGATTCCGCCTCGACTTTTTTTAGAAGACGATATGTCGGCGCACGGCGTAACTGAGCGACCTTACCACGTCTTGGTCGATGGCAACCGTGGATACAACCCACGGCAGGACATCCATGCCATCGCCTGCTATCAACCACTCCCACCTCGATCGCTCATTAAGATTGACAGTGACTTTTGGACAACCGGCCCCGAACTTACTTTCATTCAAGTCTGCGGCGACGAAAGCTGGAGCGACCTCGACGTCATCTCCTTGGGATATGAGCTCTGCGGGACCTATGTTCTCGACGATTCTTGGGACGGCCTCACCTGCATAGAGACGCCGCCCACATCCATCGAAAAGATCGGCAGGCTCATCAATTCAATTCATAGGGTCACCGGCGTCAAACGCGCGAGAGACCTCGTGAGACACGTGCACAACCTGTCAAATTCTCCTATGGAGACCATTCTTGCCATGCTCATTTCCCTGCCAACCACTAAGGGCGGGTTGGGCCTTGGCCCCATCTCTTTGAACTATCCCGTTTCAACCCCCGTAGGGCAGAGGCGCGTCGATATCGCCTTCCCAAAGCAACGGGTTGGGCTTGAGTACCAGGGCAAGGAATTCCATTCCATCGAGGCGGCGGGCCGAGACGCGCGCCGACAGAACAAAATCGTCGGATCGGGATTCACGATATTGAACGTCTGGTATGAGGATCTTGCCGATGAGCACCTGTTCCAACAGCTCGTCACCGACCTGTTCCGCGCGCTGGGCATCCGAATGCGCATCCGAGTCACCGGATACCATACGCTTCAAAAGCTTCTACGTATACATCTGATGCCCGCAATCAAAGCATACGGAAGCAACGAGTTCTAGCGAAGCGGGCCCCAACGATCGCAGAATCAGAACCACCCCTAAAAGGGGTGGTTTGCTCTTAGGGTGTAACCCTCGGGTC
>CAUWMY010000064.1:0-4024 GCA_963560155.1 uncultured Collinsella sp.
CCCTTAGGGTTACACCCTAAGAGCAAACCACCCGCTATGCGGGTGGTCATGATTTTGCACGGAGATGCGTCCGACGCCGTTGCGCCGGGTCCCGAGATGCGGCTGCCACCGTCGAGCCAGGGCCCGAGATGCGGCTACCACCGTCGAGCCAGGGCCCGAGATATAACCGAAGTCACGTTTTTGATGCGCCAAACGTGACTTACGTTGCATCTCGAGAGGTCGGGCCAGCCTCCGGCCCTGCGCTCGTCCCCGGCCCCGCGCCCGACCGGACGCCCGGCCTTGCGATTGCTGCGGGACCTATCGGATCGGACATCACTCCATCGCAATAACAGGTACGCATATTCGCCAAGATTCTTGTATATAGATGAATAGACAGACCAAATCGGCAGGATAGATATACAGGAATGCCTTTCGCAAAACCGTTTGAGCGATGTGGTCAAACTATGCCTATATCCTTGGGATATAACGTTTATCGCCAATTATCGTCCGTTCACCAAGACAGTCGAAATCATTGTTAATCGATTGTGCTTGTGAGGGTATATTGCATAAAGTACGTCTGCTGGTGAATATTTGTTACCAGCAAAACGAGAAGAAAAGAGGCAGTTATGTCCAAGCCCCTCGGTAAGCCCGATCGCATCGTCGTCGCTCTCGGCGGCAACGCCCTCGGTAACACCCCTGAAGAGCAGATCGAGAAGGTCGGCCACGCCGCCCATGCACTGCTCGGCCTCATCGAGCAGGGCAACGAGATCATCATCACCCACGGCAACGGCCCGCAGGTCGGCATGATCCAGAACGCCTTCGCCGCCGCCCACGACGCCATCGGCACCCCCTCCATGGACCTGCCCGAGTGCGGCGCCATGTCCCAGGGCTACATCGGCTACCACCTGCAGCAGGGCATCGGCCGCGAGATGCACAAGCGCTATAAGCGTTGGCACGCCGCCTCCGTCGTCACCCAGATCGAGGTCGACCCGGACGATCCCGCCTTCGCCAACCCGACCAAGCCGATCGGCCCCTTCTACACTGAGGAGCAGGCCAAGGAGATCATGACCGAGAACCCCGAGATGACCTTCGTCGAGGACTCCGGCCGTGGCTGGCGTCGCGTCGTGGCCTCCCCGGATCCCAAGAAGATCGTCGAGGCCGATTCCATCCTCAACCTGCTCGACAACGAGTTCATCGTCATCGCCTGCGGTGGCGGCGGCATCCCCGTCGTCCGCGACTACGAGAACAAGGGCTGCTACAAGGGCGTGGCCGCCGTCATCGACAAGGACATGGGCGGCGAGCTCCTCGCCGAGGACTGCTCCGCCGACGTCCTGTTCCTGCTGACCGCCGTCGAGCACGTCGCCATCAACTTTGGCAAGCCCGACCAGGAGGAGCTCGAGGAGCTCACCGCCGACGAGGCCGAGCGCCTGGCCGATGAGGGTCAGTTCGGCAAG
The DNA here is from genome assembly GCA_963560155.1 of uncultured Collinsella sp. Classification (GTDB taxonomy): domain Bacteria; phylum Actinomycetota; class Coriobacteriia; order Coriobacteriales; family Coriobacteriaceae; genus Collinsella. The sequence continues at coordinate 1,434 of CAUWMY010000064.1, forward strand.
GGCTCCATGGAGCCCAAGGTCCGCGCCGCCATCAAGTTCGCCCGTTCCCGCAAGGGCCGCACCTGCATCATCGGCGCCCTGGACAAGGCCGCCGAGACCATGGCCGGCCTCTCCGGCACCCGCATCGTCGGCTAATAGTCCCCGACTTTCACTTGGATGCCCGGCTGGCGTCTCGCGTCGGTCGGGCATCCGGTGAACACCATGGACGGCGCAATCCCTGTATCGCGTCGTCCGCATGCGGAGCCTCCCTCTCCTTGACGCCCCGGCTTACTGCCCCGGGGCGTCTTTTCATATCGAGACGTGCGGCCGGAGCGCATGAGAATGCACCCCGTTCCCGTGTCCGAGAAATGGGGAAGAAATGGGGTGCAATTCCCAGGCGGGGAGGATCTTTGGCCGCGTCGTGCCGTCGCGCCGGGTTGCAGGGAGGTTACAGGGAGAAGCACCACAGCGCGTCGGCCTGTGCGAGGATTCTGTCGACCGGCCAGAGCTTGGCGCTGTTGAAGGGGCTGTTGGGGTCATGGACCTCGACCATACCGCGCTCATCTATGCTCTTCAGCACGATGAAGTGACCGATGGATGTGAAGTCTCCGGCGTAGACGCTGCAGATGATCGGCTTGTCGGACTTGAGCGCCGATGTGACGCTCGCGCGATCCGGAGAGACCGAAGACGATCTGATGCCGATCATGGAAGCGCCCTCGGTCATGAACCGCCACTCCGTGGCGCCCGTCGGGGCGAAGTTGTGTTCGTCGGCGAAGGCCGCCATGCTCGCCGGATCGAGGTCGGTCTTTCCGGTGAGGTAGACGTACACCATGGTGAGGCTCGTCGGGCCGCACGCTGCGGTGCGGACATCGCTGCCGGCGTAGGGCCTGTTTGCCCAAACGGGGTCGGTTTGGTAGAGATGCGGCATCTTTCCGGCCTGCCATTCAGATTTGGGCGTCGAGGCGGGAAGCGCGGTGACTCCGAGCTTGGCAGGGCTGACGGTCTGCTTCGCGAGCCGCTCCTTCTCCTTCTTCGCCTCGATGCGGGCCGCCTCCTCGGCTTTGCCGCGCTGGATGGCGTTGTGGATGCTGAAACCGCCGACCCCGATGACGACCAGGGCGAGCATCAACGCGATGCCGCGGGGACTGAAGAGCAGGGACTGCCAGGTGGGGCGGGAGAAGATGCGGCCGCTCCCGCGATGGCCGCGATAGGGGCCGCCGGGATATCCGCCGCGCGGGATGCCGGGGCGCGGACGGGAGGGCGTGTGGGCATAGCTGCCATTCAGGGGACGCTGCCGGCGAGGGGCCTGTCCCTGGCTTCCGCGGGGTGTGCGGGGGCCGCTGGCGTATGCCTGGCGTCCTGCGGGCGCCCCACGGCCCGCCGTGCGCTCGGGGCGTCCCGTGGATCCAGCCGGACGTCCAGGTCGGGGCCCTCGGTATACGGGCGTGCCACCGGTGCCCGGCTGCGCGGGCGGGCGGAATTCGGGCCTCATCGACCTGCGACCGCTCCCGTTCGCCGTCGCGCCGCCCGAGGGACTGCCGTTCGTCGGTCGAGAACCGACTCCGCGCGTGCGCTCATTGACGCCGAGCGGCAGGGGCGGGCGGTCGCCATGGGCCCCGCCGCCGTTCGATCCCGCGAGGCGCACGGAGCGCCGCGGGACATCGTCGCGATATCGATCGTCCATCGATGCCTCCCGGGTCAAAAGACGCATCAGGTCATATTGTCTCAAACGCATCTATTCTACCAGCAGAAATCTGAGCGCATGGTGTTGTTGGGCCCTGAGGGGCGCGGGGCCGCCGGACGCGAGGTCGCCGGACGCGCGGCCGACCGGTGCGCGACCGACGGGCGCGTGGCCGCCGTACGCGCGGACGACCGGTGCGTGGCCGCCGGCAGCGGGGCGCCTCGCGGCGACCGGTAGATTCTGGCGGCGAACGGAAGGCGACCCCGATCGGATCTTCTACAAGACGACCGTTCGTCCGAAATCGGTGCCCGCTCGTCTGCGCTCCCATCCCGAACATCGACCGCCCGCAAAACTTCATATCGCTTGGCAATATTCTTCAGGGCGTGGAAAAGGCGCGCGCCCCAACGGCGAGCGCGAGGGGGTGGGTCGACCGAAGGGAAGTGTCGGCCCCAATCAAAAGAAAGGAGGCGTGCTATGGCGGAAACCAACGCACCCGCTGCTGAGCAGGGTGGCATGAAGAAGACGCTGTCGCTGTGGAACTTCTTCACCATCGGCTTCGGCGCCATCATCGGCACCGGTTGGGTCCTGCAGGTCGGCGACTGGATGGTCGTTGGCGGCGGCCCCGTCCCCGCTATGATCGCATTCCTCTTGGGCGCCATCGCCTTGGTGCCCATCGGAGCGGTGTTTGGCGAGCTTACGGCCGCTATCCCGGTTTCCGGCGGTATCGTGGAGTACGTCGACCGCACCTTCGGTCACACGGCGTCCTACATCACCGGCTGGTTCTTGGCCCTGGGCAACGGCATCCTGTGCCCGTGGGAGGCGATCGCCATCTCCACGCTGGTCTCTGACATGTTCGGCAGCCTGCCCGGTCTCGAGTGGCTCCGCGCGATCAAGCTGTACACCATCCTGGGTGCAGATGTGTACCTGTTCC
>CAUWMY010000065.1:0-3797 GCA_963560155.1 uncultured Collinsella sp.
CGGGACCAGCCCACGGGACCAGCCCACGGGACCAGCCCACGGGACCAGCCCACGGCGCGTGACGACCCGTGCTCAGGGGGTCCTACCTTGTGTTCGCGACGATCCTCCGTCGCTTACATCACGAATGCCGCCGCCATGGCAACGACGACCGCGGGGAGCATGTTGGCCACGCGGAAGGTCTTGGACCAGATCAGGTTGATGCCGATGCAGAAGATGAGAATCGAGCCGACCGTCGAGAGGCTGGCGAGCGCCGCGGCGGTCATGAGCGGCTGCAGGAAGCTCGCGAGCAGGGTGAGGGCGCCCTGGAGCGCCAGCACGGGAATCGCGGCGAAGATGCAACCCTTGCCCATCGACGCCGTCATGGTGCACACGAGCAGGGCGTCGATGGCACCCTTGATGGCGAGCGTCGTCCAGTCGCCCATCATGCCGTCCTGGATGGAGCCGACGATGGACATGGCGCCGATTGCGACGGAAAGCGACGCGGTGACGAAGGCGTCCACGAACTCGGAGTCGCCGCTGCTGCCGGTCGCATACTTGAGCCATTCGCCGAAGCGGTCGATCTGGCGTTCGAGGTCGAGGATTTCGCCGATGAGCGATCCCAACGCGAGTGAGACGACGACGAGCGCGGAGCCTCCGGCTGAGATCTCGCCGTCAGATATGGTGAGCATGCCGCTCATGGCGCCGGAGATGCCGATGAAAATGATGGCCACAGCGGTTGCCTTGAGCAAGGTGTCTTGAATGCGCTCGCTGATGAATCGTCCGAAGGCGAGTCCGGCGAAGCCGCCCAGGAGGATGAGCGTGACGTCGATGAGCGTTCCGAGTCCGATCATGGGAGAGCCCCTAGCGTGCTTCGATGCCCGGCAAGAGGGGCGCGTTGATTCCGGTTGCGTGCTCGAACAGGGCCGAGCAGCCCTCTGCGATATCTCGATAGGTCGCGTCGAAGTCCCCGGTATACCAGGGGTCGGCCACGTCGCGGTTGCTTCCGGCGAATTCCAAGAGCTTGCGGCAGGTGCCGTTGGGGTCGCCGCCGAGAATGTGCGTGAGACCCCGTTCGTTTTCGCGGTCCATGTAGACGATGAAGTCCCAATTTTCGTATTCGCCGCGCGTGATCTGACGAGCGCGATGAGCCCCGACGGGGATGCCGACCTCGCGGAGTTTGCTTACGGTGCCACGATGGGGCGGATTGCCGATTTCCTCGCGAGACGTCGCCGCGGAATCGATCGTGAATTCGCCCTCGAGCCCGGCCCTCCGCACGAGTTCCTCAAAGACGAACTGGGCCATGGTGGAGCGGCAGATGTTGCCGTGACAGATGAAGAGAATGCGATGCATGTCGCAAGCGGCCTTTCAATGGATGATTTCACAGCACAGCTTACCAGAGCGCGCGAGGATGGGACGGCATGGTGCCGTGCGCGGCAGCATGGCTTGCGCATGCGGCGGTTTGCCTCCGGTCGCGCGGGCTCGGCCCCCAGTGGTTTGCCTCTGGTCGTCGAGATTGGCTTGGCACACATTCGAATGAGGCCGGCCGGGCGGTGCGCAATCGCCTTCGTGCCGCCGCATAGGGATTGCATGGTGCGTCCCAACGGTCGGGTAGGATGTAATGCCTAGCCGATTTCGATGGGAGAGTTTTCATATGGGCGAAACGAACAACGTCGACATCACCTCCATCATGAATATGGTCGCCACGCTGAGCCCGGAGGGGAGCGGTGCACGCAAGGACGTCATCATCGAGCCCGCCGCACCGGCGCCCGCGCCCGTTTCGGAGCCCGTGCCTTCCGCCTCGCCGGTCCGCGCCGCCACGGTGCGCACCCTCGGCTCCGCCGGCTCGCTCACCGCCGACGATGTTGCGGATGCCCCGGCGACCGGTCGCCGCGCGGAGACTTCGCCCGAGGAGCTGGCGGCCTGCCATAAGCGCATCGTCTCCTCCCTCGCCGCCGAGCTGGGCCAGCCCGCCGCTCGCATCGAGGCCGTGATCTCGCTCATCGATGAGGGCGCGACGATCCCCTTCATCGCCCGCTACCGCAAGGAGGCCACGGGCGGTATGGATGACGTCGCGCTGCGTGCGCTCGACGACCGCCTGTCCTACCTTCGCAATCTCGAGCAGCGCAAGTCCGACGTGATCGCGGTGATCGACGGCCAGGGCAAGCTCACGGACGAGCTCCGCGAGAGCATCGAGCAGGCGCCCACGCTCCAGCGTGTCGAGGACCTCTACAAGCCCTTCCGCAAGAAGCGCGCCACCCGCGCGTCCAAGGCGCGCGACGCCGGGCTCGAGCCGCTCGCGAATCTCATCCTCATGCAGCCCCCCCAGGGGGCCGAGCCGCTCGTGGCGGCGGCCGAATACGTCAACGCCGAGGGCGGCTTCGCCACGGCGGAGGCGGCGCTCGCGGGCGCGCGCGACATCGTGGCGGAGCTCGTGGCGGAGGACCCCGAGAACACGGCGGACCTGCGCGAGTACACGCATAAGACGGCCGCCATCGAGTCGGAGGCCGTCGATGCGGACGAGAAGACCCCGTACGAGCCCTATTACGAGTTCACGCAGGCGGCGCGCTCCATCCCCAACCATCGCATCCTCGCCATCAACCGCGGAGAGCGCGAGGGCAAGCTGCGCGTGCGCGTGCGCGTGGACGGCGAGGCGGCCGCCGAGCGCCTGCAGCGCCGGTACCCGCGTCGGCGCGGGCCGTTCGCAGGTGAGCTCGACGCCGCCATCGCCGATGGCTACAAGCGGCTCATGGCCCCTTCGCTCGAGCGCGAGCTGCGCGTCGACCTCACCATGCGCGCCCAGGCAGACGCCATCAAGGTGTTCGCCAAGAACACCGAGGGCCTCTTGCAGCAGCGCCCCGTCCGCGGCGCGCGCGTGATCGCGCTCGACCCCGGTTACCGGGCGGGCTGCAAGGTCGCCGTGCTCGACGAGTACGGCAAACTCCTCGACCACACCATCCTGTACCCCACGCCCCCGCGTCGCGACATCCCCGGCACCAAGCGCGAGCTTTTGCGCCTCACGCGCAAACACCGCATCAACACCATCGTGGTGGGCAACGGCACGGCGAGCCGCGAGACCGAGGAGGTCGTGGCGGCGTTCATCGCCGAGTCCGCACCCGAGCTGCGCTACACCATCGTCAATGAGGCTGGTGCCTCGGTGTACTCGGCCTCCAAGCTGGCGAGTGAGGAGTACCCGGACCTCGACGTGACCACGCGCGGCGCCATGAGCCTGGGTCGCCGCCTTCAGGACCCCTTGGCCGAGCTCGTCAAGATCCCGCCGCAGTCCATCGGCGTCGGCCAGTACCAGCACGACCTCGACCAAGCGGAGCTCGGCCGCGCGCTGGGCAACGTGGTGGAGAACGTGGTCAACCGCGTGGGCGTCGACGTGAACACCGCGAGCGCGAGCCTGCTTGGCTATGTCTCCGGCATCACGCCTGCGGTCGCGAAGAACATCGTGGCCTATCGCGAGGAGAACGGCGCGTTCACCGACCGCCGCCAGCTCAAGAAGGTGCCCAAACTCGGCCCCAAGGCCTATCTCAACGCGGCGGGCTTCATGCGCATCACGGGCGGCAAGAACCCGCTCGACGCCACGAGCGTGCACCCCGAGAGCTATGAGATCGCGGGCGAGCTGCTGCGCCGCGCGGGTGTTGCGCCGAGCGCGCTGGCGTCCGGCGGTGTGCCCGGCATCGGCTCAAAGATCGGCAACTTGGGTGCGGTCGCGGCCGAGCTCGGCTGCGGTGTCCCCACCCTGCGCGACATCGTGGCGGAGCTCGAGAAGCCCGGCCGCGACCCGCGCGACGACGCCCCGGAGGTCGTGTTCT
>CAUWMY010000066.1:0-3675 GCA_963560155.1 uncultured Collinsella sp.
CGCGGTCGACGTGGACGCCGATGCGCTCGAGGACCCGTGCGGCGGCAAGGCTCGCACGCGCGACCGACAGTATGTGGTGGTACACGCTCACGTCGCCGTGCTGGATAAAGCCGCGCGTGAGGCCGAAGCGCCCCTGCGATTCGAGTTCGTGCGCGATGAGCGCGACCTCGTCAGCCGGTTCCGTTATATCAGATGAGCGTTGTGCAAATACGTGTTCCATGCGTACCTCCTCACGGTTCTTTCCGGTACGTGATCAATCTTTCTGTGCGTGTATCAATCCAGGTGGTTGAAATAAACGGAAAACGTTACCAAGCGGATGACGAAGTTCACCGCGATTGGGGAGTCTGCAACAAAACCTTACTTTGCCTTACTTTGCAATTGGATGGTGTCGCATTGCGAGAGGTCGAATCAAAAAACTCATACTGTCGAATATATGCCACAGAGCGGACGCTGTCGCTCCATACGATGAATGGTATGAGGACAGACGACACCAACATAATGATTCGCAAGGTCATGGGCACCAACGCCGGGCGCATTCGCGAGCGCGCGGGTTATTCCCAGGCGGGGATCGCGCAGGTGACCGGGTTGGATCGTTCCGCCATCAATCGCTTCGAGAACGGGAGTTACAATCCCTCGATTGAATGGCTTGTGGGATTGGCGAACGGCCTCGATGTGCCAATCGTCGAGTTCTTTTCGGGTTTGGAGAAGGATTCGCCCCAAAACCTGACCAACGGGGAATAGAGCTTTCGACGTGCTCCGTACTTTCGTACGTGATGACAAGGAGACTTGCTGGTCGCATCCATTGCAGTCTAATTAACGCCCTGGTTGAAGGTTCGATTGGTTTGATTGGTTTCAGGGGCTTGGGGACCTTTGAATCAAGCTCGGGCGACTTGCATCGCCATAAAAAACCGTCTTTCAGCTAAAACTGTCTGATATAACAAACACCCTGTTAAAGGCCGGTTCATACGATGAAAAGTATGAAGACCGAAGCGGTGAACATATTCGTTCGAAGGGCTGTGGGCGCGAATGCCGCACGGCTGCGTGAGGCGCGGGGCATTACCCAGTCCGGCCTTGCGCGCATGGTCGATGCGAACCGCTCTTACGTCAACCAATTCGAGGCGGGCAAGCAGAATATCTCCGTTGACTATCTGGTCAAACTGGCAGACGGATTGGATGTTCCGATGGTCGAGTTCTTCTCTGGGCTGGAGGGATCTTCGCCGAGCAAGCTCGTCGAGAGTGAGGAATAAGGTCCTGGCCCCGCTGCCCCGCGAAACCTGATTGTGCGTCTTTTCGGGCTTGCCAGCGTGCGGACGGATCCATATCAGCGCGCGGACGGACCTAGATAAAAGACCCCAGGGGCGAGCCCTGGGGTCCAAACGTTCCATTGTGGAAAGCGTTTTGCGAAGCGTTGCCTCGGCTTAGCCGAAGTAGCGCTGGAGCAGACCGGCGAAGGCCTTGCCGTGACGGGCCTCGTCGCGAGCCATCTCGTGCACGGTGTCGTGGATGGCGTCCAGGCCGGCGGCCTTGGCGCGCTTGGCCAGATCGAACTTGCCGGCGGTGGCGCCGTTCTCGGCCTCAACGCGCATCTCGAGGTTCTTCTTGGTGGAGTCGGTCACGACCTCGCCCAGGAGCTCGGCGAACTTGGAAGCGTGCTCGGCCTCCTCGTAAGCGGCCTTCTCCCAGTACAGGCCGATCTCCGGGTAGCCCTCGCGGTGGGCAACGCGGGCCATGGCCAGGTACATACCGACCTCAGAGCACTCGCCCTCGAAGTTGGCGCGCAGGTCGGCGATGATGTCCTCGGAGACGCCCTCCTCGTGAGCAACGCCCACGATGTGCTCGGCGGCCCAGGTCATCTTGCCCTCCTCGACCTTGGTGAAGCGGTCGCCGGAGACGCCGCACTGGGGGCACTTGAAATCGGCGGGCAGCTCCTCGCCGTCGAACTCCTCAACGTAACCGCAAACGGGGCAAACGAACTTCATGTTTGTTCTCCTTTGAACACAGGCGATTGCGCGGGCGAACCCTTGAGTAGGCTCGCGCTTGGACGATTGCATTATGGCACATTTCCAGAAGCATATGGGCCTAAATCGGAAACATATTAGGATTGATTCTCAAATAGTTCACAATTAGATAAACCCACAGGTAAAAGCGGTGTAATGGGCAATCTGATGGGATGGATGCCGCCAAAATGACATGAGTTTCGGTGTCCGATCGATGGAGCGGAACTGGGTGAACGGTCGGTTTCCGACCCCTTTCGTCATGGGTTTGGCTGCGATTTAACGCTGCCATAACAAGGAGGAGCGTTTCATAAATGGAGAATGCCGATAGATAGGGGGTTGCAAAATGTGTGATTCTCAAGAGATGGTCAAAATACCCTATTTGTGCGCTAAAACAAGAATGAAAAGGACTCTGCATAAAGGGCGGTGTGGACGAATCCTGGGATTTTGTGGGGCGTCGGCGGGGCCAGCGTTCCGCGGCGCGCGCGGCAGGGATAGTTCGATTCGCCAATCCTGGGCAAACGTGATGACGCTGGAGATTGGTTGGCGCACAAATAGGGTATTTTGACCACATTGGGGAAATCGTATCCCGCCGAGGGGGCGACGGTTGTGAGGGTATGCATTTTTGGGGAGTCTGCGCTTGATTTTATGCGTTCGAGTGGGCGTCTGGCTCCGGAGTTCTTGGAAAGGCCGCGAACACAGAAGCTGGACGGCTGCGGCATGCCGCCGCGTGCCATGCTCGCGGATGACATGGTCCTCTTGGGCGTGAGGTCTCGCCCCCTGCACATCTTGGTGCCAAAAGAGTCAGGTGATCGCAACCGCGAGGACATCGTGTGCCATCGCTGCGGGACGGACCTGCCCCCACGTTCGCTGATATGCGTGAAAGACGATGTCTTGGTAACGAGCCCCGCGCTGACATTCCTGCACCTTGCTGCCGAATCCCTGCGCACAAGCAGGTGCCCTGATCCCGTGGACCTGGCGATCATCGGTTTTGAACTCTGCGGGACGTACCTGCTCGACGACTCCTGGGACGGTCTCATGAACACGTGCAAGCCGCTTACTTCGGTCGAGCAGATCGCACATGTGCTCGAGGCCATGCCGGCAGCCCGGGGCATCAGCCTGGCGCGCGAGGCGCTTGACCTGGTTCGAGACGGCTCGAACTCGCCCATGGAGTCCGTACTGTGCGCGCTACTGACCTGGCCGCGTCGACTCGGCGGTTACGCGTTCGGCCCCGTGTCGCTCAACCATCACGTGGCCACGGCGGACGGGGATCGCTACGTTGACGTCGCATTTCCCAGTCACAAGGTGGGCCTCGAGTACAAGGGCCGCAAGTCGCATACCATCGAGCAGGTGGGCCGCGACGATCGCAGGCAGAACAAACTTGCAGGCTCAGGTTGGACCATCTTGAACGTGTGGTATGAGGACCTTGTGTCGGAGCATCTGTTCGAGCAGCTCGTCGCCGACGTTGCCCGCGCCATGGGTGTGCGACTGCGGATTCGAGGCAAGGATTTTGCGTCGAGGCGCGCATGGCTGCGCGCGAAGCTCATTCCCGCACTGAAAAGATATGGCTCGGCGGTCGCGTAGCCTCGTTACAGGATTTGCACCTGGCAACTCGCCATTGTGGCAATCGCGGCGTCGTGCGCGGCGGGGGTGACGCCGGCGCACAGGGCGGGATTCACCG
>CAUWMY010000067.1:0-3472 GCA_963560155.1 uncultured Collinsella sp.
ACTTCGAGGAGATCTTCAAGACGTTAAGCCCCGAGACCAAGACCCGGGTGGTGTAAGGGGGTGTCGAATCTAATCGATGAAGTGAAGGTTCGGCATCTTCCCCGGTCCAGAAGTAGAGAAGGTACCGGCCAAAAGTAAAAACTTGCGGCATTACGCGGTCAGCCTCTCATCGTACGGGGCTTCGGAAAGCTCGAAGATGAGGGGCGCGTTGTCGCGGAGGAACTCTTTGAGGTCGGAGAGTTCATCGTCCGTGAAGCCGTCTACGCCCGTCCAACGGTATGCGGGCATGAGGCAGTGCGCCTCGTCAAATCCACCGTCACGAGGGCGCTCTACGGCAATTCTGATGGTGCCGTCGTCTTGAAGGTTCGAATAGGCGATACAAGTTCCGTCGGGAAACTCAGCGTAGTTCCACATGTACTTTGACCTCCACTTTGCTCTTCGTTCATCAAGTTCATTGTATCCAACGGGTTCAACAGGCAGATTGGCTCTTTCATGGAATTCAAGTTTACCGTCCTCGATTACCAGACGCGTGCGGCCGATGCCGTGGTGAAGGTCTTCGACGGCCAGCCCAAGATCGAGGCGCAGTCCTATCTGCGCGACGTGGGCACGGGTTCCGTCGACAAGCGCGGCCAGGGAACGCTCGGCATCATCGATTCCGCCGACGGCGCCGTGACCGACGACGGCTCGGGCTTCCGCAACGCCCCGCTGCGCCTGTCCGCCTCCGACTTGCTCGACAACGTGAAGAAGTCACAGCGTAAGAACGGCGTTCCCGTCTCCGCAGGGCTGCACCACGACCTGGGCGCCGTGGAGCTCGACGTGGAGATGGAGACGGGCACCGGCAAGACCTACGTCTACACCGAGACCATGTTCGAGCTCAACGCGCGCTACGGCTGGTCCAAGTTCATCATCGTGGTGCCGAGCGTCGCCATCCGCGAGGGCGTGGCCAAGTCCCTCCAGATCACGGCCAAGCACTTCCACGAGCGCTACGGCAAGCAGCTGTGGGCCTTCGTGTACAACTCGAGTCGCTTAAACGAGATCGACTCCTTCGCCAGTCGTGCGGACATCTCCGTCATGGTCATCAACATGCAGGCGTTCAACGCCTTCGACGCGTCCAAGAACAAGGAGGGCCGCGGCGGCGACAAGACGGCGCGCATTATGTTCTCCGAGCGCGACGACTTCGGCAGCCGACGTCCCATCGACGTGCTCTCCGCCACCAACCCCATCCTCATCATCGACGAGCCGCAGAAGATGGGTAAGAAGACGGGCGCCACGCGCAAGGCCATGCAGCAGTTCAACCCGCTGTTTTCCCTCAACTACTCCGCCACGCACAAGGAGCGCCACAACGCGGTGTTCGCCCTCGACCCGCTGGATGCCTACAACGAGCGCCTGGTCAAGCGCATCGAGGTCAAGGGCATCGAGATGGTGGGTATGCGCGGCACGGATGGCTACGTGTACCTGCAGGACATCCATGTGAGCCCCACGCGGCCCCCGCGCGCGGTGATCGAGTTCACCCAGCAGCTCAAGAGCGGCTCGCTCAAGCGCACGACGCGCACCTTCGATGAGCTGGACAACATCTACCAGGCCTCGGGTGAGCTCGAGACCTATGCACATGGCTACCGCATCTTGCGCATCGTGCCGGACCAGAACGGCCAGACCGGATACGTGGAGTTCGACAGCCACGAGCGGCTCTACCGCGGCCAGGTGGCCAACGACTCCTCCGAGGAGGACCTGCGCCGCATCCAGATTCGCGAGACCATCGCCTCCCACCTGCAGAAGGAGGAGGTGCTGTTCCGCCAGGGGATCAAGTGCCTCTCGCTCTTCTTTATCGACGAGGTGGCCAAGTACCGCGTGTATAACGAGGACGGCAACGAGGGCGTGGGCGAGTACGGCCGCATCTTCGAGGAGGAGTACGCTCGCGCCATCGCTGAGCGCACGTCCGTGCCCACGCTCGACGACGCGTACGACCCGGCGTACCTGCGCTACCTGCGGAGCTTCGATGCGCATGAGGTCCACAAGGGATACTTCTCCATCGACAAGAAGGGGCGGGCCTGCAACAGCAAGCTCAAGCGCGGTAGCGAGTTCGCCGAGGGCGAGGACGCCGTGGCCGCCTACGACCTCATCCTCAAGAACAAGGAGCGCTTGCTCTCCTTTGAGGAGCCGTGCCGGTTCATCTTCTCGCACTCCGCCTTGCGCGAGGGCTGGGACAACCCCAACGTGTTCCAGATCTGCACGCTCAAGAGCTCGGGCGACTCCGACATCTCCAAGCGCCAGGAGGTCGGGCGCGGCCTGCGCCTGTGCGTGGACCAAAACGGCACGCGCCAGGATGCGGCGCTGCTGGGGCGCGACGGAGTGCACGCGGTCAACCTGCTCACGGTGATCGCCTCGGAGGGCTACGACAGCTTTGTGAAGTCCCTGCAGACCGAGACCGCCTCCGAGCTGCGCGAGCGCCCGCGCCGGGTGGAGCACAAGCTGTTCGAGGGCGCGATGGTGAGCGACGGCGCGACCGAGTACACGCTCACCGCGGCCGACGCCGACGACATCATGTATGCCCTGGTGCGCGGCGGGCTTGTGGACTCCCATGGCAAGCCCACCGAATCCTTCTGCGAGGGCTGCCTGGAGCAGCTTCCCGACGATTGCATCCCCGAGCATCTGGGCGGCTTCTTGCCTCAGATAGAGCACATCGTGCGTAGCGCCGAGGACTCGAGCATCAAGATCGATAACGGCTTCGAGGTCAAGGTTGCTGCGAACAAGCTCAACGATAACTTCTATAAGCGGGAGTTCCAGCAGCTGTGGGCGCGCATCAACCATAAGCATGCCTACACGGTGGAGTTCGATTCCGAGGAGCTGCGGCGAAACGCCGTGGCAAACATCAACGCCAACCTCTCCGTGTCGACACCCCGCTATAGGCTCAAACAGGGCTTGCAACGCGCTGAGGCGACGCGCGAGCAACTCGAGGGCTCCGATGGCTTTGCCGGTGCCGTGTCGCACGCGCTCGCAGTCGATGCCGGCGCCGTGTCGAATGTGGCGTATGACCTCGTGGGCGAGGTGGCCGATAAGGCGCGCATCACGCGCGGCAGCGCGGCGAGCATTCTGGCGGGCATCGCGCCGGATCGGTTCGCCAGGTTCCGCGTGAATCCCGAGGAGTTCATCGTCAAGACGGCTGCTCTCATCGTTGACGAGAAGGCGCGCATGGTGGTGGAGCACATTCGCTACAACCGCGTGGCCGGCGAGTACGACGCCGCGGAGATCTTTGCCGAGGACATGCCGGAGGGGCTATCGCGAGCGCTGTCCACTTCGAGCAAGGGCGTGCAGGACTGGACGGTCCTCGACAGCGATATCGAGCGGAAGTTCGCCCAGGACCTCGAGGAATCGGCCGATGTGTGCGCCTTCGCGCACCTGCCGCGCTCGTTCAAGATCCCCACGCCCGTGGGCGACTACGCGCCCGACTGGGCCATCGCCTTCAACGAGGGCG
>CAUWMY010000068.1:0-3150 GCA_963560155.1 uncultured Collinsella sp.
ACAGCTTCACCGAGCAGATGCGCGAGCTCGGCCGCGACCCATCCACCACCATCCTCGAATTCTGCGATGTCGAGGCTGATAAGAACCTTGCCGAGCATATGGGCGTCCGCCTTGGTGAGAAGCTCTTTAAGCTCAAGCGTCTTCGCTCCGCCGACGGCATGCCGATGATGGTCGAGCGTTCCTACCTTCCCGTTCGCAAGTTCCTGTCCCTCAAGCGTCCGCAGCTTGAATGCAAGCCGCTCTATGACGTGATCGAAAAGGACTACCACGAGAAGATCAGTGTCGCGGAGGAGGAGTTCTTCGCGAGCATCGCCCGCCCAGCCGATGCTCACCTCTTGGACATCTCCGAGGGCTCTCCCGTGCTCGATCTGGTTCGAACCACCTATAACAGCTCGAACGAGATCGTCGAGTATACGTTGTCGGTCGCTCGTGCCGATCAGTTCAAGTACAGGGTCCAGCACCGTCGCAGCGAGTAGCTCTTGCGTGGGCAGTTGAGGGGATTGCGGGGGAGTGGGAACCGTCTCTTTCCCGGCAGGGTCCTCAACTGCTCAGGCAGTGATCTGTCAATTGTGTCCAACATGTGAAGTCGAGAACTACTGGTTATAACCAGATAACCAACTTATAATAAAAGCAGCTTGTAAAACCACAAGTCAAAAGGAGTGGTATTAATGTTCGAGATGACGACCGACCAGCTCAACGAGATTGGTGGCTTCAACACCACCACCGAGATCAAGCAACAGCCCGAGCTGTGGCTTGACACCCTGAACATCTACAAGGAGAACCTCGAGGCCATCGAGGCCTTCCTGGCCGACGCCCGCGCCATGGGCGAGGGTCGCCTCTCCATCGTGTTCACCGGTGCCGGTACCTCCGACTACGTCGGCGACACCTGCGCTCCCTACCTGCGTCACGCCGGTGACACCAAGCTGTACGACTTCAAGCCCATCGCGACCACCGACATCGTTTCCGCCCCCCGCGACTTCCTGAACCCCGATGAGCCCACCGTGGTCGTCTCCTTCGCCCGTTCCGGCAACAGCCCTGAGTCCCTGGCCGCCGTCCAGGTTGCCAAGACCTTCGTGAAGAACGTCAAGTTCATCAACATCACCTGCGCTCCCGAGGGTAAGCTCGCCGTCGAGTCCGAGGGTGACGCCGATCAGCTCACGCTGCTCATCCCGCGCGCCAACGACAAGGGCTTTGCCATGACCGGCTCCTACAGCTGCATGACCCTGCTCTCCACCCTCATCTTCGACACCGCCTCCCTTGAGCAGAAGACCGCTTGGGTCGAGGCTGCCGCCAAGCTGGGCGAGGACGTCGTCGCTCGCGAGTCCGAGATCGCCGAGTTCCTCTCCGGTGACTTCAACCGCGTGACCTACCTGGGTTCCGGCTCCTTCGTGGGTCTGGCTCAGGAGGCTCAGCTCAAGATCCTCGAGCTCGCCCACGGCCTCGTCGCCACTTCTTGGGACTCCTGCATGGGCTACCGTCACGGACCGAAGTCCTTCGTCGACGACAAGACCATCGTGTTCGTGTACATGAACAACGACGAGTACACCCGTCAGTACGACCTCGACATCCTGAACGAGATCAACGGCGACGGAATTGCCGCCAAGACCATCGCCATCCAGCAGGACGGCGCCACCAAGTTCGACGGCACCTCCTTCACCTTCGACGGTGAAGCTCTGCCCGAGGGCTACCTGGCCCTGCCGTTCGTCATGGTCGCCCAGGTCATCTCCCTGCTCAACTCCGTGCGCGTGGGTAACACCCCGGACACCCCCAGCCCGTCTGGCACCGTGAACCGCGTCGTCAAGGGCGTGACCATCCATCCCTTCGAGGCCTAATCGCCTTCAAGGACTGAGCGTCATGGTGCAATTGGGGACGTACCCCGATTGCACCATTTGCTTTGCGCCCGATTGCCTATGGGGGGTCTGGAATCGCCTATGAAATTCTGACGTTTCGAATTCCCAACCGGAAGAAAACCATAGGCAAAGCTGCGAGGCCATAGGCAAAGCGGCATGTCATGTACGAAATCCGCTTTCGTTAGGGCGGACGACCATCATGCCTTTGGGTATAACCGCAATATGTGCATCAAATTCGTGTTAGGAGAACACATGAGCACCTATGCAATCAAAGCCGATGCCTTCTACCTGCCGACCCGCGTCGCTCGCGGCGGCTACCTCATGGTCGAGGACGGCGTTTTCGGCGAGTATGTGACCGAGGCCCCCGACTGCGAGATTCGCGACTACTCCGGTCACGAGATCGCGCCCGGCTACGTCGACACCCATATCCACGGCTTCGACGACCACGACATCATGGATTGCAAGGCCGAGAGCGTCGCCGCGGTGTCCCGTGGCATCCTCCGCAACGGCGTGACCAGCTACCTGCCCACCACGCTCACCGCCAGCACCGAGCAGCTCGAGCGCGCCTGCGCCTCCGTCGCCGAGTACGTCGAGGCCGGCGACGAGACGCCGCACGCCCGCATCCAGGGCATCTTCCTCGAGGGTCCCTTCTTCACCGAGAAGTACAAGGGCGCCCAGAACCCGGCTTACCTCTCCGCCCCCACTATGGAGAAGCTGAACGCCTGGCAGACCGCCGCTCACGGCCTCGTCAAGAAGATCGCCGTCGCTCCCGAGTACGACGGTGCCGTCGAGTTCACCGCTGAGGCCGTCAAGTCCGGCGTCGTCGTGGCCCTCGGTCACTCCGCCGCCACCTGCGAGCAGGCTCAGGCCTGCCTGGACGCGGGTGCCAAGGTCTTCGTCCACACCTATAACGGCATGAGCGGCCTGCATCACCGCGAGCCCGGCATGGTGGGCGCCGCCCTTTCCAGCCAGGATAAGTCCTTCTCCGAGCTCATCTGCGACGGCCATCACGTCAACCCCATCTCCGCGGGCATCGTGATGCACGCCAAGGGCCATGAGCACGTCGCGCTCATCACCGACTGCATGTGCGCCGGTGGCATGCCCGATGGCGACTACTTCCTGGGCGAGCTGCCCGTTGTCGTTGCCGGCGGCACCGCCCGCCTGAAGGACGGCGGCTCTCTGGCCGGCTCCATCCTCAACATGAAGGACGCCGTCAAGAACGTCTACGAGTGGGGCATCGCCACGAAGGCCGAGGCCATCTACATGGCCACTCAGGCTCCCGCCGAGGCCAACGACATCG
>CAUWMY010000069.1:0-2694 GCA_963560155.1 uncultured Collinsella sp.
CAACATGAGAGGTCAGGACATGTACAAGTTCATGTTGAGGGAACTCCGAGAAAGGCCCCTAAACTAGGCAAGCCCCTTCCGGAATATGCTCCTTTGGGAAATCGAAGCGAACCGATATTCCCCTCTTACCCGCGGCGTCGATTGCGAGGTCGACGGCCTCGTCGTGCAGGCGGCAGGTAAAGGGCCCGTGTCCGGAGCGAGTCTCGAGTAAATCGGCGAGCTCGTCGGGATTCGCGGGGAGGACACCGTTTGGATCGTCGAACATGGCATAGCGAAACGTCTTCTCATTGAACACCACGCCGCGAACGGGCTCGACCAGGCCAGGCATCATCTGCATGAATTCGATGTTGACAAGTGAACAACCCGCATTCAGGGCGATGCCGTGCGCGGAGCTTAGGACGTCGCGCGATGTCAGACTGCGCTCGAACAGACCGCCCGTGCCGCCGGTGGCGAGAATGATAGCGCGCGCCGATTGGATGAACAGTGAGGCGCTGGAGGCGTCGTACAGGATGGCTCCGACGACAGGTGACTGGGCCGAATCTTGGCTGCATGCCATGATGTCGCTATCGGGGGTGCTTGCGATGCCGCCTCCATTGTCGATGATGTCGGTTTCGACTATGTCGTCATTATCGAGGCCGCCAGCGCCGCCAGGCGCGCCGTTCTGGCCTCGAATGAGCTCCATGAGCTCGCAGCGCTCGAGAACGCTGATACCGAGATCGTCGATGTGCCGTCTCGCCGCTCGCTCGAGGGAATCGCGGGTGATGCCGCGCCACATGCGGCATTTATGATCGAAGCAGGGGATGAACGTCGCCTCCCGTGCGCTTTCAGGGCATGATGGGCGCTTGAGTTCGACGTCCAGTTCATCTTCAAGCCAGCTGATGGAGGGCCGAATGCCGCGTACGAACGTCTCGACGAGGACGGGGTTGGCCACGCCGCAGCCGACATCTTCGATGGTTGCGATGAGGTCGGTCTCGTCTTCCGCATCGATCGGTCCGATGAGCCCCAAGCCCCAGGTGCCGGGATAGAAGCTCGACCCGCCGAAAAGCGGGCCCGCGCACGCCAATGTGACGCTCGCCCCGTTGCGGGCCGCCTCGATGCTCGCCGTGATGCCGGCGATGCCGCTGCCGATCACGAGGACGTCGGTCTCTTCTCGCATGTTGATCCCTTCTCGCGTTCATTCAAAAGCGTAGGGGTCATGCCGTCGTAAGACAACAGATGGCCTCGGTGGGGCTCTCATAATGCCCATGAACGGTCGATTGCGCCTTGTGGCTGGTGCGAGCAGCATGTGGACGAGGCCTCGTCTTGAAGGGCGGTGCGTTGCCTTTGTGACGCGGCGATCCGGCCCTCCACGCATCGGGTATAGTGCTGCCATCACGAGACGGCCCGACGATGGGATGGATGATATGAAGATCAAGGTTTTCGAATTACGCGATGACGAGCGCGCGGCGTATGAGCGTGTTGTCGGTGAACTGCCCGCTGGCTGCGAGGTGACTTGGTCTGCGGACACGCTCACGAGTGCGACGCTGGATACGCTGGATGGCGCTGAGGGAGTCGTTATCGTCAACAAGAGCCCGTTGGATGCGGACATGCTTCGCGAGCTGCACGATCGAGGGGTTCGGTATGTTGCAACGCGCAGCATCGGCTTCAACCATATCGACATCGATGCAGCCAAGGAGCTCGGCATCCATGTGTGCAACACGACCTATCCGCCGTATGGCGTGGCGGAATTCGCCGTCATGCTCATGCTCATGGCTGTGCGCAACTATAAGCCCGCAATGTGGCGACAGCAGGTCAACGATTACTCACTAGCCGGATTGCGCGGTCGCGAGCTGCGCACCCTCACCGTGGGCGTCATGGGGACGGGTCGCATCGGTCGCGCCGTCATCGACTATCTGCGCGGGTTCGGCTGCAAGATCCTCGCGTACGATCCGTTCCCCAGCGAGGAGCTCGCCGGTCGCGGTGACGTCGCCTATGTGGGGCTCGATGAACTGTACGCCCAGAGCGACCTCGTGACGGTCCACGTCCCGCTCATGGACTCCACGCGTGGCATCATCGACCGCGAGGCGATCGCCAAGATGCGCGATGGCGTGGTGCTGGTGAACGTCAGCCGCGGTGAGCTCATGGACGTCGACGCGCTGGTCGAGGGAATCGAGAGCGAGAAGATCGGCGCCCTGGCCATGGACGTCTTCCCCGAGGAGGACGGGATCTACCACGTGAGCCGCACGCACGACATCTTGGCCAACCGCAACATGGCGTATCTGCGCCAGTTCCCGAACGTCATCCTGACGCAGCATATCGCCTTCTATACGGATATCGACGTCGACAGCATGATCGAGCAGGGCATTCGCGGCGTCGTGGCCATGAAGGCGGGGGAGTGCGCCACGGAGTTGTAGCGTCTTGCAGCCCGTGGCTTTTTCAGTCCGCATCACCAGTGTCGCGAAACATCGTTTTTCGGCAAAATCGCGCCACTCGTGATGCGGAATCGTGGATAGCAAAACGGCCGCCATCCGAAGGTGGCGGCCGTTATCATGCCGAGTCTATGCGTGCGGCGCGAATGCTACTCGTTAATGGCGGCGTTCACGGCAACGGCGCAGGCGACGGTGGCACCGACCATGGGGTTGTTGCCCATGCCGATGAGGCCCATCATGTCGACGTGCGCAGGCACGGAGGAGGAGCCGGCGAACTGGGCGTCGG
>CAUWMY010000070.1:0-2127 GCA_963560155.1 uncultured Collinsella sp.
GCACGGCCCTGCTCGGGTTCAACCAGTACACCCTCGAGCACATGATGCCCAAGAAGTGGCGCAACAAATGGGGAACCCTCGACGATGAGGCTGCCACGCGAAGGGACAGGAAGCTCCTCACGCTCGGCAACCTTGCCATCATCACACATTCGCTCAACGCCTCTATCCGCGACGCCGATTGGACCACCAAGAAGCAAGGAAAGGGATACAAGGACGGCCTTGCCCTTTGCGCCGCCGGCCTTGCGACAATGGCCGGCGCCCTGGAGAAGGAATCTTGGGACGAGGACGGCATCGCCGATCGTGCCGAATGGCTTGCAGGCAAGGCGTTGAAGGTCTGGCGTTAGGCCCTACCTAGGTCCCATTTCAAAGCTACATGGCCAAATCGCTCAATTGCTTCAAAAGCCACAAATGGGCGGCTATTCCAGTGCATGAACCCATGGCGGACGTGGTATAGATAAATTGGAGACGTCACATAGACGTTTCCTCCAAGTCGCGGAGGGGTTTCCCTCCGCATTTTGCATTGAGGGGTCACATGAGCGCGGCCAGCGCCTTCGTTGATGAATCCGGTGGTCAGGGCGGGGACTCGGAATAAAACGAAGCGAGTTCGCCAAAAGCACCGACTTCGTCTTGGCCCAGGCGGCTGTTTCCCCTGCATTCTTGAGCTCGTCGCTCGCAAATTCGACAACCCAGAAGTTTCAAAGACAGCGAAGAAACTCTTTGACAGCGCCCGCGGGGCATTTGGTCTATTGCCGTGGGGCTTGTCACGCAAACAAAAACACCCGCCAAAGTTTGCGTCATCTCGGCAGGCACCGAAAGATAGGCATGGCGGGTCCACAGCCAACACTTTACCATAGGCAAAATCACCACTGGCTAAAGGCACCGACCATGATCGCCCGGACACAAAGCAATGGCCCGTGTTGGCGGCAAAATCGAAAAGACCGCCAAGCTGGGCTGATTAAATCCTCGCCAATAACCGGATATCTTCGCCAACTGAAGTACAATTGGCTAAGATACTACGAAAATGGCGAGGATACTATGGCTCAATTCGACTACAACCGAGCGCTCGGCAGCCTCATAACCCCCGAGGTCGTCTCCGCTCTTGGGAATATCCGCGAATGCAAGGGCAAAACATCTCTGCTATCCCGCACTCACCCCGACCACTTCGCCGCTTTGGTGGAAGTGGCCAAGATCCAGAGCACGAGTGCATCGAACAGGATCGAGAACATCTCGACCTCAGACAAGCGCCTGCGCGAACTCATGCTCGATAAGGCCGAACCAAGAAACCGTGACGAGCGCGAGATCGCCGGCTATCGCTATGTTCTGGACCTCATTCACGAGAGCCATGATGACATCCCGATCACCCCCGGCGTGATTCTGCAACTCCATCGCGACCTGTACCGCTATTCGGGCGATTCCCACGCAGGCACGTGGAAGGATTCAGACAATGTGATCGCGGAGCGCACCGCGCAAGGCAAGCTCGTCGCGCGCTTTGTTCCCACACCGGCAGTCATGACACCCGCCGCTGTCGAAACCATCTGCAAGGAATACCGCAAGCAGATGGACGCTGGCACGTACGACCCCCTGCTTGTGTCCCTTGTGTTCGTATTCGATTTTGTGAGCATTCATCCGTTCAACGACGGCAACGGGCGCATGAGCAGGCTTCTCACGCTGCTGCTCATGTATCGATCCGGCTACGACGTGGGAAAGTACGTCTCGATCGAGAAGGAGATCGAGCGCACAAAAGAGACCTACTACGAAGCCCTTGCCGCAAGCTCCCAAGGCTGGCGGGAGGGAAAGGGCGACTACACCCCCTTCGTCACCTACATGCTCGGCATCATCGACGCCTGCTATCGGGAACTCGCCAACAGGTTCTCGCTTGCGGGCGTCCCCGCGAGCAACGAAGACGCTGTCCGCATGTTCTTCGACCGACTGATCGGCTCGGCCACGAAGCGGGAGATCATGGACGCCAACCCTGGAATGAGCCAGCGCACGCTGGAGCGCATCCTCTCAAAACTGCAGCAGGAAGGTCTGATCGAGAAGATCGGCGCCGCGCGATCGACCGCATATCGGCGGCGTTGAGACGTCACAACGCCGTGGGCGTGACGCAACGGGAGGCCGCTACGAGGC
>CAUWMY010000071.1:0-1949 GCA_963560155.1 uncultured Collinsella sp.
AAAAAAGCGAGCCACATGGACTCGCTTCTCATTTCACACTGGCGGAGAGCTGGGGATTCGAACCCCAGAAGGGCTTTGCGGCCCTTACTCGCTTAGCAGGCGAGCACCTTCGGCCTCTCGGTCAGCTCTCCGGAACAGCCAGACGATGATAACGCACTTCCGCGGGCTTGACCAGGGCGTAAACGCAACAATTCAAAACTAGCCCAAGAAACCCAGGAACCGCTGCTCCAACATAAAAGGCGCTCAGCCCAGGAAACCGGGAGCCACCACGAAGTTATCGCGGTGCGCTCGCACTTGGTCCCAGCCAAATCCCTCGACCAGGTGTGCCGCGGAACAGGGCGCGGGGCCGGGCTTCAGGCCCAACGCATGCGCAAGGCGCCCCAAAAGCTCATCGGACGTGCCGAAGCGGCGACGCAGTTCCCCCATATCAAGATCGCGATCGCGCTTGGACAGGCGCCGTCCGTCCGGCGCCACCAGCAGCGGAACGTGCGCATACTCGGGATGCCCATAGCCGAGCATGTCCTGCAGATACAGCTGGCGCGCCGTCGACCCCAATAGATCGCAGCCCCGCACGACCTCCGTGACACCCATGGCGGCATCGTCCACTACGACGGCGAGTTGGTAGGCAAAGACGCCGTCGCTGCGCCGCACGAGAAAGTCTCCGCATTCACGTGCAAGGTCCTCGACATGCACGCCGTACGTGCGGTCGGTGAACCTCACCGTGCGCGACGCCGAGGCTACGGGCGTGCGAGATGCCATGGCGAGCGCATCCGAGCCATCCTCCGCAGGCACCATCAGGCGCATCGCGGGCGGCCGAACAGCCGAGCGCTCCGCCACCTGCCCAGGCGTCAGATTCCGGCACGTCCCCGCATACACGGGCGTGCCGTCGCTGGCATGAGGAGCACTCGCGGCATGGAGCTCGGCCCGCGTGCAAAAACAGGGGTATACCAGCCCAAGCGAATCGAGCCGCCGCAGCGCATCTTCATAGAGGTCAAGTCGGTCGGTCTGGTAATACGGACCCTCGTCCCACTCGAGCCCCAACCAGCGCAGATCGTCCATGAGCAACTCGGCCCACGGGCCGCTGCGAGCACGGTCGTCCAGATCCTCGATGCGCAGCACGAGCTTGCCGCCCTGGCTGCGAACCGAAAGCCATGCCAAAAGCGAAGCCGCGACGTTCCCTAAATGCATGCGACCCGTCGGCGACGGGGCGAAGCGTCCAACGACCGGCCGCGCATCGGCCGCCCGCGCACCTTGCGAAAACGCCCCGCGAACACCCTCGAGGTTTTCTGCCGATCCCATCATGCGGCCGCTACGCCCACGGGTCGCGCTCGAACAGGGGCTCAGGATCTGGACGACGATCGGAATACGGATCGTAACCGTCATCGTCCTCATTCTCCGCGCGGATGCACGGATCGTCGTACTCCGGAACGCGAGTTTCCTCGCCCGTCCTCTGCGGCTCGACCATGAGCCCTCCCCTCGCAAAGGCCGACCCTCCGCGCGAGCGCACGTGGGCCGACACTCCTTCAGTTCTCTGTACCAGCAGGATATACGATAGCGGCTGCAGCTGCTTCTATACCTCAACTCGCGCATCATGCCAGCCAAAAACGGGCGCCGGCTGCAGCACGCAACCGGCGCCCATCGTCAATGCGGCATTTCCTACACGACGACGAACGAACCATCCTCGTCGACGTCGATCTTCACCTCGTCGCCCTCGCGCACGCGGCCGTCGATGATGGCGCGCGCGATCGCGTCGACCACCTCGCGCTGGATGAGGCGCTTGAGCGGGCGGGCGCCGAACACGGGGTCCAACCCGCCCTCAGCGAGCAGCCGCTTGGCGCGCGGCTCGATCGTAAGCGTCATGCACTCCTTGGCCAGACGGCGACGCACGTCAGCAAGCTGGATGTCGACGATCTTCTCGATCTCACCCATGCCGAGCGGGTGGAACACGA
>CAUWMY010000072.1:0-1943 GCA_963560155.1 uncultured Collinsella sp.
GCTGGCAGACGATCGCGGACTTCTCCGAGATCACCTGCACCACGCCCGAGAAGTCCCTTCTCGAGCCGCTGCCGGTCAAGGCCGGTCGCAACAACGCCGGTCGCATCACCATGCGCCACCAGGGTGGCCGCGTGAAGCGCCAGTACCGCGTCATCGACTTCAAGCGCAACAAGGACGGCGTGCCGGCCAAGGTCGCTACCATCGAGTACGACCCGAACCGCTCCGCCCGCATCGCCCTGCTCCACTACGTGGACGGCGAGAAGCGCTATATCCTGGCCCCCAAGGGCCTCAAGGTCGGCGACACCGTCATCTCCGGTGCCGGCGCCGACATCAAGCCGGGCAACGCCATGCCGCTGTCCGAGATTCCCGTGGGTACCCTCATCCACGCCATCGAGTTCCAGCCTGGCAAGGGCGCTGCTATCGCCCGTTCCGCTGGTACCGCCTGCCAGCTCATGGGTAAGGAGGGCAAGTACGCGATCATCCGCATGCCTTCCTCCGAGATGCGTCGCGTTCTCGTGACCTGCCGCGCCTCCATCGGCGAGGTCGGCAACGCCGAGCACGCCAACATCGTGATCGGTAAGGCCGGTCGCCATCGCAAGATGGGCGTCCGCCCGACCGTCCGTGGTACCGTCATGAACCCGGTCGATCACCCGCACGGCGGTGGCGAGGGTCGCTCGCACACCTCCGGTCGTCCGTCCGTCTCTCCGTGGGGCACCCCGTCCAAGGGCTACCGCACCCGCAACAAGAAGAAGACGTCCAACGACCTCATCATCCGTCGTCGCAAGAAGTAATCGATACCCGTTAGGAGAAAGCACTTATGAGCAGAAGTCTCAAAAAGGGCCCGTTCGTAGAGGCGCGCCTCCTCTCGCGTATCATCGCGATGAACGAGGCTGGCAAGAAGGACGTCGTGAAGACCTGGTCCCGCGCGTCCACCATCTTCCCCGAGATGGTCGGTCACACCATCGCCGTTCACGACGGCCGCAAGCATGTTCCCGTGTACGTCACCGAGTCCATGGTTGGTCACAAGCTGGGCGAGTTCGCGCCCACCCGTACCTTCCGTGCGCACAAGGCCAAATAGGGGGTTTAGGTAAATGGCTAACACTTCCACCGAGACCCGTGAGGTCCGCGCCACGGCCAAGTACGTGCGCGTTTCCCCCGGTAAGGCTCGTCTCGTGATCGACCTGATCCGCGGCAAGAACGTCGCCCAGGCCTTCGATATCCTCCACTTCTGCACGCGCTCCGTCGCCGTTGACGTGGAGAAGGTCCTGCGCTCCGCCGTGGCCAACGCCGAGCACAACAACCAGATGCGCGCCGACGACCTGGTCGTCAAGGCCGCTTATGTCGACGAGGGCCCGACGCTCAAGCGCATCCGTCCTCGCGCCAAGGGCTCCGCTTCCCGCATCCTGAAGCGCACGAGCCACATCACCGTCGTCGTTGCTCCTCGAAAGGAGGCTTAAGCGTCATGGGTCAGAAAGTCTATCCCACTGGCTTCCGCCTCGGCATCACCGAGAACTGGCGCTCCCGCTGGTTCGCTGAGAAGGATTACGCTAAGACTCTCGGCAACGATATCGAGATCCGCCGCTTCCTCGAGAAGCGTCTCGCCCGCGCCGCGGTCTCCCGCGTTGAGATCGAGCGCGCCGGCGACAAGGTGAAGGTCATCATCCTCACCGCTCGCCCCGGCGTCGTCATCGGCAAGAAGGGCTCCGAGATCGACGGTCTCCGCACTGAGCTTGAGAAGGTCGCAGGCGTTTCCAAGGGCAACCTGTCCGTCGACGTGATCGAGGTCAAGCGTCCCGAGCTCGACGCCGTGCTGGTGGCTCAGTCCATCGCCGAGCAGCTCGAGGGCCGCGTCGCCTTCCGTCGCGCCATGCGCAAGGCCGTCCAGTCCGCCCGCAAGGCCGGCGCCAAGGGCATCCGTATCCAGTGCTCCGGTCGTCTCGGCG
>CAUWMY010000073.1:0-1789 GCA_963560155.1 uncultured Collinsella sp.
GGAACCCGAAAGAAATCTGTGCTCAAAACCGAAAATCAGACTTGACTAAACACAATCGTTACCATGATCGAACATCTCGGTCAGCGCGTGGTCAAATGCAGCGTTGAGCTGGGCGGCGAGCGACTCGGCGGAATACGACGGCTCGCCGAAAGGCTCGGCCTCGACATCGATTTCGAGAACGATGTCCGCGAACTGGCTGGTGAGGCCCGCGTGCGTGGCGAGCCATCCGTCGACGGCGGCAGCCATGCGCACGTTCATCTGGGCGAGCAGGCGCCGGACGGGGATGATGCAGTTCAGGTTGGTGCCGGGGCCCTGGCGCTCGATGAGGTACTGCATGTCGTGGTTTCCCAGCAAGACGTCTACCTGCATGCCGCGGTTGCGCGTGCGGTCGACCCAATCCACCTGGTATTCCAGCCCTCTGAGCAGCTTTTCGGCGTCGGTCTCGTCCCTGTCGGGGCTGTAGTCATCGCAATAATCCCCGAGCAACACGACCCGCTTCGCGCCGAGGAACCGGATGGCGTTGTCCACGATCGGCAAGACCAGATGTTGCTTCTGATGCATGTCCCCAACAACGATGGTCCTCATATCTTCTCCTTTCAGGGGAGGGTCAAACAATACAAGATTCTAATAATCACGTCTCCCTAATAATAAACAAGTTTTTGTAAAGCAGCTGGTAGATGGCTATGGAAAATCGTCAAGAACAGAGGGTTGAAAAATAAGATGTCTAGCATCCGCATGCCATCAGATAGACGGAGATCCGCGGCGAGGTGTACTCGTCGAACTCCTCTTTGGGCTCCGTGTCGAAGAGGGGCCCAGGCGCGCAGCGTGCCGGTATCGTCGAGGTCCGTGTTAATGGCGGCGCAGAAAATGGCGGCGCAGAATTTGTCGGCAAAGAACGCCTGGCATCCTCATCTGGGTGCGCCTTGACGGCTCGTCATCGGTTCAGCTTTGTCGCTGCTCAGTCCCTATGGAACAGCTCCCGGGCACGCTCCTTGAGCTTTGTTGCGCGGATGACGCCCTCGTACGACTTCAGCTTGATCTCGGGGAATGCGTTAAAGAAGCGCAGTTCGCGCCGGGTCATCATGGTCTTGAGCTTCTCGGGGGCGGCTTTCTCGGTGCGCGTCGCGATGCCATGTGCGTGGCGGGCGACCAATCTCAGCCCGCGCGTCCCCTCGGCGATGAAAGAGGGGAGCTCCACCCTTCCGCGAACGGCCTCGAACGTGCCGTCCGACATGTCGGTGAGCCATGAATTGAGTGCCCGGCTCCGTGCCTTGAGCTCGGCGGCCGAATCCAATATCGGGACGGGCACCTTGTCGATCAGCGAGGTGGAAGCGTCCTTGAGGGAGTCGTTGAACTTGTCGGCGATCTCGATGCGCAACAATTCGAGTTTTTGGGAGAGCTGGCGCCAGCTCACTACGGCGAACACGGTGTCGATCGCGATGTACGCGGCGCACCCGAGCGCATTGACTTTCAGCGCGAGGGAGGGGATGAGCTGCATCGCGGCGAGGAGCGCGGGTTCGGCGACGCGGCAGACGATCACCGCACCGGCCCCGAAGAGCGCGGCTCCATACAGGCAGACCCTTCCCTTGATGTTGAAGGGAAACTTGGAGTAATCCCAAAACCGCGCACCAGCGAGCCGTTCGAGCAGGGCGCTCACGGTGTATTCGATAACGCTGCACACGAGGGCCGCCGCGCCGACAGGGGAGCGCCGGTTGAGAGCAGTGCCGACAGAGACGCGGTCGACGTGGACGCCGATGCGCTCGAGGACCCGTGCGGCGGCAAGGCTCGC
>CAUWMY010000074.1:0-1733 GCA_963560155.1 uncultured Collinsella sp.
AGATCTTAGAACTTGTGACCGCACTTCTTGCAAATGCGGAGCTTGGTCTTGTGACCGTCGAGCTCGCCGGCCTCGTGGCCAACGCGAGTGCGCTTGCCGCACTCGGGGCAGATGAGCATGACGTTGGAGACGTCGATCGGCATCTCCTTGTCGACGATGCCGCCCTGCTGGCCAGCACCGTTGGGCTTGACGGCCTTCTTGGCGACGGCGACGCCCTCGACGATGACCTTGCCCTCGGAAGGCAGCGCGCGCAGGACGACGCCCTGCTTGCCGCGATCCTTGCCGGAGAGCACCTCGACCTTGTCGCCCTTCTTGATGGACATAGACATAGTGGTCTCTCCCTTACGTTAGAGGGTCTCGGGTGCGAGCGAGACGATCTTCATGTACTTCTTGTCACGAAGCTCGCGAGCGACGGGCCCGAAGATACGGGTGCCGACAGGCGAACCATCCTTGTTGATGACGACGGCGGCGTTGTCATCGAAGCGGATGTAGGAACCGTCCTTGCGGCGGACCTCCTTCACGGTGCGCACGATGACGCAGCGGACAACATCCTTCTTCTTGACGTTCGCGCCAGGCGTGGCCTCCTGGACGGCGGCCATGACGACGTCACCGATGCCGGCGTAACGGCGCTTAGAGCCGCCCAGCACCTTAATGCAACGAACCTTGCGCGCACCGGAGTTGTCGGCAACGTTCAGCATGGTTTGCATCTGAATCATGGTTGGAACCTTTCCGAACCTAGGCCGGCGAGAGGTGCGACCGCCTTTGGCGAATACCCGAGGTATCCAGACGGGCGCACATCACCGGAAAACTTACATCGACAAGCTTACTTGGCGCGCTCGATGATCTCGACGAGACGCCAACGCTTGGTGGCGGACAGCGGACGGGTCTCCATGATACGAACGGTATCGCCGACACCAGCGGTGTTCTCCTCGTCATGGACGTGGAACTTCTTGGTGCTGGTCATCATCTTGCCGTACTTGGGGTGACGCTTGCGCTCCGTGGTGGTTACAACAATGCTCTTGTTGCCCATGATGGAGGTAACGACGCCCTGGCGGACCTTGCGCGCGTTGCGCTCAGTTGCTTCAGCCATTATCTACTCCTACAACTACTCGGTGGCAGCGGACTTCTCCGCTGCGATCTGACGGGCACGCTGCTCCGTGAGGACACGAGCGATGTCCTTCTTCACGGCGCTCACGCGAGCGGTGTTGTCCAGCTGGCTGGTGGCCATCTGGAAACGAAGGTTGAAGAGCTCGGCGCGGCAATCCTTCAGCTTCTCAGCCAGGGCCTCGTCGGAAAGCTCACGAATCTCTGCGGGCTTCATTACTTGTCCTCCCCGTTCTTAGCGCGGGTAATGATCTTGGTCTTGATCGGCAGCTTGTGCTGGGCAAGACGCAGGGCCTCGCGTGCGATCTCCTCGGACACGCCGGCGATCTCGAACATGACGCGACCCGGCTTGACGACGGCCACCCACTCCTCGGGGTTACCCTTACCGGAGCCCATGCGGGTCTCCGCGGGCTTCTTGGTGATGGGCTTGTCCGGGAAGATGGTGATGTAGACCTTACCGCCACGCTTCATGTAGCGGGTCATGGCGATACGAGCGGCCTCGATCTGACGGTTGGTGATCCAATGGCGATCGAGGGCGACGATGCCGTACTCACCGAAATGGAGCTCGGTGTTGCCCTTGGCCTGGCCCTTCATGGAGCCACGCTGCACCTTGCGGTGAAGAATACGCT
>CAUWMY010000075.1:0-1718 GCA_963560155.1 uncultured Collinsella sp.
TCCTCTCGCCTCAGTACAACAAGCGCACCGACGAGTACGGCGGCAGCCTGGACGCACGCATGCGCTTCCTGCTGGAGGTCATCGCCGAGATTCGCGAGCGTTGCGGCAAGGACTTCATCATCGACGTGCGCATCTCCGGCGATGAGTACACGGACGGTGGCCTCACCCTCAACGACATGATCTACGTGTCTCGCCGCCTCGAGAAGGCCGGCGTCGACATGATCCATGTTTCCGGCGGCACCACCATCAAGCGCGGCTCCGCGATTCCTGCCGCGGGCACCAAGCAGGCCAGCCACGCCGACCTCTCGCGTGAGATCAAGAAGCATGTGACCATCCCCGTGGCCACCGTGGGCCGTATCAACGAGGCCTGGATCGCCGAGGAGCTCATCGAGGACGGCGCCGCCGACATCTGCATGATGGGCCGCGCCAACCTGTGCGACGCCGAGTTCTGCAACAAGGCCGCTGCGGGCCGCGCCGAGGAGGTCCGCCCCTGCATCGGCTGCCTGCGCTGCCTGAACGGCATCATGTTCGGCAAGCCCATTTCCTGCACGGTGAATCCGGATGTCGAGCACGACGAGGCGGGCTTTGAGCCGGCCGCCGAGAAGAAGAGCGTGCTTGTTGTGGGTGCGGGCCCCGCAGGCATGGAGGCTGCGTACATCGCTGCGCGCCGCGGCCACAACGTGGTGCTCGTGGATAAGCAGGACCAGCCCGGCGGCCAGCTGCGCATCGCGTCGGTCCCGCCGGCAAAGCAGGAGCTCACCCGCGTGATCAAGTACCAGTTCAGCCGTCTGGCCGAGGTAGGCGTGGACGTGCGCATGGGCGTCGAGCTTACCGCTGAGGACATCCAGCGCGACTTCGCTGGCTACGAGGTTGTCCTGGCCTATGGCGCCGAGCCCATCGTCCCCGGCTTCATGACGGGCTTCAAGCAGGTCATGACCGCTGACGACCTGCTGGCCGGCCGCGCGTTCCCGGGCAAGAAGATCGTCATCGTGGGCGGCGGCTCCGTGGGCTGCGAGACGGCCGACTACCTGGCCCCGCTGGTCAATGACCTTGCGCCGTCCAACCGCGACGTCACGCTCATCGAGATGACCAAGACGCTCGCCGCCAACGAGGGCGGTGCCGGTCGCGCGGTGCTCGTGACCCGCATCCTGGACAAGGGCGTCCACGTGCTCACCGAGGCCAAGCTCACGGGCGTGACCGAGGACACCATCTCCTACGAGAAGGACGGCGAGGAGCACGTGATCCAGGGCGCCGGCACCCTGGTGCTCGCGTTGGGCTACCGTCCCAACACCGTACTCGCCGACGCACTGACCGAGGCGGGCTTTGCCTGCCACGTGCTGGGTGATTCAAAGCAGTGCGGCAACCTGCGCGACGCCATCGAGGCCGGTTACAAGGCGGCTTGCGAGCTGTAAGGGAAGCGACATATCTGCGACGTGACGGACCCCGGGTGGCATTGCGCCTCCGGGTTTTTCGGTGAGCGGCGATGCCGCAGATCCCTTACATTGCGGTTATGCGTTTACAAGCCCCTCGGATAAGCCAATGAGATTGAAATTTCCGCAGGTAGACCTGAATGAAATGCGAGTAAATCGGTTTTTATTTTCAACCCATTGCGTCTGTCGGCAAAAGCGTTCGTCGATTGGGCAACCAAATTTGTGGCATAAATATAGGGGCTTGCCTAGTTTAGGGACCGGAAAGGCTCTAGAATTAGGCCATGAGCA
>CAUWMY010000076.1:0-1654 GCA_963560155.1 uncultured Collinsella sp.
TGCTGCTCATGGCCTAATTCTAGAGCCTTTCCGGTCCCTAAACTAGGCAAGCCCCTATGCAAAAACCCCGCACCTGAATAGGTGCGGGGTCTCATGAGCACGTCAACAAGGACGGAAGCTACTCGGCGGCAGCCTCGGTCTCGACCTCGGCCTCAGCGGCGGTCTCCTCGGCAGGAGCCTCCTCGGCCTTCTTGGCGGCCTCGGCAGCGGCCTTCTTCTCGTACTCAGCGGCACGCTTGGCCTTCTCGGCGAGCTTGGCCTCGCGCTCGGCGGCCTTCTTGGCAGCGGCCTCCTCGGCAGCGGCCTGCTTGGCGGCCTTCTTGGCGGCCTCGCGCTCGAGGGCGGCCTGGGCGGCGCCACCGAACTTGTCGGCGAAGCGCTGGACGCGTCCACCGGTGTCGACGAACTTCTGCTGGCCGGTGTAGAACGGGTGGCACTCGTTGCAGAGTTCGACCTGGATCTCGGACTTGGTGGAATGGGTCTTGAAGGTGTTGCCGCAGCTGCAGCGCACCGTGCACTCCACATACTCGGGATGGATGCCAGACTTCATGGCAGGGCTCCTCTTCTGGTCACGTCCTGGTTACCGACCAGGACAAAGGGGTGACTTGGTTTCCGACCAAGTCAAAATAGCTTGTCAATGCTACCACACGCACCGCGCACCAGCGAACGTGCACAAAAGGTCCACGGGCGCATGGGGGCGGCGTGCCTCACCGCGCGCCTTATGCGAGGACCTACCCCGCCAAGCACTCGCGGCGGCCCTTGCGCTCAGCCAGCGGCACGTAGCTGCCCGACTCAAGCACCGAGCGGTACG
Source organism: uncultured Collinsella sp. (assembly GCA_963560155.1). GTDB lineage: Bacteria > Actinomycetota > Coriobacteriia > Coriobacteriales > Coriobacteriaceae > Collinsella. The sequence continues at coordinate 812 of CAUWMY010000076.1, forward strand.
CGGGGCGGATGATGCGGTGCGCGCAGATGAGCTCCTCCATGCGGTGCGCCGCCCAACCGGCAGTGCGCGCCACGGCGAACAGCGGGCTGAACATCGTGTCGGGGATGCCCAGCATCTTGTAGATGAAGCCGGTGTACAGGTCGATGTTCGCGCAGATGGGCTTGGTGGTGCCGCGCACATCGGCCATCACCTGCGGGGCGAGTCTTTCGATGCGCTCGATCAGCTCGAACTCCTCCCCCATCCCCTTGGCGTGCGCCAGGCCGCGGGCATAGCGCTTGCACAGCACGGCGCGCGGGTCGGAGAGGGTATAGACCGCATGCCCCATGCCGTAAATGAGGCCGCTGCCGTCGAAGGCCTGGCGGCGCAGAATCTTCTCAAGGTAGGAGGCGAGCTCGTCCTCGTTCTCCCAATCCTTCACATGGGCGCGGATATCCTCGTGCATCGCGACCACCTTGGCGTTGGCGCCACCATGGCGGGGGCCTTTGAGCGAGCCGATGGCCGCCGCGTAGGCCGAATACGCATCGGTGGCGGAACTGGAGAGGACGCGGCAGGTGAAGGTCGAGTTGTTGCCGCCGCCGTGCTCGGCGTGGAGCATGAGCATGACGTCGAGCAGCATCGCCTCCTCATGCGTGTAGCCCCCCTCCCCGCGCAGGATCTGCAGGATCGCCTCGGCCGTGGAGAACCCCGGCTCGGGCACGGGCACCGAGGCTCGCCGGCCGCTCACCTGGGCGCTACGGAACGTGTGTGCGAACGCGGCGATGCGCGGCAAGCGCGAGAGCAGGGAGATCGCAACGTCGACCTCGTGCTCGGGCGTTATGGAATCCGGATCGGAGTCGAAGGCGT
>CAUWMY010000077.1:0-1649 GCA_963560155.1 uncultured Collinsella sp.
GCCCCAGCGTCGCGTGCGCGTGGTTGAGGTGAAATGGACCCCGCTCATCGAGCATTGGGAGAACGGTGACAGCACCGTGCGCACCGTGAGGGGCTACACGGACGAGGAGGCGCGCGCCAACGAGCTGCTCGCCGGCCTGCCGGATCCCCTGGGCTGGATTCGCGACACCACGAACAGGGTCATCGGCGAGGACTTCGAAATCGATATGTAGCCGCGGGCGGCCCCCGTGCTCGTCGCCGCCTCATCGGCTTGCGAGGCGGCCCCCAATTCGCCGTCCGAGAGGGTTATTCAAGAAGCCCGAGCCGATATGCATGCCGCTGCTCGAACAAAACAGCCGCCCACCAAGTTTTACTCGCAATATAGGTATAAGGCGGGAAAGATGGAACTATCGGTTATGCACGCGCCCGGCTATTGGGTGCCGGGTGCCCGACAGATAGGAGCCAATCATGGGAATGAAGGCTGATCAGGAGATCTCCCTGGATTTCGAGGGGCTTTTGTCCTACCTCCGCTCTAAGACGCGCGTGTTCATGGACGTCGACGGCCATGAGTACTATGTCACCCACACCGATGGGTATTGGCGCGTGCAGGACTGCGAGCAGTTGAATGACAAGGGCCGTTTCGTCGATTGCTCCGAACTTGTGACCACCTTGCCCGAGCTGGTCGAGCTGCCCTGGCTCGACGGCAAGAGCGTGCACGACCTCGCCGATGGGGCCACGTTCTACGAGTCCATCCAGGAGGGCTGGGTGCGCCCCGGCTCCGAGCCCGTTGAGGCTGAGGAGTCCGTTGAGGAGCTCGTCGAGGAGGAGCCTGCGGAGGAGTAACCGCGCGCCACGCGAACAATCCATCGCGTTTGCAGGGGTCGCCGTCGGGCGGCCCCTTTCTTCCGTTGGACTTCCTTCTGTTGGTTTTCCTTCCGTTGGGCCTCTCTGAACGGTCGAGATTTGCCAGGCTGCGGGAGCGTAGCACTTTCCGACCGTTTTTCGGCCGAATACCGTTTGAAAGTGGTCGCAAAATGCCACGCTGTAACAGCCTGGCATTTTGCGACCAAAACAATCGGGTTGGGCTTCCCAGGATGGTCGGGATTTTCCACTCTGCTACAGCCTGGCGTTTCGCGACCGTTTTTCAGCTGAAAGCCGTCTGACAATGGTCGGGATTCGCCGCGCTGCTACAGTCAGGCAAATCCCGACCATTTCTCCCGCCGCCTCCCGCCGGCCCGCCGCCTCCCGCCGGCCCGCCGCCTCCCGGCCCCGCCGGGCCCCCGACCGGTAAGTCGGTGCAAATTGAGACGTTTGTCGCCACCCGCGATGCCCGGTTGTTCAGGTAGGATTGGTATTGACTAGAGGTGTACATGTCTGGCTGCGGGGGCGGCCGGGAGGGGAGCGTGCGTATGAGACTGTTGTTGCGAACCATCAAACCATATAAGGCCCTCGTTGCGGCGACGCTCGCGGCGTTGCTGCTGGACGTAGCGGGCACGCTGTATGTCCCCACTATGCTCGCCGGCATGATCAATCAGGGCGTGACCAGCGGGAACACAGATTTCATCATCGGTCAGGGCCTTAAGATGCTCGTTGCGTGCTGCTGCGCGAGCGGCGGTGCCCTGCTGGGCAATTACCTGTGCGCTCGCCTCGCCTCCTATGTGGGTCGCGATA